>NZ_CP071448.1:2871666-3218333 GCF_017352115.1 Flavobacterium endoglycinae
TTGATTCCGAATTCTGTAACTTTTTGAATGTTGGTTGAAACCGCAACGAAGTGTTTAGCAACATCTTCCTGAGAAGCTGATTTTAAAAACCATTCTCTAATCGTTTCTGAATTTGAAAGTGTTTCCTGAGTAGTAAACGTTTTAGAAACAATTAAAAATAAAGTCGTTTCAGGATTTAGTTTTTTGATGATTTCATTTACATGGTCACCGTCAACATTTGAAACAAAATGTGTATTTAAATGATTTTTGTAAAATTGTAAAGCTTCAACCGCCATAACCGGACCAAGATCTGAACCTCCAATTCCAATGTTTACAATATCGGTAAATGCTTTTCCTGTATATCCTTTTCTTTGTCCAGAAATAACTTCTTCCGTGAAATTTTTGATTTTATTTTTCACTTCATACACTTCAGGAATTACATTTTCTCCATCAACATTAATAACTGCCGATTCAGGAGCACGTAAAGCCGTATGAAGAACTGCACGATTTTCTGTCTGATTGATTAATTCTCCTCCAAAATAATCAGCAATTGCATTTTTTAATCCAATAGAATTTGCTAGTTCTAATAGAAGTGAAACTGTTTCTTGGCTGATGTTGTTTTTAGAATAATCAACTAAAAAGTCATTCCATTGTATGTTGAATTTCTCAGCTCGTGAGTTATCTTGTTTAAATAAATCCTGTATTGTGGTTCCATGAACTGCATCGAAGTGTTTCTGCAGATTTTTCCACGCTTCAGTTCCGGTTGGGTTGGTAGTGTTTAAAGCCATTTGTATTTTATTATTGAATTGTTTTTTTTAGAAACACAAAAATACTGAAATAACTTTTAAAAGGAGAATGGTTGATGATTATATAACAATAAGTTACGAAAACGTTTTATGATTCTGTTAGTTTTTTATTCGTGTTGTTATTAGAATAGCGCCGTCGTTTTCTTTTTCATTATAAATAATTCGACTACTATTTTGATTTAAAAAATTTAAACTATTGATGTCAGATTTTTTTAATGGTAATAAGATGGTATCTTTGATTTTGTCATATTTAAATGGTATTCCGTCTATTACGATTAAAGGAGATTTGCCTATCTGGTTTTCTTCAAAAATATCATTTATGAATTTAGAAACGTAATATCTGTTTTTTCCAGAATCATTTAAGATAAAAGTCTTTGATTTAGTGCATCCGATTATTATCACTGATATAGATATCAATAAAAACTGCTTGATCGTTTTCATTATATTTTACCAAACTTTCCACCAAGGTTTTTTTACTTCTGTTGCTTTTCCTGATTTTGAAATTTCAAGATGTTTTATAGATTCTAGTTTTTGAACTTTAGAATCATCATAGAAAAATTCTCCATTTTCATTCATTCCAATTGGTAATTTGGTTCTTTCTTTCCACGCTTCCGTCTGCAATTCAGGAGTTAAGTCGGCATTGATTTTTTCGCGAAAGCGTTTCTGAGCTTTTTCAATGATTTCCTCTTCAATATTTGAAGTTGAATTTTTAAAAAGTGGAATTGAATTTTCAGGAATGTGCAATAAGAAAATTTGTGTTTTATGGTCGTCTTCCTGAATGTCTAAAACCTTAAAAAAGGTATCAGCCGACAGAAGATAATGTCCAATTTTTGCCGAGTCAGGATTGAAAACGGATAAATCTTTGGCATCAGAACTCGCAATTAAATATCGCAAGTTTCCTGAAAGTCCACCACTCATACGTGTAATATCTGTAAATCCTTTTTCTTTAATAATTTGCCCAATCTGATATTTTGCAATTAAATCCGGCGAAAGTGTAGTATCTCTGTAAAATAGTTTTAATCCTGAAAAAGTTTCATTAAAAATCGTTTCAATTCGTGAGTTTTTCATGGGTGCTATTTTTAAATTGGAACTATTAGTTGATTTTTAATATTGCCATTTTTTTACAAGATCTCTTCCGAATAAATCTTCAACGATTTCTTCAGTCCATTTTTCGGCTTGTTCTTGTTCAACATCTCCAAAAAGATCTTACAAATTTCCAATACTGTCTAATTCTCTTTTCAAAGGTTCCATTTGTTTTAAGAAACGGGTTTTGTCATTTCCAGTTAAAGATTCGCCGGTTGGTAAATTCAATCGAAGCGCATCTACTTGAACTCCATTTTTCCAGAAACGATAACAAACGTGCGGACCAGATGCTAAACCTGTACTTCCAACTAATCCAATTGTTTGTCCTTGTGTAACTCGCTGGCCGCGTTTTACCAAAATTCTAGACATGTGTAAGTATTGTGTAGAGTAGGTTCCGTTGTGTTTTACTTTTACAAAGTTTCCGTTTCCTGCTGTATATCCAGTTGCTTCTACAACTCCAGAAGCGGTTGTCGAAATCGGAGTTCCGGTTGGAGCGGCATAATCTGTTCCTTTATGAGCTTTCCAAGTATGTTGTACTGGGTGAAATCTGTTCATGGTGAATCTTGAAGTGATTCGGCTGAATTTGATTGGTGTTTTTAGGAAGAAATTTTTAAGAGTTTTTCCTTCATCATCATAATATTCTATTTTTCCTGAAAGGGTGTCTTTTTCAAAAGGAAAAGCGTAAACAATTTTTCCTTTGTATTCAAAAAAAGCCGCTTCTAATTCTTCTACACCATCATAGGTTTTTCCATTTATAAAACGTTCTGTAAAAATTAATCCATAGCGGTCTCCTTTTTTTAGTTTAAAGAAGTCAATAGACCATGAGAATACTTTGGTAATTCTGCTGGCCAATGCTGTTTCGACACTTTCATTTCCTAATGTTTCAGATAAAGAACTTTTTAAAACACCACCAATAATTTTTCTTTTTAAAGTTACCGGTTTTACCTTTTTAAAGGCTTTTGCAATGCTGTCTCTTAAATCGATAACATAATAGGTTAAAGCATCTGGCTGATAAATAAAAACCTGAAGATTGTTGGTTTTGTTTTTAGAACGAAGTAAAGTGAAAGGTTTGTTGTAACGAATAGAAGTAACATTAAAAGAATCTTTTACTTGTTCTACGATGTCGTGCACTTTTTTGTCTCCAATATTTTGACTCTGCAGAATAGATCCAAATGAATCTCCTTTTGAGATGGTGTCATTTACAACATTGAAGTCAGCGTAATTAAAACCGAATTCTATTTTTTTGGTTTTTGGTTTAGTAATTTTGTTTTCGACTATTGTTTCTTCTTTTTTATTACATGCGAAAATAGAAAACAAGACAATAATAATTACGGCTGCTTTTTTCAAACTTTTTAAATTTTGTTGGGAAATTAGAGTGATTTATTCATTTCCCCAATTGGACAATTCTTCTTCGGTCCACAATTTAGGAAAAAAGATGCGTCTTTGGTATTTTGGGTGCATATATTTTTGCCAGTCGCTTCCTCCGGTTGCTTCACCGTTTCCTTTTCCGCTTTCTAAAATATATTTAATAGCAGTATTTAAGTGCTGCATTACCCAAGTAATGTTTACCGTGTAATCGTAATGACGCATGGCTTTGATTAATTCAGCATTCTGCTGATCTTCAACAGGTAATTGTGTGAATTTCTGCCAAATGTTTTTCGTTTTAAACGAAGCCATTTGTCGTAAAAATTGATCTTTATATTTGTTTTCGAATTGCTGCAGCAAATATGATTTTTCTCCAGTATGATAATCTTTTCCGGCAGCCTGCCAGTATAAATGTTCGAAGCTGGTTTCTAAATCAGTGTTTTCGTCAAAATTTGCTTTGTATCTTCTGTCGATTAAATTAATAACGTCTGTAGAAGCAAATTCGATCAATCTATATTGTGCGCTTTGAAAACCGCTTGCAGGAGTAAGCGTGTTTCTGAATTTCATGTATTGATCGACTTCCATTCCGTTTTCCATGATGCTGAATGAATTCGTCAGCATATCAAAGTAACGTGTAATTCTTGAAAGTCTTTCGCTGAAAAAATCTACTTGAATGTTTTGTGTGTCGGCAATCTGGTCAATTTCCCACAAAATCATTTTAAAGATTAATTCGTTTACCTGATGGTACATAATAAATACCATTTCATCAGGAAGCGTAGTGCGTTGTATTTGTAAATTTAAAAGAGCATCGGTTTGAATGTAATCCCAATAAGTGATTGGTTTTGACCAAAGTAATCCTTCTAACTGAACATCAGTTTTTTGGTTTATGGCTTGAAATTTAAGGTCAATTTCTTTTAAAATTGATTCTGAATGATCGGTTAGATTCATTTTTTCTTTTTTACTTTAAGTGGATTTTTCAACCCTTTGTATTCATCGAGATCTGCTTTTAGAGATCCAACAGCAAGATCGGCTTTAATTCTAATAGGAACTTTGTTGTCGTCGTCTGTAATCCAGAGCGTTAAACTTTCTTTTTCTTTAAAAACCCTTCCTGTTTGCACAAGTGGTTTAAAAACCATGGTAGAAACTGTTCCAAATTTAGTCGTAATATCTTCACGACCTACATATTTTAACTTAAATTTTGTGATTTCATCGTCAAAAAACATGTCAATTGTAATCGCTTCTCCCGATTTTAATTTGTCAATATTTGGATGATTTCTTAAGAAATAAAAAGAAGAAACAATATCCTGCACATTATCAGTAACTACAATCGTTTTTTCAGTTTTTCTTTTATAGTCTTTTACTAGAACTCTATTGTCGTTTTGATTAAAAAATCCTTCTTGATTTTTGGTGTAACCACCTTCGTCTATTTTTCTAACGAAACGATAAGGACTTCCGTTTTCTTTGTCAAAATAACTTTCATAAAGATCTTCTACTTTAAAGAAAAATTTTGACATTCCTGTTGTATATCCTTTTCCAACAGCGTGGTATACTTTTTTGTTGTTTATAGTGGCATCTTTAACTTCAAGCGTTGCGTATCCGGCATTTACAATTCCGTAATGAATTCTGAATTTAAAAAATTCACCGGTATCGAACGCATCTTCTTTCTGCGAATCGAATCCAAGTGTTGTTAGTGCTAATATGATGAGAATGAGCTTTTTCATAGTACAATTTTTACATTTCATTATAAAGATAGATAAATGCAAATTTTATTCCAAATGTACCTAAACAAAAAAACTCAGCCAATTATGACTGAGTTTTTATGCTATTAACTAACCAAAAAACTATAAATTATGAAATTTATATCAATTCAGAAGGAAACCACCCCTTCTTGATTTGCGAGTGCAAAGATAGATACAAAATCCATAAAAAAAATAGCAAAAAGTAAGTTTAACATAACATTTGCATAAAAATCATCATTTTGCAGGGATTTTTTTTGCATAATGTAAAAATATCGCATTTTTACAAAGTTCCTCTCAATTCTTGTTCTCTCTCAATTGACTCAAACAGAGCCTTAAAGTTTCCTGCACCAAATCCTTTTGCACCCATTCTTTGAATAATTTCGAAAAATAAAGTGGGTCTGTCCTGAACAGGTTTTGTAAATATTTGTAATAAATAGCCATCTTCATCGGCATCTACCATAATGGCAAGCTTTTCAATTTCGTTTAAATCTTCTTTCATCATATCCATGTGAACTCCTAATCTTTCTGGAATTGCTTGATAGTAAGTATGTGGAGGAGCCGATAAAAATTCAACACCGCGTGCTCTTAACTGAGATACGGTTTTAATAATGTCATCTGTAGCAATCGCGATATGCTGGATTCCAGGTCCGCCGTAGAAATCTAAATATTCTTCAATTTGAGATTTTTTCTTTCCTTCTGCCGGTTCGTTGATTGGAAATTTAATTCTTCCGTTTCCATTAGACATTACTTTACTCATCAATGCAGAATATTCGGTAGTAATTTGTTTGTCATCAAAAGAAAGGAAATTTACAAATCCCATCACTTCTTCATAGAATTTTACCCAAGTATTCATTTCATTCCAGCCCACATTTCCAACCATATGATCAATGTATTTTAATCCAGTTGGTTCTGGATTGAAGTCAGATTTCCATTCTTTATAACCTGGCAAGAAAACGCCGTTGTAATTTTTTCTTTCTACAAAAATGTGAACGGTTTCTCCATACGTATAAATTCCAGAACGAACTACTTGACCAAATTCATCTTCTTCAACAGTTGGCTCCATAAAAGAACGTGCGCCACGTTTCATTGTTTCTTCGTACGATTTTGTAGCGTCTTCAACCCAAAGTGCTGCCACTTTTACTCCGTCACCGTGTTTTTTCAAATGTTCGTTTATTGGAGAATCAGCTGTTAAAGGTGTTGTGAGAACAATTCTGATTTTATCTTGTTTCAAAACATACGATGCTCTATCTCGTACTCCTGTTTCTAATCCGGCGTAAGCCAATGACTGATATCCAAATGCAGATTTATAATAATGTGCTGCCTGCTTAGCATTTCCCACATAAAATTCTACATAATCTGTTCCTAATAATGGAAGGAAATCTTGTGCTCCTTCAAATATTTTCTCTAATCCGTATTCTACTGATTTTACTTCTTTGCTCATAATTAGATAATTTGATAATGAGAAAATGAGATAATTTTGAAATGAGGTTAATTAAAATAATTCTCTAATTGACACATTTTCTAATTTTCTAATTCCTCCTAGATGTTGATATTATTTTATTTAAAATTTTTAAAATTTCTGAAAGATCATTTAATAAACGTTTGCAATTTGGATATTCACTATGTGCATCACACAAGAACAACCAATATTCAGTTTCGTCTGCCTCTTTAATTGCTATTTTTAATTTGTGTATAAAATCAGCTTTACTTTCTGCATTTTGAGACTCTTTCGAATTTGCCCCAATTGATGTTCCGCTTTTTAATAATTGATTGGCAATGACAAACTTTTTTTGTTCTTGAAGTTCATTAGTGTAATCAATAATGTTTAAGGCGAAATTGAAAGTCTTAATTAAAAGAGCGTTGTCTTTGTATTTTTCGTTAAAGGTCATTTTGTCCAATTAGATAATTTGTCAATGTGTCAATGAGATAATTTATTTTGTAAGTTTAAAATTACAATAATTATTTTAATTATTTCATTTATACGTTTTCAGGCATTATCTAATTTTCTAATTGCCACATTAACTAATTACTACTCAGTCCAGGATTGGTAATATTTCCCATCATCCAATCCCATTGCTTCTTCAGTAACCATTAATGGACGGAAAGTGTCTACCATAACGGCTAATTCCTGAGTTTCTTTGTGACCAATGCTTCGCTCCATTGCGCCTGGTGCTGGACCGTGAGGAATTCCTTTTGGGTGTAAAGTAATATGACCTTGTTCGATATTATTACGGCTCATGAAATCGCCATCAACGTAATAGAGTACTTCGTCAGAATCTATATTGCTGTGATTATACGGTGCCGGAATCGCTTTTGGATGATAATCGTAAAGTCTTGGGCAGAATGAACAAACTACAAAAGCAGCTGTTTCAAAAGTTTGATGTACCGGTGGCGGTTGGTGAACACGTCCCGTTATAGGTTCAAAATTATGGATTGAGAAACCGTATGGGAAATTGTATCCGTCCCAGCCCACAACGTCAAAAGGATGAGTTGCATAAACCACTTCGTGAATCATGCCTTCTTTTTTAATTTTCATTAAAAAATCACCTTTTTCATCGTGCGTTTCTAATTCATTTGGCAGAATAAAATCACGTTCGCAAAATGGCGAATGTTCTAAATGCTGTCCTGATTGGTTTTTATAACGTTTTGGTGTATAAAAAGGAGTATATGATTCTACATAGAAAAGTCGATTGTCTTCTGTTTCGAATTCTATCTGATAAATAATACCACGCGGAATAATCAAGTAATCACCATATTCAAATGGAATATTTCCTAACATGGTTCTTAATTTTCCTTTTCCTCGATGAATGAAAAGCATTTCATCGGCATCGGCATTTTTATAGAAATAACTTCGCAGCGATTCTTTCGGCGCAGCCAAACCAATAATACAGTCTTTGTTGACTAACATGGCTTTTCGGCTGTCCAGAAAATCATTTTCCGGTTTTAACTCAAAACCTTTAAAAAGAAGTGATTTTATATTTTTGCCAATTGCAATTTTGGGCTCTACAGAATAGGAGTTTAAAATTTCTTTTACCTGAGTTGGTCTGTGAACATGATACGATAAAGAAGAATGTCCGTGAAAACCTTCTGTTCCAAATAACTGTTCGTAGTAAAATCCGCCGTTTGGTTTTTCGAATTGGGTGTGTCGTTTTTGAGGAAAATCCCCAAGTTTGTGATATAGTGGCATGGCTTTTCAATTAGATAATTTGTAAATTAGATAATTCGAAAATTTGAATTGCATTAACCAATAATCAGTTCAATTTTTTCAATTGACTAATTATCTCAATTCGATAGAGCCATTATTCAGGATTTCTCTTCATGAGAAATTGAAGATACTCTAATAAACCTGTCCATTTTGTTTTCATCACAACAAATATCGTAATTTTTTTTAATCAAAATTACACATTGTATTATTTATAACATAAAATATTTCTAAAAAATCAGCTTAGAATAAAAAACCAATACTAAACCATGTAAAGCTTTTTGATATTTCGGGCGACCATGATTGTTTGATTTCAATTGGACCAATTATAGTTTCTAGTCCATAACCCAAAGCATAACCCGTATATTTAGGCATTGAAACCCAATCGACAGAAGTAAAAATATCATCGCCCAAGTTGGCAAAATTGGCAGAGAGATTAATGTGATTTTTTTTCAAAAATTCGTAATCCAGTGTAATATCAGCTTTTATAAAACTATTTCCGGCAATACTTAAGAAATCATATCCGTAGAAATAATTAAAGTTGTTGATCTTGTTATAACCATAACCTCCTAATATAAAATCAAAGTATGGAATGCTGTCGCTTCCTATATTGAAACCTGCATCGGCACCCAATTTTATGGTAGCTCTGTTGAAAACGGTTTTTACAAAACCAAGTTCGGCTTTGGCAATAGAAAATGGTTTGAATTTATTGGTGTAATCCGATGAAGCAAGAAAAGTTTGCAGATCTGTAGAGAAATACAATCCTGAACTTGGATAATATTTGTCATCTAGAGAGTCATATTTCAAATAAGCAAATGCACTAAAATAATTGCTCTTGTCGATTATATTTTCTTCATTGATAAGTGTAGGCGAATTTATTTTCAGGTATTTGTATTCTAAACCGCCGCCCATTAAAAATTTCTGTACAAAAATAGTCTGGAAATACGCTTGATTTGATAAATCCATAAAGTCAACATTGATTAAATTGACGTTTGGATTTTCAGAAACCAGATTGCTTAAACTTGTAGTTACATTTCGGTTGAACTGGTTTAATCGTGAACGGAAACCAAAGCTGATATTGAAACCATTTTCGACATAATAACTAAAATCATATCTGAAATTATCTCCCAAGATAATGTCTAATGAAGTAACATCATTTTTTAGAAATGTCTTTTTGTGAGTTAGATTCAGTAAAACAGCGCTTTTATAAAGTCCGTCATAATGAAGACCCAGTTTTAAAAACGTTTGTGTTGGATTTTCTCTTAGAACCAAATCCAGATCATCCTTTTTACCATCAGGTTGCAGACAGTATGATATGGTGCTGAAGTTTTGTGTGGCATTTAAATTATTAATTCCCGTTTTTAAATCATCATATGTGATTGTACTTCCTGGCTTAAAACGTAATTTACCACGAATATATTCTTTGGTATAATTGTCTAATCGATCGGTGTTTATTTTTTCGATTCGGAGTGTGTCAGTAGCGACTTTTAATTTTGGTTTTTTATAAAAGTTGTCTTCGTTGACCAATGATTTGATTTTTTCATAAACAGCGAAAGCGGCTTCTTCACCTTTTCGAATGATTTCTTCACCTTTGTCAAATGAAATAACACCATAATCACGAATGTCTGGTTTGATATAAACATCTGTGTCTTTGATTTTGTTTTTCATTTTATCAATAGACTGCAGATTGGTAATCTGTACTAGAATTCTAGTAGCGTTTTTGAGGTTTTTTCGTTTCATCAAATCGTCCTGAACATCAACACCAATAATAATATCGGCACCTAGATTGCGAACTTCTTGGATAGGGTAATTGTTTACCACACCGCCGTCAACCAATAAATTGCCATCGATTTCTACAGGTGTAAATAAGGAAGGAAAAGCCGCACTCGCCATCATGGCTTGAACAAGATTTCCTTTATTTAATAAAACTTCTTCGCCGGTTTCAATGTTGGTTCCAATACATAAAAACGGAGTAGGGAGTTTATTGAAATCACGAATATGGCGTACATTTCTAGTTAAACTGCTCAGTAAATTGTAATTGTACATTCCTTTTGAAAGTGCTTCGGGAATACCGACTCTGAAATTACTAAACGGAAGAACAATGGCATACAGTTCGTCATTTTTCTTTCCGTAGAAATTTTTAGAAGAACGCGGAATGTAATCGTTGATTAGTTCGTCGAAATTGGTTTTTTTGAAAATAGAATCAATTTGCGAAGCATTATAACCCGAAGCATAAAGTCCGCCAATAACTGATCCCATGCTGGTTCCGCCAATATAATCGATTTTGATTCCGGCTTCTTCCAGAACTTTTAAAACCCCAATATGAGCAAAACCTTTTGCACCGCCGCCGCTTAATACCAAACCAATTTTAGGTCTTTTAACGCTGTCTTGTTTTGCTTCCTGCGAAAATGATTTTTGAGGAAGAAGAAGAAGTAAGCATATAAAAATTGAAAATACGGTGCACCAAATGTTTCCAATCGTAATTGAAATAGAAGAAATACCTTTAAAATAGGTATTTGATTTGGAAATCTTGGTAAGGCGCATAAAAACTTAACTAGTTGGTTTTGTAAAAGTCGACAATTTTTTTGGCTTTTGATACACCTATAACTGCAGATATTTCTTTTTCTGATGCTAATTTCAATCTTTTAACACTTTTGAAATGTTGTATTAACGTCTGCATGGTTTTTTCACCAATTCCAGGAATACTTTCTACTGATGAATTAAGAGCAGATTTACTTCGTTTGTCACGGTGAAACGTGATTCCAAAACGGTGTGCTTCGTTTCGCAAATGTTGAATTACTTTTAAGGTTTCTGATTTTTTATCCAGATATAACGGAATCGAATCACCTGGATAGAAAAGTTCTTCCAGGCGTTTGGCGATTCCAATAATCGCAACTTTTCCGCGTAATCCTAAATCATCGATACTTTTTAGTGCTGCAGACAATTGTCCTTTTCCACCATCAATAATAATCAATTGCGGTAAAGGCTCATTTTCGTCCAATAATCGTTTGTAACGGCGGTATACAATTTCGGTCATCGAAGCAAAGTCGTTTGGACCCTCAACGGTTTTGACATTAAAATGACGGTAATCTTTTTTGCTTGGTTTTCCATCTTTAAAAACCACACACGCGGCAACGGGATTGGTTCCCTGAATATTCGAGTTATCGAAACATTCGATATGACGTGGTTCAGAAGGCAGACGTAAATCTTTCTGCATCTGTGCCATGATTCTATTAGTATGCCTGTCCGGATCAACAATTTGTAATTGTTTCAATTGTTCGATTCGGTAGAATTTTGCATTTCTGATGGATAAATCTAAAATCTGTTTTTTGTCTCCAAGCTGCGGAACGGTTGTTTTGATGTTTTCTCCCAAATCAATTTCGAAAGGAACAATGATTTCTTTTGATAATAAATGAAAACGCTCCCGAAGTTCCACGATTGCGAGTTCTAATAATTCTTCATCACTTTCATCCAGCTTTTTCTTCATTTCTAAAGTATGAGAACGAATAATCGAACCATGGGAAATTTGTAAAAAGTTGACGTAAGCGGCCGTTTCATCTGAAACAATCGAAAAGACATCAATATTGGTAATCTTCGGATTTACAATGGTTGATCTTGATTGATAATTTTCAAGAACTTCAATTTTTTCTTTGATTTTTTGTGCTTCTTCAAACCGTAATTCTTCGGCGTATTTTACCATTAAGCGCTTGAAACCTTTCATGCTTTCTTTGAAATTTCCTTTCAGGATTTCGCGGATTGCATCGACTTGTTTTTGGTATTCTTCCAGAGGTTCCAAACCTTCGCATGGTCCTTTGCAATTGCCAATATGATATTCAAGACAAACTTTAAATTTTCCTGAATCGATATTGGATTTGTTTAAGTCGAAATTGCAGGTTCTTAGCGGATATAATTCTTTAATTAAATCCAAAATAGTGTGTACCGTTTTGAAACTGGTATACGGGCCAAAATATTCAGAACCGTCTTTGACCATTCTTCGGGTTGAAAATATTCTCGAAAAAGGTTCTCTTTTAATACAAATCCAAGGGTAGCTTTTATCATCACGAAGCAAGACGTTGTATCTTGGCTGTAATGTTTTAATCAGATTGTTTTCCAGTAAAAGCGCATCGTTTTCTGTTGGAACGACGATGTGTTTTATGGTCACGATTTTTTTTACCAGAACATTCGTTTTGGCTGTATCATGAATTTTATTGAAGTAAGAAGAAACCCTTTTCTTTAAATTTTTGGCTTTTCCTACGTATAATATTTTCCCGTCTTTATCGTAATATTGATACACGCCGGGATTGTCCGGTAAGGTGAGAATTTGAAGATCTAAGGACGGTTTTTGCATTCTGTTTTATTTCTGAAGATGGTGTGTAGACTTTTTCAAAAACCATTCCGATTTGAGAAAAAAACCTTAACATTGATTTAGTTTCAAATTTACGAAATCAAAAGAATAATTTCTATATTTAGATTTTATAATTCTGCATGAAAAATAGTAAGCCCTTGGTTATTTTCGGCGAATCGATTCTGCCGGGAGAACATAAAACGATAAATGTCGAAATAGCACGATTACATACTACAACAAAACTTAATATTCCTGTTATTGTCCGTCGTTCAAAGCAGGAAGGTCCGGTGGTTTTATTTTCGGCAGGAATTCACGGAGACGAAATTAATGGTGTAGAAATCGTTCGTCAAATCATCAGCAAAAAAATTAACCGACCTGAAAAGGGAACTATTATTTGTATTCCGATTATCAATATGTACGGTTTTGTGAATAAATCTCGAGAGTTTCCAGACGGTCGTGACTTAAATCGAGTTTTTCCAGGAAGCAAAAAAGGTTCTTTGGCCAGTAGATTTGCCTATCATATTGTCGAAGAAATTCTGCCAATTTTAGATTACGCAGTCGATTTTCATGCAGGCGGAGCAAGTCGTTTCAATGCGCCGCAAATTAGAATTACCGAGAATAATCCCGAATTGAAAGTCTTGGCCGATATTTTTAATGCGCCTTTTACACTTTATTCCAAAAATATAAACGGTTCTTTTAGAAAAACTTCTGAAAGTGCCAATGTAAAAATGCTGCTTTTTGAAGGAGGAAAGTCATTGGATATTAATAATGAAATTGCCAATCAAGGAGTTTTAGGAACAAAACGTTTGCTTCATCATTTAGGAATGCTGGATTCAAAACAAATTGTCGAGCAAGCATTAACACCTTCGATTTATATTAAACATTCGGTTTGGCTTCGTGCAAAATGTTCGGGACTTTTACATGATTTTAATTTGATTGGGAAATTTGTAACCAAAGGCACTATCTTAGCGATTATTACAGATCCGTTTGGAAAGTTTGAGCAGAAAGTAAAAGCGCCGCATGATGGATTTGTGATTAATGCCAATCATTCGCCTATCGTATATGAAGGCGATGCGATTTACCATCTTTCTAAAACTACTCCTGAAAATGCCGACGAATAAAAAAGAATTACGACTTCATTACAAAAACCTTCGAAAAGAACTTTCAACCGAAGATATTGAAGAGAAAAGTCTGGCTATTGCCAATAATTTGATCCAATTACCAATTTGGGATAAAAGTTATTACCATGTTTTTCTTCCTATCATAGAACATAAAGAAGTTGATACGGAATTTATCCTGCATTTGCTTTCGGGAAAAGATAAAGAAATTGTGATTTCAAAAAGTGATTTTGAAACTCGAGAAATGACGCATTTTTTATTGACCGATAATACCAAAATAAAGAAAAACGAATTTAATATTCCCGAACCTGTAAACGGACTTGAAGTTCCAGTTTCAATAATCGATGTTGTTTTTGTACCGCTTTTGGCATTTGATATTTATGGCAATCGTATTGGCTACGGAAAAGGTTTTTATGATAAATTCTTGGCAAAATGCAAACCCGAAACGATAAAAATTGGTCTTTCTTTCTTCAAATCTGTAGAAATGATTGATGACGTTTTTGAATCGGATATAAAATTGGATTATTGCGTTACGCCTTTAAAAATCTACACTTTCTAATTTTAAACCATATAAGTGATATAAATTATTTTAAGCTTGAATATTTTTGAAGTTAAATTTTGTTATAACACTCAATTTGAAATCCAAAGAAAAGAAAAATCCCAAATTCCAATTGTTAACTTTGGAATTTGGGATTTTTTATTTGAAATAATGAATCCGTTTTATTTGACTTCTTTAATGGTAGTTCCATCAATCCAGCCTTCGGTTCCATCTGTCAGTTCGATTTTTTTCCATTTGCCTACGCTTTCCATCACATATACTTTCGCACCTTCGTGAAGCAGAATAATAGCCGAACCTGCTTTTTGAGGTTCGCTTCGTACTTCGCTCATTTCAGAAAAAACAATGGCTGGGCGATCGTTATCGAAGTGGTTTTTTTCAGACATTCCCGCCGAAGCACTTAACCCTAAAGCCACCAGAAGAATAAACATTCCTATAAAGTAAATTCTTTTGGTAATGGTAAGCTGTGAAAAATAATATCCAATAAAACATAGTAAAAAGGCAAAAGCAATTCCAATAGAAATTTTTGCCCACATATTGTAATCAAAAATAGAAGTGAAGTTTTGGATTAGTTTTGCGAATCCTACTTTTGGTACTTCTTTAATTTCATCAATAGTTAACTTTTTGGCAAATTTTAAGTTGTTTAAAGTCTCCGGGTCGTTTGGTTTAAGCACAAGAGCTTTTTCGTAATTATAAATCGAAGGAGCGACCTTATTTAGTTTGTAATAACTATTTGCGAGATTGAAATACAATTCAGCCGATTGAAGTTTATCTTCTTTAATAATGTCTTCATAAACCTGAACAGCTTCCTGATATTGTCCCTTTTGGTACAAAGCATTTCCTTTCTCAAAACTGCTTTGAGCAAAGAAAACCTGTGAGATTAGTAAAAAAAGATATAGTATATTTTTCATTTTAGATATGTAATAAGATTTTAAGCTTTGTGAATTTAATTCACGTAATCTAAATCAACTTTCCTTAAAAATTAAACAATCTGTTTTTCTAATTCGGAAATAATTAAAACTGCTTTGTCATAATCTTGCTGAATCGAAGCACTTGAAGCTGGAGCATAACGTGCAAATTCGCAGTTTTCAGTCAGATTAATGAAATTCTGAACCGTTTCAGGATTTGAATTTCTTGATAAAAGCAATTCACGAATATTGTCTTTACTCATTTCTGAAGTTTCAATATGCAGTTTTGCTTTTAAGAAATTATGCATCGCTTTTTCAAGAGCAATATAAAATGCTTCTTTATTATGAAGCTGTTTTTTAGCCTGCGATAAATACTTTTTCGCCAGCTTATTGTTCATTCTGATTCTGTTTCCGGTTACATCACTGTCAATAGCTTCTTTTTTCTTCTTAACCAATATAATGATTGGGATAATAGCAAATGGGAAGAATAGCAATGCATAATACAAATCAGAACCGTAGAAATCATTTTTAGCAATCGCTGTCAAAGTTGTTTTTGGTTTGATGTATTTGAAATGCTCTACTTTTTCTACTACATTTTTAGATGCCGTTGAAGGATTTGCTTCTGCCAATGTTGGTCCGTCCAGAACATCAATCATCACTTCTTGAGATGTGATCGATTTATAGGAACCTGAACTCAAATCAAAATAAGAGAACGTCATTGGTTTAATGGCATATTTTCCTTTGTACTGCGGAATAATGGTGTATTTGTCTGTGATTTTTCCAGACATTCCCGTTAATGATGTATTTACCTTTTCATCATGAACCGGATCGTACATTTCTAATGCATTTGGTACAACAGGTTTTGGCAGTGTAAATAATTTCATGTTTCCACTTCCGGCTGCGCTGACTACTAAATCTAGGCTTTCACCACTTTTTAAAGTCGTTCTTGATGGTGTAACTGTAAAATTAAACCTTCCAACAGCACCTGTAAAACCTTCTGGTTTTCCTGTTTCCGGAAGCGGTTTTACATTAATAGTTTTTGACCCTGCCGATACTATTTTGTTGTCTTCGGTAATAATCATCTGTCCAAACATATCGCGACGATTCGTTGGCAGCTGTACTCCAATGTCTAATGAAAGAGGTTCAATAGTCAATCTGCCGCTTTTCTGCGGATATAAAATTGTCTTTTTCAAGACTACATAATAGCATCTTTGTCCTTGATAACTTCCTTCTTCTGGAGTAAGTTGTTTTATTTCGATATTCTGATTCCAGAAATCATTGTATTTTGGTTTTGCGAGTTCTTTGAAACCAGTAACACCAATATTACCAAAGTATAATTTGTAGACAACAGTAATAGGTTCATTTAGGTACGGATTTGTTTTAGAAATCTCAGCTACCAATTGTAAAAGTTCATTTGGAGATCCTTGCTGTCTGTCGTTTGGATCTCTTTCTTGCGCAACGGCATTGGTAACGGTTACTTTTATAGGTGCCGTTTTATAAATCTGTCCATTGTATTCGATTGCGGCTTGTTTAATAACAAGAGTACCTTTTTTCTCCGGCTGTAAAATGTAGGAGTATATTTTTTGAAAAGAACTGCGGCCGTTTATCCAGGATTGGCTTATTTGCTGGCTTGGACCTGCAACCATTTTAAACCCCTCAAATGACGGCTGGTCAAAATTGTCCCCGTCAACATTCATAATAAAATCAATACGCAGTCTTTCATTAACTCCAAGTGAGTTTTTGCTTACTCTGGCTTCAAATTGAACCTGAGCCATAAGTCCCTGAAAGGTGAGTAGAAATAAAATTAAATATCTTTTCATTAGTTGTTTTAAATCGTTTTTAATTGTTTAATCGCCTAACCGAGTTTTATTTATGCCTAGTGGATAAATAAATAACGATTAAACGATTGAACTTATTACCAGTCTTTTTCCGGTTTTTTTGGACTTCCTTTTATTTTTTGAGCGTTTACTTTATCCTGAATTTTCTTTTCTTCGTTGTTTACAGCGTCTAACAGATTCTGAACTCGTTCTTTTGAAATTCCTCCAGGCATTGGTTTTGGTTCTCCTTTATTATCAGACTTGTCGTCTTTTTTAGGATCATTTTTACCGTCTTGTTTGTCTTTATCTTTATCGCCTTTGTCGTCTTTTTTATCCTTGTCTTTGTCCTTATTCTGATCCTTGTTATTGTCTTTATCTTTGTTTTTATCCTTGTCTTTGTCCTTATCCTTATTTTTGTCTTTGTTTTGATCGTTTTTAGGAGGATTTTCTTTTAGCTTTTGTTTGGCGTAAGCATAGTTGTAACGCGTTTCTTCATCTGTTGGATCATTTCGGAGCGCTTGTTTGTAAGCTTCAACCGCCTGCGAATAATCTTTCTCTTTCATTAAAACGTTTCCTAAGTTATGATACGCTTTGTGTTTTTCAGGTCTAGTTTTAGCATTTTTTATAGCATTTGCGTAAGCGTACTTGGCTTCAGCAATCTGATTTTGTTTGTAAATCGAGTTTCCTAAATTATATAAAGACGTTGCTTTTTTAGGAAATTTTGATGCTGAAACTCTGTAACCAGCTTCGGCATCTGTAAATTTATTCTGTTTATATTCTTCATTGGCACCAGGCAATACCTTGTCTTTTTCCTGAGCAGAAACAGCAAAAGAAAGCGTTAGTAAAATATAAAGAAGTAAATTTTTCATTCTGATTTTTTTATTTTTTGTTCCGAAATTAAACGGAATCTTTATTTCTTTTCGTTAAATAAATTCAACTCTTTTATCCAGTTTGTTTTTCTTTCTAAAAGGAAAATATCAATAAACAACAGTAAAAATCCAAAGCCTAAGAACCATTGAAATTGCGATTGGTAATCGGCCATTTGAGTCGATTCAAATTCGGTTTTCTGAATATTGTTTAAAGCATTTTTAATGTATTCTAAAACCTCTTTGGTGCTTCCGCCATATACGTAACCACCTTTTGTTGCTTTTGCAATAGTTTTTAATCCTTCTTGGTTTAGTTTTGTAATAACCGTTTGTCCGTCCTGATCTTTTTGATAGCTTCTAACAATACCATTTTCTTTTAACGGAATGGTTCCTCCTTTTTCTGTACCAACACCAATCGTGATAATTTTCATTCCTATTTTGTTGGCTTCTTCGGCAGCAGCTGCAGCGCCTTCAGAATGATCTTCACCATCAGAAATTAAAATCAAAAGTTTGCTGGTTTTGCTTTTTTCATCAAAATAAGTCGATGATAATCTGATTGCTTCATCAAGTGATGTCCCTTGAGATGAAACCATATCTGGACTCATACTTTGCAAAAACATTTTGGCAACACTGTAATCTGATGTTATCGGCAATACTGGGAAAGCACTTCCGGCATAAGCCACAATACCAATTCTATCACTTCCTAATGAATTGATGATTTGCGAAACAAGCTGTTTGCTTTTTTCTAAACGACTTGGTGCCACGTCTTCTGCCAGCATACTTTTGGAAACGTCGACTGCAAAAACAATATCAATACCTTCACGTTTTACGGTTTCCATTTTGGTACCAATCTTCGGATTTACCAATCCGATAATAATTGAGGCAAATGCTAAAAGCAGAATCGATAATTTTAAAACAGGTTTAAAAACAGATCTTTCCGGACTTAGTTTTTTAACCATTTCCAAATCACCAAATTCGCGTTGTTTTTTTCTTTTCCAATACATATTGAAAAGAAAAACGCATACCACAATTGGGATAAGCAGTAAGAGATATAAATATTTTTTTTCGTCTAATTCCATAAATGTTTTAAATTCCAATGTTGAAATTCCAAATTCCAAACTCCAAATCGTTATTTGGAATTTTAAGATTGAAATTTTTTAATTTGAAAAATTAAATAAAGCTTCTATAAACTGTATTTCTTAAACCTACTTCCAATACCAATAAACCTAACGCGAGTAGAACAAAAAATCTGAATTTTTCGTCGTAATCGTAGAATTTCAATTCTTGGATTTCAGTTGTTTCTAACTTGTTGATCGAATTGTATATTTCGGCTAATTTATCGTTGCTGGTTGCTCTAAAATACGTTCCGTCGGTTTTACGTGCAATGCTTTTCATTAACTGCTCGTCGATTTCTACTTTCTGCATTTTGAATAAGAAACCGCCGTTTGGCGCGTATGCATAAGGAGATTCAGCCATTCCATTAGTTCCAAGACCAATCGTATATACTTTTATTCCGTATTGTTTTGCAATATCAGCAGCCGTTTCAGGTTCGATAAATCCGGCATTGTTTACACCATCTGTCAATAAAATGATAACACGGCTTTTTGCTTTACTATCTTTTAAACGATTTACTGCAGTTGCCAATCCCATTCCAATTCCCGTTCCGTCTTGTAAAACGGTATCGTATTTAATGCCTTTTATGGCTTCCAGAATAATAGGTTTGTCGCTTGTAACCGGAGTTTTAGTATAGGCTTCAGATGCATATAAAACCAATCCAATTCTATCGTTTGGTCTTTCTCCTACGAAATCAGCCGCGACTCTTTTTAAAGCTTCCATACGGTTTGGCTTTAAATCTTTTGCGAGCATACTCCCTGAAACGTCAATTGCCATTACAATATCAATTCCTTTTGTGGTTTTGGTTTGATTGCTGATGTCGACTGTTCTAGGCCTTGCCAGCGCTACAATCAAAGAACTTAAAGCGATAATTCTGAAAACATACAGACATGGTTTTGCTTTTGTCCAAAACGATTCGCTGTTTTTGAAACCTGCTGTCGAACTCATTTTTAATGTAGCCGACTGCTGATTTCTTTTCCAGAAGTACCATCCTATTACAATTGGAATTAATAAAAACAACCAAAAGAACTCTGGATTTAAAAAAGTGATCTGATTATTCATTAGTTACTTGCTTTTTTAAGTTCAACAGAATTTAAAATTCGGGTTGTAATATCGTTTGCATAGGTGTCGCCTTCTTCATGGAAAATTATGATCTGCTGCAAGCCTTGATCTTGTTTGAAAAGCAGGATTTCGTAATATCCTTTTGTACTTGTTTTGTTAGCAGGATTTAAAACAGTCATTGTTCCGTATCCTTTTATTCCTTGAATTCCCTGATTTGTCTGGAAATCTTCTTGTTTTACGATTATATTCTGACCTCCTTGAAGTTCAATTACTTTTAAACTTCCTTCTAAAGCTTTTGATAAATCTATTTCTGTTGGATTTTTGAATTTAGTCGTTGAAACAGCAACATAAAAATTGTCGATTAAACTTCCATATCCAAAAAGCTGCATTTCTTTAATCAATGCCATGGTTTCTTTTGGGAGTGCTTTTTCGGTATCTAAACGTTTTAAAACCTTTGGCGTTTCGATTAAAATACCTGGATTTCCGTATTCACTTTTTACCCATTCTCCTTCTAATAATTCTTTAGTTGGATGCCCAATGATATTGTCTTTTACGAAATTAAATCCTTTCGTGATGATGAAGAAAGTAGTAGTTGCCAATATTAAAAACACAACAGAACCTACTGCAATAGCAATTCGTTTGTTTCTTTGTTTCTTTAATTGAAGCTGAATTTGTTTCTGTCTTTGTGCTTCATTCAACAGCTGGTCTTCTTCTTCAGCCGTTACTTCAGTTGGAATGGCATTATCCAGCGTTAAGATTACTCTTTGAATTTTATTTCGGTCTTCGGTGATTTCAAATTCAAGCGGTTTTGATTTTGCGAATTTTACCAAATCGGCCTGACGTAAAACGCGTTCTAAATTTTCAACTGTTTCTGGTGTTAAAACCATTTTCTTTTTAGTAGAAGCTGTTTTGATGGCATTAATCAATTCAGAAGTAGTGCTTTCCATTGCTGGGATATGAATGGCTTCTTCGATATAATTACGCGCAATATCAGTCAGTTCACTATAGTATTCTTTGATTTCACCTTTTTGAACCAGTTCTTTTTGCTCCAGATTGTTTAATAAACTTGTCGCTTTTTCAATAGGAGTCTTGTAAACTTCTTCTTCAATTTTTTTCTTTTGGTGTTTTTTGGTATACCAGTACACAAAACCTCCAATTCCTAAAATTATAATAGCTACGAGAACATATTGCCACCAATCTCCTGTAACATCTTCGGCTGGGGTAATATCCTTGATGTCGTACATTTTCTGTTGCAAAGTGTCTACTTTTACATTCGCCACTTCAACTTTGATAGAATCTGTTAAGTAAGGTTTTTTGTCAATTAAAATCTTAATACTAGGAATAGTGTAACGACCAGAATCAAACTGAGTTAATCCGTACTTTTTGATTAATTCGTAAGTATCATTTTTTTTAACCGTATCAATTGGATAAGACTGTATTACTTCTAAAGCACCAATGTTTTTCAGCTTTGGGAAAACAACTTTTGATTTTGAGCTTACCACTGTTTTAAGAGTCAGTTTAAACTCAGCACCAATTTTGTTTTTTGTGGTGTCAATACTGGTTTCTACAGTTTTCTGCTGTGCAGAAATCATAGTAGAAAAAAGCAATAAAAATATATAAAGTTTAAATTTCATTTGATTAACGATTGAAGATTAACGATTTTTGATTTTTGATTTTTCCAAGGATTGTCAATAGTTCTTTAAAATTGTAATCTTTAATTTTTATGAATTAATTTTTGATGTTTTAATGCTAGATACAAAAATTGAAATTAATTGATTTGCTTCTATTTTTACTTTCATTAAACCTTCTCGGTCTGTTGATAAATTTGCTTTTTCTATTATTTTTAAACAAACAAATGTTTCTCTTAATTCTTTCAGACAAATACCCATTTTATGAATAAAATCTTTTTTACTTTCTGCACTTTGCGCTTCACCGTAATTTAAAGCTGGAGATGTTCCTGATCTAATTATTTGTCCTGACAAATGATTTCCGGCATAATTTTTTTCAAACTTACTTGCTATAATTATAATTGTTGCTGCAAAATCAATCAATCTGTTTTCTAATTCTTGTTTAGTCATTTTTAAATACTTCCTTAATCACAAGTCACACCACATCATAAATTAAAAATCGTTAATCAAAAATCAAAAATTATTTATCGTGATTTGAAATAGCCTAATAGTTTGGTAACATAATTTTCGTCAACTCTGGTGTTGACAATTCCTGCTCCAGATTTACGGAAAGTATCTTTGAAATAATTCACTCTTTCCTGATAATGCTTTTCGTAATTCAATCGCACTGTTTTTGAACTCGTGTCTACCAACTGTGTTTTTCCGGTTTCGGCATCCAGCATTGTTAACATTCCTAAATTCGGAATTCTTTCTTCTCGGATGTCATACACACGAACGCCTGTAAGGTCATGCTTTTTTGAAGCAATTTTCAAACTATGCTCGTAATTATCCGACATAAAATCTGAAATCATAAAAACAATGGCTTTCTTTTTTTGTGTTCCCGATAAGAATTTTAAAGCCTGTCCAACATCTGTTTTGTGGCTTTTTGGTTCAAACTCGATCAATTCGCGGATGATTCTCAAAACGTGCGAACGCCCTTTTTTGGGAGGAATGTATAGTTCAACATTATCCGAAAATAATATCAAACCAATTTTGTCATTATTTTGTGTAGCAGAAAAGGCCATTGTAGCCGCAATTTCGGTTACGATATCTTTTTTGAACTGGCTTTTGGAACCAAAACCTTCAGAACCCGAAATATCAACCATTAAAACCATGGTTAATTCACGTTCTTCTTCAAAAACTTTTACGTGGGCTTCGTTATAACGTGCGGTTACATTCCAATCGATGTTACGAATATCATCTCCGTATTGGTATTGACGTACTTCGCTAAACGTCATTCCTCGTCCTTTAAATGAAGAGTGGTATTCACCCGAAAAGATATGATTGCTCAGTCTTTTGGTTTTGATTTCTATTTTCCGTACTTTTTTTAAAAGCTCTTTTGTATCCATTCTGATTTGGTTTATGGTTTGTGGTTGTTGGTTGATGGCGTATGAACCATCAACAAAAAACTATCAACCATCAACTTTTTAAGGTACTTCAATCTCGTTTACGATTTTGTTGATAATGTCTACAGAAGTAATGTTTTCGGCTTCAGCTTCATACGTGATTCCCACTCTGTGGCGTAAAACATCATGCACAACTGCACGAACATCTTCTGGGATTACATAGCCGCGGCGTTTGATAAAAGCGTAACACTTAGCAGCATTTGCTAAGTTGATACTTCCACGCGGAGATGCTCCAAAGCTGATAAGCGGTTTTAAATCGGCTAATTTGTATTTTTCAGGATAACGTGTAGCAAAAATGATATCCAAAATGTATTTCTCAATTTTTTCATCCATATAAACTTCACGAACCGCTTCCTGCGCACGTAAAATTTGATCTACCGAAACTACAGGATTTACCTTTTCAAAGCTTCCTTTTAGGTTTTGGCGGATTACGAAACGTTCTTCGTCAATTTTTGGATAATCAATAACAGTTTTCAACATAAAACGGTCAACCTGTGCTTCAGGAAGCGCATATGTTCCTTCTTGTTCAACAGGGTTTTGAGTTGCTAAAACTAAAAACGGACGGTCTAATTTGAAAGTTGAATCACCAATTGTAACTTGCTTTTCCTGCATTGCCTCAAGAAGTGCAGATTGTACTTTTGCAGGAGCACGGTTGATCTCATCGGCAAGTACGAAATTGGCAAAAATTGGCCCTTTTTTAATTGAGAATTCGTTTGCTTTAATGTTGTAAATCATGGTTCCGATAACATCGGCAGGTAATAAATCCGGCGTAAACTGGATACGGCTGAAAGAACCCTGAACTGCTTGCGATAAAGTATTAATCGCTAAAGTTTTTGCTAACCCCGGAACACCTTCTAATAAAATGTGACCCTGACCTAATAGACCGATTAATAAACGCTCGACCATGTGTTTCTGGCCCACAATAACTTTGTTCATTTCCATTGTAAGAAGGTCTATAAAAGCACTTTCTCTCTCAATTTTTTCATTTATCGCTCTAATGTCTAAAGTCGTTGTATTTTCTTCCATATAGATATTTTTATAAACCTTGATTTTTACGCCTGTTTTTTGAGAGTGCAAATTGAATATTTTTTGAGAAGTAAGATGTTAAAGAATGGTTAAAACTTCGACCAATAACCTAATTTTAAGGACGAATTGTGATTCTATTTTTATATTTTTAAGAACTTTGATGAATATGCTTTTTCAAAGCATATTTTTTATCAAAAATAACGCATTACAACCATGAGTAAAACAGCATTATCGCCTATTATTTCAGGCACTATGAATTGGGGAATCTGGGATAAAAACCTGACAACTAAAGAAATGGAAAACATGATACAAATTTGTATCGAAAACAAAATTACTACTTTTGATCACGCCGATATTTACGGAGATTATACCACCGAAGCAGATTTTGGAAAAGCTTTTAAAACAAGTAAAATTTCAAGAGAAAAATTACAGTTAATTACCAAATGCGGTATTCAGATGGTAACTGAAAACCGACCTGAAAACAAAATTAAATATTACGATTATTCTAAAGATTACATCATTAAATCTGTTGAAGGATCGTTAAAGAATTTGAAAACAGATTATGTTGATGTGTTTTTACTGCACAGACCAAGTCCCTTAATGCAGGCCGATGAAATTGCGGAAGCTGTTGAAAAATTAAAAGCCGATGGAAAAATCATCGATTTTGGGCTTTCAAATTTCACAAGTTCTCAGACTGAATTGATCCGCCAGAAAACCGAAGTAAGCTACAATCAAGTACAGTTTTCGGCAACGCATTTTGAACCAATGGTTGACGGAAGTTTAGATTATATGCAGACACATGGAATTCGTCCGTTATCATGGAACCCGCTTGGAACTGTTTTTAGAGAAGATACGAAAAAAACACGCCGTTTGAAAAAACTGTTTTCGACCTTATTGGAGAAATATCACTTAGGCGCAGATACTCTTTTATTAGCATGGGTTTTAAAACATCCGGCTGGAGTTATTCCAATTGCTGGAACGGTTAACGTTGCCAGAATTCAATCTCTAGTAAAAGCAGCAGAATTGGAAATGGATAAAGAAGATTGGTTTTCCATCTGGACAGAAAGTATGGGCGAAGATGTGCCTTAATTTCTTTTAGTGTTCAGTGGACAGTTAGTGTTCAGTTTTGTACTGAAAAAAAATAAACACGTAGAAACGTAGATTTTTGATGTTCTTTAAAGAGATTTTTTAGCATTTCACTTTCACATAGCTATGTGAATTGATTTAAAATAAAATGCCTTTCTAGAAAAAGCTCAACTATGTTTCTACGTGTTAAAACAAAATATTTACAATGAAAAAAACAGTTTTAATTACTGGTGCCACAAGCGGAATTGGAAAAGCAACTGCTCAGATTCTGGCAAAAAACAATTATAAAGTAGTGCTTTGCGGAAGACGTAAAGAGCGTTTACAAGAACTGGAAAACGAACTTTCGGCTTTTACCGAAGTATATTCTCTTGATTTTGATGTTCGAGATAAAGATGCCGTTATTGAAAAAATAAACGCATTGCCAGAAGCTTTTTCGGATATTGATATTTTAATTAATAATGCAGGAAATGCACATGGATTAGATCCAATTCAAACAGGAGATTTAGATGATTGGGATGCTATGATCGATATTAATGTAAAAGGACTTTTATACGTTTCGAAAGTGGTGATTCCGAAAATGACGGCTAAAAATTCTGGACACATTATCAATATTGGATCAACGGCTGCGAAAGAAGTATATCCAAACGGAAATGTGTATTGCGGTACAAAACATGCTGTTGATGCGATTACAGCTGGAATGCGAATTGACTTGAATCCATTTGGAATTAGAGTAGGAGCAATTCATCCTGGAATGGTATCGACAGAATTCAGCGAAGTTCGTTTTAAAGGAGATGTTGAAAGAGCTTCAAATGTATATAAAGGATTTGATCCGCTTCAAGCAGAAGATATTGCAGATATTATTCATTTTGTGGTTTCAAGACCGTATCATGTCAATATTGCTGATCTGGTTGTAATGAGTACGGCACAAGCTTCTTCGACAATTGTGAAGAAAAATATTTAAGAAGATTTATTGAAAGAGGCGCACAACAATGCGTCTCTTTTCAGGTTTTAAGATTACATTTTGATTGGTTTTCCATAAATAATAAAAAGTATGATTAATAAGCGCCTTTTAATAAAAAACCTACTAGCTCACAATGACGAGAGCAGTTTTTATGATAAAAAAAGGCAGCTGAATCTGCATTCGAGAGAAGGTAAAGCTAAATTTTTAAAGCACATCTGCGCGCTTTCCAATTCAAATCCTGCAAACAACTCTTATATTGTTGTAGGTGTTGAAGATCAGGATAACGAAATTGTAGGCGACGATTTTTTTGACGACAGCCGAATACAAAATCTCGTTAATGCTTTCCTCGAAAATCCTCCTAAAATTCAATATGAAAACGTTCCATTTCCGAATCTTCCAAAAGATAGAGTAATCGGTCTTGTAACTATAAAACCCAAAAGCCAGGTTTCGTTTTTCAAAAAAGGCATTCATACCATTTTAGCAAACACCGTTTTTATTCGTATTGGCAGTAATTCTGTTCCAGTCGAGGAAGGCACAGAAATCGAGAAGAATTATCAAAATACAGAAACCGTAATCGGAATCGAAAACAGTTCTCGAAACAGTATTCAATATACACTTGACGGCGTAATTGATTTTATGAATTTCAGGCACAAAGACATGGCGCCAAGATACCGTGTTTTTAAAGAACTGTTTGTGATTTGCTGGGCGGGAGTTCCTAAAAAATCCAGAGATAAGACCTTTTTATCACGTGTCGATATTGAGTTGATTAACGAACAGGTTAAGCTTTTTTATTCGGCTCAAGATGTAGTGACTATAGTGTATAATGATGATAGTTTTACGATTACAGAATATGTTCCTTTAGGACTAAATGATAAAACGAGTTATTATCCTTTAGAAGAACAAACCATCCACTTTTTTGATAATGGTTATTATAAAATTGACCGTCAAATACTTTTTCAGCCTCCAGAATTTAATCGAAAAATGCTCTTTCATATTTACAATTCAAATCTGGCTTTGCTTCAAAAATTGGATAAAGGAATCGCTTTATCTGATCGAGAATTAAAAGATCTGGCAAATCTGCCTTCGACTTTTATGATTTGTTATTTAAATGGTTTTGAAGATGCTCGACAAAGATTAATCGATGCCAAATTGCTTTTAAAACCTTTTGGGAATGTGTATTCGTCTTTTAAAGAAGCTTTACGAGTTTTAAGGAAGATGAAATATGATGTTTAATGAAGATGCAAAGGTTCAGAGTTACAAAGTGGCAAAGATGCAAAGGGTTTCTGTATAGACACACTGCAACGTCTAACGCATTTTTGAATTGCCTCCAGCTTTAGCTGGAGATGCAATTTGTAGATATAAAGGCTTTAGCCAAAATTCTATTTTGCAATTTAATTACCCTAGGATGTGACTTCGCGTAAATCGTATTACAAAATAGGGTTATGTCAAATTATATATCCTAATTTCTTGCAGGCAGATAAAAAATCCAATCGAAATGCGATCACATTAAAGCCCTCTAATTTCTTCTGCTTTTCTTCTAAAACCTGAGTTGATTTATACAATAGTTCAAATACATAGGAACAAATTTCTTCTTCTGATGATAGTATTTGCAACTTTACAAAATCGGGCCTAACAGTGTAATGACCCACATTATAGGAGTAAAATTCTGTGAATGAAGAGGGAATTCCTACTCTTTTTTGAAATCTAAATGGATATGTTTTGTGATCTTCAATAAGTTGAAAGTCTATCCATAGATGTTCCATAGAACCGCCATAATCTTTATGTAATTCATTTTCAAGATTGCCAATATGTTTATTGATTATTGTGGCGATTTTACGTGTATAATCGCTATCTGTCATATTTGCATTAAAGGATACTTCCAAAGGTTCTCCAGATGGTCTTATACGATTTTCTGGAAAATTTCTGATGATTCCAGTTTTTAATATTCCTTATGATGAACAAAACATAATTTTTGTGAAAGATTTATCCATTATAGCAAGTTCTTTTTTGTGAAGAATCTTACCAATTTCATCGGCTGCGGTTGATTTTTGAACTAATGAACTATCTTTTGCTGAAATGCATAGGTAGACTCCATCCTCTAAAAAAAAGTTCTTTAGTATATCATTAATTATTTTAGGCTCAAAATCTTCATTAATTCCGTAATTAAACCATTTTATGGAGTCTTCACTTTGGGCTAATTGACCCTTTTCGTCAAGCCAGTTAGATAAATCAAATTTACTATTGTAAAATCTGAATAATTGTTTTGAATCCATTCTAAAATATATTTGTGGGTGTCTTTAATATGCAAAGACAGACAAATATAAGAATTTTCTTTAATTATGTTTTCTTATTGAAATTTCAAATATTTCTTCACTTTATCATACGGAAAAAGGATTTCTTTTGGACCGTCAGCATAAGAAGCGGCTTCGTATGAGTTGTAATATAAAAGAAGACCTCCAGAAGTATAAAAAATGTTTTGCGAGAGTTGGAATTTGTCATTTTCAAACATTAATCCTGTTGCATTTATATTGGCTTTTGCGGGGATTTTATATTTGGCTCTGAATTCTTTTTCGGCGAAAGCCTTAAATGCTTTTTCATCTTTAAACAATTGATCGTTAAAAATGAATTTTCCAGTTTTTTTATCAAATAGTAAAGATCGGAATCCTTGATAACCGTGAGCGCCGCCTGTAAAAGTATAATGGTCAATTTTGATATTTATAATCTGATCTGATTCAAATTCTACATTGCCCGTTATTTTTCCTTCCCAGCCAAAAGTATCATGCGGGAATTTTTTGTGCATTTCTTCATAAGAGGCAATAAACGATTTGGTCAATGATTGGTAATCATTCACTTTTGTTGAGTCCTCTCCAAAATAAACAATTTCTTTTATGACATTAAAAACTTTTTTGTTGATACTGTCAGCAACAACTTTTTTATTTTTGGCAATTGGTACTTCAATTGAGATATTTGGGCAGTCCGTTTTGCACGGAATTGTGGATTTTTCTTCAAATGCTTCATTTTCAAATGAAAGCTCTTTTTTGCAACTTGTAAAAATCAAACACAATAAGATTATAAATATGTAATTTTTCATATCAAAAAGTGTTAATTATCTACAAAGGTAAGAAGTTGTATCTCGATAAAATAAATTAAAAAGTAAATTTGTAAAAGAATTAAGGATTTAAAATTAGTAACTATATGAAATTCAATACAAAAGTAATACACGGCGGTCAGCATCATGATCCAAGTACAGGAGCTGTTATGCCTCCGGTGTATCAAACGTCGACTTTTATTCAGACAAGTCCAGGAAAACCTCTGGCAGATTATGAATACAGCCGCGCATCAAACCCAACTCGTACGGCTTTAGAAAATGCTTTGGCAAGTATTGAAAATGGAACACGCGGACTGGCTTTTTCATCTGGTCTTGCCGCAACCGACTGTATTTTGAGATCGTTTAAAGCAGGCGACGAAGTTATTGCAATGGACGATTTGTATGGAGGAACTTACCGTATGTTCTCGAGAATATATAAGGATTCAGGAATTAAATTTCATTTTGTAGATATGACCGATATTGCCAAACTGAAGTCTTTAATTAATGAAAACACAAAATTAGTCTGGGTTGAAACGCCAACCAACCCATTAATGAAACTGGCTGATATTGCAGAAATTGCTAAAATCACAAAAGAACATAAAATCTGGTTTGCTGTCGATAATACTTTTGCAACACCTTACCTTCAAAAACCTTTAGATTTAGGCGCTGATATTGTAATGCACTCAGCAACGAAATATTTAGGCGGACATTCTGATGTTATTGCCGGAGCTTTAATTGTAAAAGATGAAGCACTTGGAGAGCAGTTGCATTTCCAGCAGTTTGCAACTGGTGCTACTCTAGGGCCAATGGATAGTTTTTTGGTTTTAAGAGGAATCAAAACTTTGGCTTTACGAGTACAGAGACATTGCGAAAACGGAGAAAAAATCGTAGAGTTTTTAAGCAAACATCCCAAAATTAATACGGTTTATTATCCGGGATTGGCGAATCATCCGTTTCATGAAATTGCTAAAAAACAAATGAAAGCGTTTGGCGGAATGGTTTCGTTTACTTTTAAATCAGGTAAAAAAGAAGATGCTGTTGCGTTTTTAGAAAAGCTGAAAGTATTTACTTTGGCTGAATCTTTAGGTGGAGTAGAATCTTTGGCAAATCATCCAGCTTTAATGACTCACGCTTCGATTCCAGCAGATAAAAGAGCCGAAGTTGGAATTACTGATGACTTAGTGAGATTAAGCGTTGGTATTGAAGATGCAGAAGATTTAATTGCAGATTTAGAACAAGCATTATCTTAAATAAACCTCAAATAAAAATCCCAAATTCCGATTTTAATAATCTTGGAATTTGGGATTTTTTATATTGTAATTTTTCTAGATTTAGAATTCTAAATAGTAGATATATCCGAAGTTAAACCATACCTGCCAGTCATTTGACTTGTTTTCTGTATAGATTTGTTTGTTAGGATTTAATCCGTCGATCCAGTCAGAACTGTACATTTGAAAACGTGTTTCAAACATTAAATCACTCATGGTAGTCAATTTGTAATGAACTCCTACACCTGCTGTTGCAGCCACTGCGATTCCTGTTTCATTAGAAAATCCATGTGCACGTCCGTCAGAAGGAGTTAAATATTTACCAGGCGTAACAGTTGGAAGTGTCATATCTCCTAATTTTGAATTCAATTTAGCTGAATAATAAGATACTAAAAATCCAGCACTGAAATAAGGGCTTATTCCGCCAACAGAATTTTCAAAATTGTGAATACTTCTAAAAGGTGAATATTCTAGTTGAGCACCAATTCCAAGCAAAGTTGAAGTTCCTTTCATGTTTCTCAACTGAGTAGCAAATAACTCATTAGGTTTTCTTTCTACCCATTCTCCAAAGTGTCTCAGGTTAGTTCTGCTGAAAGACAATTCAGATCTGATTTTAAAATGCTCAGGAAAATAACGATCTCTGCTATTTGCGGCAGAAAAGTTCAGCCAGTGAACCAGACCAATACCAATACCAGTATTGTTAATATTGGTGTCAGCATTATTTCTTTCTCCAAAATCAGATTGTAAAGTTATGGGACCTGCTATAATTCCGATCTCGTGTGCAAGATCTGATTGAGCATTGGCAATTGTCGAGATGCCAAATAAGGCGAATAATGTGATATATAGGTATTTAAACATTTTCGTGGGCTTAAAATATTGGCAAATATATAAAAAAGCTAGTCCAAACAAAATATTAAATTCGTCTATTAAACAATTAGTAACAAAACACTTAATTTTCTGACTTTAACTCGATGCTTTCGATGTAATTTCGGAAGTGTAAAATTGGTTTTCAGGGTTTGTTTAAAAATAACACAATTCTCTGCGGAAAACAAAAAAAATAACAAAACGTATGCAATTTGATGTATCTTTGTCTGTTGTAACGAAAACGTTTTCTTAAAACGTATTTTCCTGTTATAATTGATTGATTTAAAAACTATTATTTGAATAATTTATTTAAAAATGGAACAAAAAATAAATGAATTTATGGCTCTGGTTGAGTCAAAAAATCCGAACGAGCCAGAATTTCTTCAAGCAGTTAGAGAATTTGCAGAGACGGTAATTCCATTTATCGCCGAAAGAAAAAAATACGATGGTAAAAATTTACTGTTAAGAATAGCTGAACCAGAAAGATCGGTAATTTTTAGAGTTCCGTGGGTTGACGACAAAGGAGAAATCATTGTAAACAGAGGATTTAGAATTCAAATGAACTCTGCAATTGGTCCTTATAAAGGTGGAATCAGATTTCATCACACAGTAAATTTATCTGTTTTGAAATTTTTGGCTTTCGAGCAGGTATTTAAAAATAGTTTGACAACTCTTCCAATGGGTGGAGGAAAAGGAGGATCTGACTTTGATCCTGAAGGAAAATCGGATGGAGAAATCATGCGTTTCTGCCAGTCATTTATGACTGAGTTATGCCGTCATATTGGTCCAGATCTTGACGTTCCTGCTGGAGATATTGGAGTAGGAGCGAGAGAAATCGGATATTTATTTGGCCAGTACAAAAGAATCAGAAATGAGTTTACTGGAGTTTTAACTGGAAAAGGACTTGCATACGGAGGGTCATTAATCAGACCAGAAGCTACAGGTTATGGAGTAGTATATTTTACAGATCAAATGCTTCGTACAATCGGACATGAGATTAAAGGTAAACGAGTGGCGATTTCTGGATTTGGAAACGTAGCTTGGGGAGTTGCTTTAAAAATAAATGAATTAGGCGGAAAAGTAGTAACTATTTCTGGTCCTGATGGATATATTTATGATGAAGAAGGAATCTCTGGAGAAAAAATCGACCACATGCTGGAAATGAGAGCAAGTGGTGATAACAGAGCCGAAAGATATTTAGAGAAATATCCAAATGCTGTTTTCCATAAAGGAAAAAGCCCTTGGGAAGTAAAAGTAGACATTGCTATTCCATGTGCAACTCAAAATGAGTTAAACGGAGACGATGCTAAAAAATTAATTGATAATGGTGTTTTATGTGTAACAGAAGCGGCAAACATGCCTTCTACTTTAGACGCTATTAAACTTTTCTTAGATAATAAAGTCCTTTTTGCCCCAGGAAAGGCCGCTAATGCCGGTGGTGTTGCCGCTTCAGGATTAGAAATGACTCAAAACTCGATCCGCTTAAACTGGACAAGTGAAGAAGTTGATTTGAGATTGAAAGAAATTATGATTGGAATTCACAACCAATGTAAAAAATACGGTGCAGAAGAAGACGGATATGTTAACTACGTAAAAGGAGCCAACATTGCCGGATTTGTAAAAGTTGCCGATGCTATGCTTGCACAAGGTGTAGTTTAAGATTAATTACAATTGAAAAATGCCCTCATTTGTCTTTTTTGATGAATCGAGGGCATTTTTTTGTTTCCTAAAGAACAAAATTCTATTACTTTCGTTTGTAGTATATTTGTCTATCCGAGAATATATTTTTAAGATGAAAAAGAACTTTCTGTCTATCATAAGTTTATTATTGTTTCAATTTGGTTTTGCGCAAGGATTATCTTGGCAGGGCTACTTTTCATTTAATGAAATTAAAGGTATTTCAGAATCTTCAACCTCTGTTTTTGCTGCTTCAGAAAATGCTCTCTTTTCTAAAAATTCAACCTCAAACGCTATAAAAACCATCACCACGGTTGATGGGCTTTCAGGGCAAACCATATCGGCGGTTTATTATAGTCCTTCTTTCAAAAAAACAATTGTCGGCTACGAGAATGGTTTAATGACCTTAATTAATGAAGCTGATGGTAGTATTGTAAAAAAAGTTGATATTATAAGTAAACAGCTGGCGGCAAATCTTAAAAAAATAAATCACATCATGGAACATAACGGATTTCTGTATGTTTCTTGTGATTTCGGTATTGTACAATTTAATTTGACGACATCGCAATTTGGAGATACCTATTTTATTGGTGATAACGGAGCCGAAATTAGTGTCAAACAAACCGCTTTTTATAACGGATTTATTTTTGCAGCTACTTCAAGCGGTATCAGAAGAGCTAATATTACAAATCCTAATTTAAACGATTTTAGCCAGTGGACTCTTGTAAGCGCAGGATCATGGTTAGGTGTTGCAGCTGTAGATGCTGAACTCGCTGTCGTTAATTCTACAGGAAATGTTCAACGTTATAACGGAAATGATTTTACAGCATTTTTACAGCTTCCATCTGCACCAACTGGATTTCATGTTGTCAATCATAATTTATTAGCCACCACTTCTGGAGCTGTTTCTATTTTAAATAATCAATTAGCAATGACTCGTCAAATTTTCAATTCACAACTTCCCGAAGCCAATTTGACTTTTTCCTGTGCTTCAGCAGTTGGCGATATTTTATACATTGGAACAAAAGAAAAAGGGCTGTTTTCCACCTCTCTTTCAAATCCTGGAACTTTTGAAAATTCCACTCCTGAAGGCCCTTTTCGAAATAACATCTTTTCATTAGATGCTACTCCGAATGTGCTTTGGGCGGTTTATGGAGATTACGACACCTATTACAATCCTTACGAACTGGACAGTTATGGCATAAGTAAACTTAATAACTCAAAATGGTTAAATATCACGTATTCAGAAGTTTATGATGCAAAATCAATTACACGGATTATTGTCAATCCAAACAATGAAAAACAGGTTTATGCCAGTTCTTTTTTCTCTGGATTGCTCCGAATTGAAAATGATATTCCGAATCTTTTATATAACGAAAAAAACAGCGGACTCGAATCTTTGACTTTTGCAGGGCCCAATTATATCGATGTTCGTATTAACGGAACTGCCTTCGATAAAACAGGAAATTTATGGGTAACCAACAGCCGAATCAAAAACGGATTGAAAGTTTTAAAAACCAATGGTCAATGGCAGAGTTTTGCCACAAGTTCAATTTTGACCGATGCAGAACAAACCAATTATTCAAACATTGTTATTGATAAAAATAATGTCAAGTGGATTTCAACCAGCAGCGAAGGTGTAATTGCTTTTAATGAAAGCACCAACACGTTCAAAAAAATAACCACTGGAGCTGATGCCGGAAATTTACCAATTGCCGATGTCAGATCGGTAGCATTAGATACTAAAAACCAACTTTGGATTGGAACAACAAAAGGATTGCGTGTTTTGTCTAATGTTGGAAGTTTTCAAGCAGAAGGGCAAATGAAAGCCAATCCGATTATTATTATAGATGATAATCTGGCTCAGGAATTAATGTATGAACAATTTATTACCTCAATTGTAGTCGATGGCGCGAATAATAAATGGATTGGTACAGTAGATTCTGGTATTTTTATGGTTTCTCCAAATGGTCAGGAAACCAAATATCATTTTACGATAAACAATTCGCCGCTGCCAAGTAATGTGATCAACGATATTAAAATCAACAGCACAACGGGAGAAGTATTTATAGCGACCAATAAAGGAATGATATCCTTCAAAGGAATCGCAACAGGTGCTAATGATGATTTGAATAACGTATATGTTTATCCAAACCCGGTTCGTCCTAATTATACAGGAACTGTAAAAGTTGCCGGACTGCTGGATAAAGCAAATGTAAAAATTACCGATATCGAAGGAAATCTAGTATACGAAACAACTTCTGAAGGCGGAACAATAGAATGGGACACAACCGCTTTCGGAAATTATAAAGTTTCTTCAGGTGTTTATATGATTTTTATTTCAGCACAAGACGGCGGAGAAACGAAAGTTAAGAAAGTAATGATTATTCGATAAGTATTCAGTATTCAGTGATCAGTTTTTAGTGATCAGTCGGAATGGTTTCTATAAAAATCTAAAATCTACATTCTAAAATCTAAAATAACCCGTGCTCGTCAAAACCAAAGCCATAGTAATCTCTTCTTTAAAATTTCAGGAAAAAAGCTTGATCGTAAAATGCTTTACGCTTTCAAACGGACTGAAATCTTATTTTGTGCGCGATGCATTTTCAAGTCGGAAAGCAAATCAAAAGATTGCTTATTTTCAGCCGTTTTCGATTTTAGAAATTGAAGCCGTTCATAAAAATAAAGGCACTTTAGAGAATTTTAAAGAAATAAAAAGTGCCGTTCCGTTTCAGAGTATTCATACTGATATTGTGAAAAGTACAATGGTCATGTTTCTTTCAGAAATGCTGCATTATTCCATTCAAGAAGAAGAAAAAAACGAACAGCTTTTCGTGTTTTTAGAAACTGCACTTACTTGGCTGGATCATCATGACGAAATCTCCAATTTTCATTTAATTCTGCTTTTAGAAATCACAAAATACCTCGGGTTTTATCCTGATGTTTCTGAAATCGATTTGCCTTTTTTTGAAATAAATGAAGGCATTTTTACACTTTTTCAAAAAGCAAATGTACTGTCTGAACACGAAACAAATTTGTTTAAAAAATTATTGGAATTAAAATTTGATAACGATCAAAAAGTCTTTCATGTGGCAGAAAGACAAATACTTCTTAAAATCCTGATTGATTATTACAGTTTGCATCTCGAAGGATTCAAAAAACCAAAGTCTTTGGATATTTTAAAAGAAGTTTTCTCTTAGATTGCTTGAAAGTAGCGCTTTTTTTGAGAAATCTACCTCAAATTAATCCAAATCCGTCTTTTTTCCGTCATCTTTTATCTATTTTCCTCAAAATTCCTTACTTTCGCACCTCGTTTAAGAAAAGGATAAAATGAGTACAAAATTTACTGAATACAAAGGACTTGACTTACCAACTGTAGCGTCTGAAGTTCTTGATTTTTGGAAGAAAGAAAATATATTTGAAAAGAGTGTAACAACTCGCGAAGGTGCTGAACCTTTCGTATTTTTTGAAGGTCCGCCTTCAGCAAACGGATTGCCAGGAATTCACCACGTAATGGCACGTGCGATTAAAGATATTTTTTGCAGATATAAAACTCAAAAAGGTTTTCAAGTAAAACGAAAAGCCGGATGGGATACTCACGGTTTGCCTGTTGAATTAGGTACCGAAAAAGAATTAGGAATTACAAAAGAAGATATTGGTAAAACAATTTCAATCGAAGAATATAACGAAGCGTGTAAAAGAACCGTTATGCGTTATACCGACGTATGGAATGATTTGACCGAAAAAATGGGATATTGGGTTGATATGGAAGATCCGTATGTGACTTATAAACCAAAATATATGGAATCTGTTTGGTGGCTTTTAAAACAAATCTACGATAAAGGTTTGTTGTACAAAGGATACACGATTCAGCCATATTCTCCAAAAGCAGGAACTGGATTGTCTTCTCACGAAGTAAACCAGCCTGGAGCGTATCGTGACGTAACTGATACTACAATTGTAGCACAGTTTAAAACACTTCCAGAAACGTTGCCTTCATTCTTGCAGGGTTTTGGAGATATCCACATTTTAGCTTGGACGACAACTCCTTGGACACTTCCTTCAAATACCGCTTTGACAGTGGGTCCAAAAATCGATTATGTTTTAGTTAAAACTTTTAATCAATATACTTTTGAGCCAATCAATGTTATTTTGGCCAAAAACTTAGTTGGAAAACAATTCGGAAAAGGATTTTTCTTAAGTGAAGATGACGCTGATTTTGACAATGTGAAAAACGGCGACAAAAAACTTCCATACAAAATCTTAACCGAAGCAAAAGGAGCCGATTTAGTAGAAATTCGTTACGAGCAATTATTGCCTTACGTATTGCCCTATGAAAATGCTGAAAATGCATTTAGAGTAATCGCAGGTGATTTTGTTACTACTGAAGATGGAACAGGAGTAGTACATACAGCTCCTACTTTTGGTGCAGATGATGCTAAAGTAGCAAAAGAAGCAAAACCAGAAGTGCCGCCAATGTTAGTTTTAGACGAAAATGGAACTGCAGTTCCTTTAGTTGATTTACAAGGAAAATTCACTTCTCATTTGGGTGATTTGGCTGGTAAATACGTTAAAAACGAATATTACGATGCAGGACAAGCTCCAGAGAAATCGGTAGATGTTGAAATTGCTATTCGATTAAAAGAAGAAAATAAAGCCTTTAAGGTTGAAAAATACGTACATAGTTATCCACATAGTTGGAGAACTGATGAGCCGTTGTTATATTATCCACTAGATTCTTGGTTCATTAAAGTAACCGATGTAAAAGATAGAATGTTCGACCTGAACGAAACTATCAATTGGAAACCTAAGTCTACTGGTGAAGGACGTTTTGGGAATTGGCTTAAAAATGCTAATGATTGGAACTTATCTCGTTCTAGATATTGGGGAATTCCGTTGCCAATTTGGAGAACTGAAGATAAAAAAGAAGAAGTTCTTATTGGCTCTGTTGAAGAATTGTACAATGCGATTGAGAAATCTATCGAAGCTGGTTTTCAAAAAGAAAATCCGTTTAAAGGTTTTGAGATCGGAAACATGTCTGAATCAAATTATGATTTAATTGATTTGCACAAAAATGTTGTGGATGAAATTACTTTAGTTTCTGCTTCTGGAAAACCAATGAAGCGCGAAAGTGATCTAATCGACGTTTGGTTTGATTCTGGAGCAATGCCTTATTCGCAATGGCATTATCCATTTGAAAACAAAGACAAAATTGATGAGAATAAAGATTTTCCGGCTAATTTTATTGCAGAAGGAGTAGATCAAACACGTGGATGGTTCTATACCTTACACGCGATCGGAACTTTGGTTTTTGATAAAGTGGCCTACAAAAATGTTGTTTCAAACGGTTTGGTGTTAGACAAAAACGGACAAAAAATGTCTAAACGTCTAGGAAACGCAACAGATCCTTTTGAAACCATTGCAGAATACGGTCCAGATGCAACACGTTGGTACATGATTTCAAACGCTAATCCTTGGGATAACTTGAAATTTGATATCGAAGGAATTGCTGAGGTTCGTCGTAAGTTCTTTGGAACACTTTACAACACCTATTCATTCTTCTCGTTATATGCGAACATCGACGGATTTAAATATGCCGAAGCTGAAATTCCATTAAACGAAAGACCTGAAATCGATCAGTGGATTATTTCTGAATTACATACGTTAATAAAATTTGTTGACGAATGTTATGAAGATTACGAGCCTACAAAAGCAACAAGAGCGATTTCTGATTTCGTTCAGGAGAATTTAAGTAACTGGTACGTTCGTTTATGCCGTCGCCGTTTCTGGAAAGGTGAATATGCAAAAGATAAAATTGCAGCTTACCAAACGCTTTATACTTGTTTGCTTACAATCAGTAAATTAAGCGCTCCGGTTGCGCCGTTCTTTATGGATCAATTGTATCGCGATTTAACAGCTTTGACAGGAACTGAGAATTTTGCCAGCGTTCACTTGGCTGAATTCCCAAAATTTGTCGAAAACTTTGTTAATAAAACGTTGGAAAGCAAAATGCAGAAGGCGCAAACGATCTCATCTTTGGTGTTATCGCTGCGTAAAAAAGAAATGATTAAAGTTCGTCAACCTCTGCAAAAGGTAATGATTCCGGTACTTGACGAGGGTCAGCGTGCTGAAATCGAAGCGATTTCTGACTTGGTAAAAGCGGAGGTAAATGTGAAAGAAATTGAACTTTTAGACGATGCTTCTGGTATCTTGGTGAAACAAATTAAGCCTAATTTTAAAGCATTAGGACCACGTTTTGGTAAGGATATGGGGTTGATTTCTAAGGAGATACAAGGTTTTTCTGCAGAACAGATTAATCAGCTTGACAAGCAGGGAACGTTAGATATTGTTATTGCAGGAAATAGTGTAACTTTATCATTAGAAGACGTCGAAATAACATCGCAGGATATCGAAGGATGGTTAGTGGCAAATTCAAACGGAATTACGGTTGCACTTGACATCACCATATCTGAAGAGTTGAAAAATGAAGGTATCGCGAGAGAATTAGTAAACAGAATTCAGAATATCCGTAAAGATTCAGGATTTGAAGTTACTGATAAGATCAAAGTACAAATAAAAAGAGACAGTATTTTAGAAGAAGCTGTTTCAAAAAATGAAGATTACATAAAATCGGAAACATTAACAGACGAACTGGTTTTTGCTGACGCTTTAGAAAACGGCACAGAAATTGAGTTTGATGACATTAGAACAATGATATTAATTTCAAAATAGTTAGAAAATGATAGATGAAATTACAAGATACTCTGATGCAGATCTAGCAGAGTTCAAAGAAATAATCCAGGCAAAAATTAAAAAAGCACAAGAAGATCTAGATTTGATCAAAAGTGCCTATATGAACGATTTGAATAACGGAACTGATGATACTTCTCCAACATTTAAAGCTTTTGAAGAAGGAAGTGAGACCATGTCAAAAGAAGCAAACTCTCAGTTGGCTATCAGACAAGAGAAATTCATTCGTGACTTAAAAAATGCCTTATTCCGTGTAGAAAATAAAACATACGGTATCTGCAAAGTAACAGGTAAATTAATTAGTAAGGAAAGGCTTAAAATCGTTCCTCATGCAACCATGAGTATCGAAGCTAAAAACTTGCAGCGATAATCAAAAATATACATTCAGTAAGCGCTCCTTTTTAGGGGCGTTTTTTGTTTAATGTTTGTTCCGTTTCTGTTCAAGCGCGAATACGCTTCTTTTGAAAGAATTCGATTATAAAGTGAAATTTTCTTTGGAAACAGAAGGCTTTTGTTTTGTAAGAAAGAAAAAGAGGGAGAAATGAATGAAGAAATATAGTTTTAATTAGAACTGCCAATAAAGACAGTTCTAATTAAAATGAAAAATTAAGCCAGATTTTTTTCTAAATCAGCTTTGTGTTTTCTTAAGACTGCTCTTGTCATTCCCAGATTTGCTTTACTAGCATCTGCAGCAAGATAGATCATGAATTTTTTATTTGGTGAAATGTCAATAATGTGAATTTGGTTTGAAAGAGTAATCAAAATATCTTCAATATCCTGATTTAAACCTAAAGCTTTTACAGCATTCAATTTGGCTTTTACTACTTCTAGATTGTATGCGGCAGCAAGTTCAGGATCAAAAGCAGGATCGATAGTTATATTTCCAAAACTTAATCCTGATTCAATTTCGGTTACAGCTACAGCTATAAAGCCATTTACGTTGGTTTTCATTTCATTCAAAAACACATTTAAAAAGTCGTTGCTCATAGTTTTTGGTGTTTGCGGTTAATAGATATGTTATTTTAATAGGGAATTTTTGCTTAGTTCAGCAGATAATTCATCTGTTGAATGCATTAATAAGCCAAGGTTACTTCCTTCTCTAGAAAAAGCAATCACGAAGTTAGAACCGCTTATTTTGTTTCCAACGACAACACCGTCAGAACTCTTTAAATAAAGTTGTTTTAATGAGCCTTTTTCTAAATCGACAAGAAATTTTTCGCTCATAGATAAAATAGCAGCACTCATAGCCGCAATGCTGTCACCGTAGTCAAGGTTCAGGGAAGTGATTAGTTTTCCTTTTCCATTTAAGATTAAAGCTGCGCTAGCTTTAGTGTCGACCAAAAAAGTGTTTAAAATAGTAGTTATTTCATTCATATTTGTAAGATTAGGGGGAAATGTTAAAATTAGTTCATTTGTATCAGTGTTTATTGGTTTTATTGTGATTTGTCCTAAACAAGTGTTAATTTTTATTAACAAATATAATTTAAATTATGTATCATTGTAGAACCAAATCGTTAAATATTTAATTATTTTACTTAAAAAACTTACACAATGGCTAAAGTATTGAAATTCAAAGATGTTAATTCTGATGTGGAACACAGAATGAAAGATTTCGAAAAACTGCGCACTAAATTCAAAGCTGATGTTAAAAAGGCAGAAGCGAAAAGGGCTGCCGCGGGAAAACCAAGTAAAGGAATATTTAAATCCATTTCAGATTTCTTTTCAGACAGTCCGGCAAATGCCCAAAAAAAGAAATAAAACCTATACTATTCTAGAAGTAACTACGCTTCTTAATTTATTACAAAACAATTAACGCTCTATATGGAGCGTTTTTTTTGATTAAATTGTTACTTTTGCGCATCAAAATTTATCAAATGTCATTAAGAAAAGCATATTTCCTTATATTTTTAGTTTTAATTATCGATCAGCTTTCGAAAATTTATGTAAAAACAAATTTCATCTTAGGAGAAGAAGTTGTTATTGCTGACTGGTTCAGAATTCATTTCATTGAAAATGAAGGAATGGCCTGGGGAACAAAAATACCTGGACAATATGGTAAATTGATTTTGACCGTTTTTAGAATCTTTGCCGTTGTTGGAATTGGATATTGGCTGGCAGATGCAGTTAAAAAACGTCATTCAGCTTATTTGATCGTTTCGATTGCTTTGATTTTTGCAGGAGCTGCCGGTAATATTATTGATTCTGTTTTTTACGGAGTTATTTTCGATGACAGCACACACAATTTAGCAACTATGTTTTCTCCACAGCCGTACGGATCTTGGTTTCATGGTTTAGTAGTTGATATGTTTTACTTTCCTATTTGGGAAGGCGACTTGCCAACATGGGTGCCAATCTTTGGAGGAAAACATTTTATGTTCTTTAATGCGATCTTCAACGTTGCCGATATGGCAATTTCTACAGGAGTTGGAATTTTGTTAGTCTTTAATAAAAGAGCATTTCCAAAACACGCATAATTAATCTCAATATATTAAAATTCCAAATTCCAATGTTTACTGCTTTTATTGCGAAATATTGGAATTTGGAATTTTGTTTTTTTTTGGAATTTGAAATTTCACGTTATTGGGTTTTAATATTTATTGTATTATTTTTACGATACAAAAAATCAAACTATGCAAAGTCCGTCTTTTTCTATTTATGATGCTTCTGCAGGATCAGGAAAGACCTATACTTTGGTGAAGGAATATCTAAAAATTATTCTTTCTTCTCCCAGAAACGATGCTTATCGTAATATCCTCGCAATAACCTTTACCAATAAGGCGGTTCATGAAATGAAAAGCCGTATTGTAGGCAGTTTGTCTGAGTTTGCCAAAGAAACACCTTCTGCGAAAGCAGTTGATTTAATGGAAGATTTGTCACGAGACACTGGACTTTCTATTATTCAATTAAAAGTAAAATCTCAAAATATTATCAAGCACTTAATTCATAATTATGCTGCTTTTGATATTTCTACCATCGATAAATTTACACACAAGGTTATTCGTGCTTTTGCGCATGATCTTAATCTTCCGATGACTTTCGATGTGACTTTGGACACTGAAAATTTATTGGTAGAAGCTGTTGATGCTATCATTGCTCAGGCAGGTCAAGATGAAACATTGACCAAATTGCTGATTGATTTTACGATGGAAAAAACCGACGACGATAAAAGCTGGGACGTTTCGAGAGAAATCTTGGAAACCGGACGTTTGGTTTTGAATGAGAACAATCGAAATGAAATTCTTCATTTTAATGAAAAAACCATTGAAGAATTTGTCGAGATCAAAAAGAAAATGCTCGATTTATGTAAAGATCTAGAATCGCAAAACGAGCAATATGCGATAGAAGCACTTTCTTTGATTGACCAGAACGGAATTGATTTGAAATCTTTTTCGAGAGGAACATTTCCAAATCATTTGGAAAGTATTCGTGATGGTAAATTTAATCCAAGAAACAAAACATTTCATGAGTTTGATGATATTGCGATTAACAAAACTGCAAAAGATAAATCGTTAATCGAAGCCATAATTCCAGATTTGCTTAAGATACTTGAAAAGGCGTATAAAAATTTTGAAAAAAGAGATTTCTATAAAGCTTTTCTAAAAAATATAACGCCGCTTTCGTTATTAAATACAGTCAGCAATGAATTGGCTAAAATTCAATCGGAGCAAAATATCCTTTCCATTTCAGAATTTAATGCAATTATCCATCGCGAAATCCAAAATCAGCCAGCGCCATTTATCTATGAGCGTTTAGGGGAAAAGTACCGTCATTTCTTTATTGATGAATTTCAGGATACTTCCGAAATGCAGTGGCTGAATCTAATTCCGTTGATTGATAACTCACTTTCCGGATTAGACGATTATGGAAACAAAGGAACTTTGATGATTGTGGGCGATCCCAAACAATCTATTTACCGATGGAGAGGCGGAAAAGCAGAGCAATTTATTGAACTGAGTAAAGAGGCAAATCCGTTTAATAATCCTGATAAAGCAATTCGGCATTTAAATACCAATTACAGAAGTTACAGTGAAGTAGTGGAATTTAATAATGCTTTTTTTAAGCTGATTTCATCTGAATTTTCAAATGAAGATTATAAAGATTTGTACGAGAATCATAGTTTTCAGAATATCAATTCAAAAAAAGGAGGTTATGTCAATATATCCTTTCTTCCTATAATTGAAAAAAACGAATCTGATGATGAAGAAGTAATCGAAAAATCAGATTTATATGTTTTAGCAACTTTAAATACAATTCAAAAAGTATTAAAAGAAGGGTTCCAATATAAGGACATTGTAATTCTAACCCGAAAAAGAGATCAAGGAATTGCGATTGCGAATTATTTGACAGAGCAAAATATTCCACTTTTATCATCAGAAACCTTGATGATTCAAAATTCTACGGAAGTTCGTTTGATAATTCACCTTTTGAAATACCTTAATAATAGTGCTGATTTAGAATCGAAAGCTTATTTTCTTCATTTCTTGGCATCAAACATAGAATCAGAAATGCCTGTTCATGATTTTATTGCTATGGGAATGTCTCATCGTGTAGAAGAAGAATTTGAAAAATGGCTGTTGACTTTTGATGTTTCTCTTTCGTTTGAAAATGTCCGCAAAAAATCGCTCTATGAAGCCGTTGAAATAATTATCTCAAAATTTATTCTTCCATCAGAAGGAAATGCATACGTTCAGTTTTTCTTGGATATTGTTTTGGAAAGAGATATGAGAAATCAGGCTGGGATAGCTGATTTTCTAAATTACTGGGAGAAGAACTCTGAGAAATTCAGTATTCCTTCTCCGGAAGGAAACAATGCGGTCCGAATTATGACGATTCATAAGTCTAAAGGATTGGAATTTCCAGTTGTAATAATGCCTTTTGCAGAAGAGGATTACAATCGAAAACCAAAAGATAAATTATGGCTCGATACAGAAGAAGCTGATTTAGGAGTTCCAAAAGCGTTAATCGATAACAGCAGCGCGGTTGAAGGATTTGGAGGAACAGCTTCAATTGTTTTTAATTTGAAAAAACAGGAAGAATTACTGGATAATATAAATGTCTTGTATGTGGCGCTGACCCGTGCAGAAGAACAGTTGTATGTTATTTCGCAATCCTTAAAAGAAAGAAAAGACGGAGAGCTTCCTAATAATATGGCTTCCTATTTTATAAAATTCCTACTGCATAATGGAGTTTACGATCCTGAAAAACTCGAATATGAATTTGGAGATAAAAAGAAACTTTCTGCTCCTACAGAATCTGTCAATTTTGTAAAAACCATTCCGGTCGTAAAAGAAGTTCTTGATCCTAAAAATATAAAAATTGCGCAGCGAGAGGCTTTAATGTGGGGAACACATCAGCAGGAAGCAATTTCGTATGGAAATATCGTTCACGAAATCCTTGCTTTTATAAAAGATAAATCAGATGTGGATCTTGCTGTTGTAAAAGCTTTAGAAAATGGTTTGATTACTATCGATCAATCAGAAATGGTTACAAAGACACTTTTTGAAATTGTAAATCATGATGAATTAAGTATTTGTTTCGATGGGAAACTAAAGGTTTTAAATGAGCAGACCATAGTTCAAAAAGAAGGAAAGATTTTAAAACCAGACCGAATTGTTTTGACAGATACAAAAGAAGCGTATCTGCTGGATTATAAAACTGGCGCTGTTAATCCAAAATATAAACAGCAAATTCAAGAATATCAAGATGCTATTGAAGATTTAGGATACAAAGTGTTAAAAAGGGTTTTGGTGTATGTAGGATCGGAAATTGAAGTGGTAAATTTGTGAAAAAATTAATCAGATGTTAAAGAAATAACGAAGCTTTTGTATGGTTAAGTTGTTAATTTTTAACGTTTTAAATAAATAAAAAATGTACGGTAAAATTAAAGAGCATCTGCAAAGTGAGCTGCAGACTATCGAAGAAAATGGAATTTTCAAAAAAGAGCGCATAATAACCTCTCCACAAGGTGCCGAGATTACGATTTCGACTGGAGAAACGGTTTTGAACTTTTGTGCCAATAATTATTTAGGGCTTTCATCGCATCCAGAAGTGGTACAGGCGGCTAAAGATGCACTGGATACACACGGATTCGGAATGTCATCTGTTCGTTTTATCTGCGGAACTCAGGATATTCATAAAACATTAGAAAAAAAGATTGCTGATTTTTATGGTACAGAAGATACTATATTATATGCAGCGGCTTTTGATGCAAACGGTGGAGTTTTCGAACCTTTGTTAGGAGAAAACGATGCGATTATTTCAGACAGTCTAAATCATGCTTCTATTATTGATGGAGTTCGTTTGTGTAAAGCGGCTCGTTATCGTTATGAAAATAGTAACATGGAAGATCTGGAACAGCAATTAATAAAGGCAAATGAGGCTGGAGCCCGTTTTAAATTAATTGTGACTGATGGTGTTTTCTCAATGGACGGTTTGGTAGCGCCTTTAGATAAAATTTGTGATCTTGCTGATCAATATGATGCAATGGTTATGGTTGACGAATGTCATGCTGCCGGATTTATTGGAGCGACTGGTAAAGGTACTCTTGAAGCAAAAGGTGTTATGGGGCGTGTAGATATTATAACTGGAACACTAGGTAAAGCTTTAGGCGGCGCAATGGGAGGTTATACGACTGCCAAAAAAGAAATCATCGAAATTCTTCGCCAGCGTTCAAGACCTTATTTGTTTTCTAATTCATTAGCACCTTCTATTGTAGGAGCTTCTATAAAAGTTTTTGAACTTTTAGAAAAAGATACAGCGCTTAGAGATAAATTGGAGTGGAACACTAATTACTTTAAGGAAGGAATGAAAAAAGCAGGTTTTGATATCATTGACGGCGATTCAGCAATTGTGCCGGTCATGTTGTATGATGCCAAGTTATCGCAAGTAATGGCAAACGAACTTTTGAAACAAGGGATTTATGTTATTGGATTTTTCTTCCCGGTAGTTCCTAAAGATAAAGCCAGAATTAGAGTACAGCTTTCGGCAGCACATACTAAAGAACATTTAGACAAGGCTATCGAAGCTTTTATATTAACAGGTAAAATGTTAAAAGTTATATAATTACCACATTGAGTGTTTTTTTGTAGGTTTTTTTTAACATTTGATTTTGTATTTAAAAAATTTGGTGTTACTTTTGCTTGTAATTAACTAAATTGTAATTAAAAAAATTAAGTATGAAACATCTTAACAAACTTTTAGTTGCTGTACTGATGGCGATGGGTTTAAGTTCTCACGCACAAGACAGTAACAATCCATGGGCGATCTCTTTTGGGGTTAATGCTGTGGATACAAGGACTAGTGCAAGTCCAGATCACGTTGACTTTTTCCCAGCACACTTTTCTCAGCCATTTGACGTAAAAAGTAACTGGAATATCCTTCCTTCTTTATCTTACATTGGTGTGTCTAGATATGTTGGTAGCGGTTTCTCTGTAGGTTTACAAGGATCTGTGAACAAAATTGACAAATATGTTATTTTCGCTCCAACTGCTGCTGGTCATGATGGAAGAGGTATGATTGTAACTAATCCTGGAGACTTAATGTACTACGGAATTGATGCTACTATTAAATACAGTTTCCAAGAATTAATCAAATCTAAAGTGATTGATCCTTCGTTATCTGTTGGTGGTGGTTACACTTTCTTCGGAGATAGCAGCTACGGAACTGTTAACCCAGGTGCTGGTTTAACTTTCTGGTTTACTGATGCTATTGGTCTTGAGTTAGCTACAAGATACAAATGGTCTGTAAGTGGTGATAGAGAAGATGCTTCTGGAACTCCTGATGCTCCATCTCACTTCCAACACACTGCAGGTTTAGTTTTCAAATTCGGAGGTAAAGATACTGACGGAGACGGAATCTATGACAAAGATGATGCTTGTCCAGATGTTGCTGGTTTAAAACAATTCAACGGATGTCCTGATACTGACGGTGACGGAATCGTTGATGCTTCTGATGCTTGTCCAAACGAATTTGGTTTAGCTGCTTTAAACGGATGTCCTGATAGAGACGGTGACGGTGTTGCTGATAAAGATGACGCTTGTCCAGATACTGCTGGTTTAGCTGCTTTAAAAGGTTGTCCTGATACTGACGGTGACGGAATCGCTGACAAAGACGATAAATGTCCTACAGTTGCTGGTCCTAAAGAAAATGGTGGTTGTCCTTTCTTAGACGCTGATAAAGATGGTGTATTAGATAAAGATGACGATTGTCCTACAGTTCCTGGTCCAGCTAGTAACAGAGGATGTCCTGAAGTAACTTCTCAAGCTTTAGAAGATCTTAAAGTTCAAGCAAGAGCTATCTACTTTAACTCTGGTAAAGCTACTTTCAAAACTGGTGACAAAGAAACTCCAGCTAGATTAGATGCTATTAAAGAAATCCTTAAAAACTACCCTAACGCTAAATTCAGCATTGAAGGTCACACAGATAGTACAGGTTCTGCGAAAGTAAACCAAAAACTTTCTGAAGACAGAGCTAACGCTGTATTAAACGCTTTAGTTGAAAGAGGTGTTAACCCAGAAAACTTAGAAGCTAAAGGATTTGGATCTTCTCAGCCAGTTGCAAGCAACAAAACTGCTGCAGGTAAAGCTCAAAACAGAAGAACTGAAATCAAACACGTAGGTTCTAAATTCCAAGGTAAACTATAATTTACTTTGTAAATAATATAGAAAAGCCATTCTTAATTGAATGGCTTTTTTTATTTTTATACAATGATAAATACTTCTTTCTTAGAAAAAATTGCGGGTGTCGTAATACAAAACTATTCAGAAAGACTTTCTGAAACTACAATCGTACTTCCTAATAAAAGAGCTAAAGTTTTCCTTATTGAAGCTCTTAAAAAAGCAACATCAAAAACGATTCTTTCTCCCGAAATTGTGAGTATAGAAGATTTTGTGCAGGACGTAGCAGCAATTCGTTCTATTGATTCAATCGAACTTTTGTTTGAGTTTTATGAAGTTTATTTATCAATTACAGAAAAGCAACACCAACAGTCTTTTGAGTTGTTTGCAAACTGGGCCAAAACACTCTTACAGGATTTTAATGAAATCGATCGTTATCTTTTAGAACCTTCACATGTTTTATCTTATCTGAAAGATATTGAAGATATTAAACGATGGGGAATAGAAGTCGAAAACAAAACCAAACTTTTAGAAAATTATATTGATTTTTGGAAACTTCTTCCTTTGTACTATGAATCTCTTTATGGTCATTTATTAAATAAATCTATTGGATATCAAGGGTTAATTTACAGAGAAGCAGTTAATAATCTGGATCACTTTTCGAATACTATTCAAGATCGCAATTTTGTGTTTGCAGGATTTAATGCTTTAAATGCCGCTGAAGAAAAAATAGTACAGCATCTTTTAGCACTAGATCAAGCCAAAATTTATTGGGATGCAGATCAGGTTTTTCTAAATGACCCTTTTCACGATGCGGGGCTTTTTCTGCGTCGATTTAAAGAAAAGTGGAAACATTACAAATCACATCCTTTTGAATGGATTGTTGACGATTTTTCGCAGTCAAAAAACATACAGATAATTGGTACTCCAAAAACAATTGGACAGGCAAAATTAGCAGGAAGTATTATTGAAGATATAATTAATCAAAATCCTGTTGCTTCGCTCGATAAAGTTGCGGTGATTTTAGGAGAAGAAAATCTGCTGATTCCGGTTTTGAATTCGCTTCCTGCTTCTGTGGGAGCGCTCAATATTACAATGGGATATTCTGGAAAGAATAATCCGTCGCAGATATTAGTGGCGAAATTTTTCAAAATGCATACTGCAGCATTGTCGCGTACAGGTGGAAGTTATGTGTTTTATTACAAAGATGTACTCGATGTTTTAACCCATCCATTGGTAGAACCGTATGCAAATTGCAGTCATTTAGTCCGTATCATCAAAGAGAACAATTATACTTTTATTACGCTCAACAAACTTTTAGAACTCAATGCCAATCCTTCGAAACTTTTCTTGCTGTTGTTTGAAAAATGGGACAAAGGATCAATTGCTGTTTTGGAAAATATTTCTGCACTTTTGCTTTTAATAAAAGGTAATTTCAATAATGATAATCAGGAAGAGAAAATAGCAAAGACCTTTGTATATGCTGTTTTTAAAGTCATCAATAAACTGATTAATTATTATTCTAAACACAAACACATCGATAATATCGATACGCTGCATGCTATTTACAAGCAGATTATTGATATTGCCGAAGTTTCTTTTGAAGGAGAACCTCTTCGCGGTCTTCAGATCATGGGGGTTTTGGAAAGCCGTGTCCTAGATTTTGAAACCGTGATTGTAACTTCGATGAATGAAGGTAAATTTCCCGCCGGTAAATCGCAGAATTCATTCATTCCGTATGATGTAAAAAAAGAATTAGGCTTGCCGACTTACAAAGAAAAAGACGCTATTTATACCTATCACTTTTATCATTTATTGCAAAGAGCAAAAAATATTTATCTGGTTTATAATACAGAAAATGATGGACTCGATGCGGGAGAAAGAAGCCGTTTTATTACCCAGCTTGAAGTTGAGAAACAAAAACAACATAATCTTACTTTTGATATTTATAATCCTGTTCTTCCAACAACGGCTTATCAGCCGATGGTGATTCCAAAGTCGGAAGCGGTCATGGAACGCTTAAAAGAAATCGCCTTAACAGGATTTTCTCCTTCGGCGCTGACTAGTTATATCCGAAATCCAATTGAATTTTACTTTCAAAAAATCCTTCGTATCCGAGAAGTCGAAGAAGTAGAAGAAAACATTGCTTTAAATACTTTAGGAACTATTATTCACGAAACGCTTAAAGCATTGTACGAGCCCTTTATTGGAAAATTTATTTCGGAAACAGATCTTTTAAATGGTTTTAAATTATTGGATGACGAAGTGTTGAAGCAATTTAAACTGGTTTATAAAGAAGGAGAAATTAAAAAAGGTCGTAATCTTTTAGCATTTGAAGTTGCCAAGAGAAATGTCTCTAATTTTCTTAAAATGGAATTAGAGTCTATTAAAAATGGAGATGCAATTAAAATTATTGCTTTGGAGCAGACTTTTGAGCGCGAGCTGACGCATCCTAAATTGCCATTTCCGGTTTTAATAAAAGGAAATGTTGATAGAATTGAACTTCGTAACGGAAGAATACGAATAATCGATTATAAGACCGGAAAAGTAGAGAAAACTAATGTTGTCCTTAAATCATGGAATGGATTAACAGAAGAGCTTAAAAACGATAAAATTATTCAAGTATTAGCTTATGCCTTTATGTTTGAAAAAGAAGCTGGGGAAACGCCAATCGAAGTGGGGATTGTTTCCTTTAAAAATTTGAAATCTGGATTTCTCCCTTTTGGGTTTAGAGCAGAAAAAGATCTCGATATTACGGTAACCCATAATACACTTCAACATTATTTAGAAGAAATCGTTCTGCTTTTAAATGAAATATTTGATGCCAATCTTCCTTTTGAAGAAAAAGTATAACGATTACGACTATTTAAGTATTTCTAAAACGGATTCAAATTTTAAGTTTTTCAGCGTTTTTCAGTGAAGGCAAAATAGCCTCCGATAAACAAAATCAGTATATTTTGGGATTTTGAATAGATTTAAAAAATGTAATAACCAATCTATCCGGCGTAGATTCTAATAAAAAAAACGTCTTATAAGGACTTTTTTATATCTATTCAATATGTATTAAAACGAACTTTTTGCCCGAAGAGTAATTACAATATTCTCTTTATGAAAAATAGATTTTTGCGGAAGACTGAAGTTTATGATTCGAAAATTGGAATTTTAAAAATGTAATCCCAAAAGTAAACGATGATTGTTTATCTGAAAAAATAAAGTTCAGATTTAAAAGAAAAAACCGCATTTATTATAAATTAATAATTGCGGTTTTTTGTAAGTAGTTTTTAACTAAATATTTTTTTAAAGAAGCCTTTTTTAGCAGGTTCTTCCAAGTTAGGATTGTTGATAGGCCCATTCTCAAAACGAAATCTTCTAAACTTCATTAGTTTTACATTTAAGTCAAAACGCAATTCGTCAACTGTTTTCATTGGAAAAATTTTTCGCAAATTTAAGAAAAACTTCGATTAATCTACGACAAAGCTCAATGTTAAAGGAAGTATTGAGTTTTATCAAATAAATAGTTAGAATTTCGGTAAAATATATTTTTTCTGTTAAATATTTTTAAAGATTTCCTTTTAAAATTTACGTTTAACTAAACGATAAATAAAAGTGTGTCAGTTAGTTGGCTATCGTCTGTTTTTTAACAAGTGTTTAGGGAGCTATTCTTTTTTTTAAAAATAACTTTGATACTTTAACAAAATTAATGTATATGGTTGATTTAAATACACTTGTAGAAGAAACGGGAGCAGAATCTGGAATCACTTTTAATATAGACGGAGTTTTACTGGAGTCTGTAAATTTAGAATACGACGGAAATGTAGCTGCAATGATTGGAATGATTTTGAAAATGTGTCTTGAAATGTCTGAGGATGTTAATAACGGCGATTTAAAACAAGTAATGATTAAAAACAACGATGGAATTGTAGTAGCAAACAAAAGTCAAGATGATAATTGTGTGGCGCTTCTTTCTAAAGACATTAGTAAAATGGGTCTGTTGCTTAGAAAAATGGATACTATTTTCAATAATTAATTTAAACCAATTTATATATACTCATGTCAGATTTTTTACAGAATTTTCAAAATGATTTAAGAGAAAATGTTCACGGATTTATTGCCGTTTCAGTCACTGAGGTTGAGACAGGAATGTCTTACTGCTCACTTTCTGTAAACCCGGATTTTGATCCTGAACTAGCTTCTGCTTACAATCTAGAAGTTGTAAAAGCAAAATTAAACGCCATTAAAGCTCTAGGACTAAGCCAAAAAATCAATGATATTTTAATTACATTGACAGATCAGATTCATATTATAGATGTTTCTGAAGATGGTAATTATTTTATTTACCTTGCTGTTGATGCCAAAAAAGCAAATCTTGGATTAACAAGAGCCACTTTGTCAAAATTTAAAAAAGACATTATCACAAAATTATAATTTTTGCCCCCACAATGAAGAAAAGGCTTTTCTGCTTAGCAGAATGGCCTTTTCTGCGTTTATGAATTAATTGAAGAAATCTACAAGAACTGATTTTAATTCTTCTTTGTTTTCGATATGGCTCATGTGTCCGTCTTCAAATGAAACCAACTGTACATTTGTGCCTTCAATCTGCGAAAGATTTTCTTCGTAATTTAAAACAGGATCTTTTTTCCCTAAAACCAATAAAACCGGGAATTGGTTTTTTCGAAGTAAGTCTTCTCGGTCTTTTCTTATTTTCATTCCTTCTAGTGATGCTACGATTCCCTGCAAAGGCGTTTTTAAAGCTTCGATTTTTGCCTTTTCGATTTCTTCTGCTAAGCGATTTCTGTTGTTTTCGCTGAATAAATTAGCAATCGCAAGACTAACAAAGTTTATGTAATTCTGTTTTACAGCTTTTATAGCGCGGGTTCTGTTTGTTTTTTTCTCTTTGCTGTCTTCTTTAGAAGTAGAATTTTGTAAAACTACTTTCTCGACTTTTTCTGGATACAATTCGGCGAAAGCCAAAGCCACATAACCGCCCATAGAATGTCCAAGAATAATAGCTTTTTCTATTTTCAAACTTTCTAAAACAGCATTTACTACATTGGCATTATCTTCCATTTCATGTACATAACCTAAAGAATCGGTTTCGCCGTGACCTAATAAATCGATGGTAATAACACGGTGTTTTTGGGAGAAAAAAGAGGCGTAATCGGTCCACATTTTTTTGTTTTCCAGAAAACCATGAAGTAAAACAATTGCAGTTCCTTCTCCTGAATCGGTAAAAGATATTTTGGTGTTTTTATATAAAATATTTTTCAAAATGATGTTTTTAAAATGTAAAATGCAAAGTTAGTAATTGAAAAATCATATAAGAAATAGAAGTTCAATTCAGTTAAAAATATACGTTATAGAGTTCAAAAATTAGAAACGATTGTCACTTTTCTGTCAGGTCCAAGTATTTCATTTGTCTACATTATTTCTAAATAGTGTTTTTAAAAATTAGCCAAATGGTTCTTTTGAACGCTGTATTTATGAGTACTCTTAAGATATTTAAAAATATAATTGAAGTTTGTTATTTTAAATTAGTCTTAATTATGTGTTTAATTGCGTTTAATTCTATATTTTTGCAACGTTATAATTTTATCAGAATGGCATTAGTTAGCGATTTGACTACCAGAGTATTATTTGAAACCGAAAAAGGATACAGTTACCAATGTGATTTGACCAATAGTATAATTATCAATTTTGTTGATACAGTGTCAAGTTATAAAATTCATGATTTTTTGATTTTTCAAAGAAAAGTCAATAATGTTGATATTCTTAATATGCTTTATGATTTGTCTGATCAATCTGATGCACAGTTGATTGAAACTACCAAAAGAAACTTTTCTAGAAATCTAACCATCTGTGAAATTGTCCAGCTTAGAGATTTATTAAACGGAACAAAATTTACGCTCAATTTACATTCTATGCTTTGCAGTATGGTAAATGTTGAGCTTATTTAGATTCTTACTTAGATTAAATCCAAATTTTCAAGCAGTTAGGCTTGAGTCCTTTAATTTTTGTAATTTTACGAGTACTAAAATTTAAGGTTATGAAAGATTTACTAAGAACACACACGTCATTAACTGAAGGCGTAGAAAATATATTGAATTTACAAGCAAAAATAGAAAGTGATGCGTCTAACAAATATTTAGCTATGGCTGCATGGTTGGATAGAAACGGTTTTGACAATACAGCTTCGTATTTATATAAACAAGCCGAAGAAGAAAGAGAGCATTTTCTAAAAATATTTAAATTCATTACAGATATGGGAGGGATTGCTATTACGCCATCGGTTCCTGAAGTACAGCAAGAATTCGCTTCTTTTAGAGACGTTTTTGAAATTGCTTTACAAAACGAAATTGCCGTTACTCAAGCAATCAATAAAGTAATCGCAAAATGTAGAGCTGAAAATGATTATGCCACAGAAGATTTTATGATGTGGTATGTAGCGGAGCAAAGAGAAGAAGAGAAAAATGCAAGAAGAGCTTTAGAGCTTTTTGAACTAATTAATGTAAACGAAGCTGATGGTAAATTTCAATTAGATCTTCAGATTTCAAAAATCGGATAATTTAACCGATTTATAAATTAAAAAAGCCCTTAATAATTACTATTAAGGGCTTTGCTTTTTTATTCATTCATAAGGGTTTCAATCTCATCAGCTTCAACTGGAATGTTGCGCATTAAGTTAAAAGGTTCTCCTTTTTCCTGAACCACAACGTTATCTTCCAAGCGAATTCCGAATTTTTCTGCTGGAATGTAAATTCCAGGTTCAACCGTGAAAACCATATTTGGTTTCATTGGCTCATGAAGCAATCCGTAATCATGTGTGTCAAGTCCCATGTGGTGAGAAGTTCCGTGCATGAAATATTTTTTGTAAGCAGGCCATTCTGGGTTTTCGTTCTGAACATCGGCTTTGTCAATTAATCCTAAACCAAGTAATTCCGACGTCATGATTTTACCTACTTCCACATGATATTGTTTCCAAAGAGTTCCTGGAGTCAACATTTTTGTCGCTTCATTTTTAACTCTTAAAACAGCATTGTAAACTGCTTTCTGACGATCTGTAAAACGGCCAGAAACTGGAATCGTTCTCGTCATGTCGCTAGAATAGTTTGCATATTCAGCAGCAACGTCCAATAGTAATAAATCACCTTCTTTACATTGCTGATTGTTTTCAATATAATGCAAAACATTCGCATTGTTTCCAGAAGCGATAATTGGCGTGTAGGCAAAACCTTTAGAGCGGTTACGGATGAATTCGTGTGCTAATTCAGCTTCAACTTCATATTCAGTTACGTTTGGTTTTACAAATCCTAATAATCTGCGGAAACCTTTTTCTGTAATATCACAAGCATGCTGAATCAAATCGATTTCTTCGCTTTCTTTTACAGAACGCAATCTTTGTAGAATTGGGTTACTTTTGGCAACATTGTGAGCTGGATAACGCTCTTTCCACCATTTTACAAAACGAGCTTCACGAGTTTCTGTTTCAACAGTTGCGCGGTAATGTTCGTTAGTGTTGATGTACATCGTATCGGCATACGTCATCATTTCGTTCAAAACTTTATGAAAATCCTGTAACCAATAAACGGTTCTAATTCCAGAAACTTGAAAAGCACGTTCTTTAGTCAGTTTTTCACCTTCCCAAACTGCAATATGATCGTTGGTTTCTCTTAAAAAAAGAATTTCTCTTTGGTGCTCGTAAGGCGCATCTGGAAACAAAAGCAACACACTTTCTTCCTGATCTACACCACTTAGATAAAAGATGTCTCTGTGCTGTGCAAACGGAAGCGTACTGTCGGCACTAATTGGGTAAATGTCATTTGAATTGAACACAGCAACCGAATTAGGTTTCATTTCTGCCATGAACTTTCTGCGGTTTTTTACAAAAAGACCACTGTTTATTTGATGATATTTCATAATTGTTTCGTTTTTGAAATTGCTTCGCCTGTCGCTGTCGCTCGAGTCGAATTTCAAAATTACGTTTTTTAAGCAAACTGCATGAAATTGATTTATTAAAGTTTTCTTATTTGTTGGTTTTTTGCCACGAAGGCGCTAAGACAGAAAGTTTTTTTAACGCAAAGAGCGCAAAGGTTTTTCGCAAAGTACGCAACGATTGTTTTTTTGCTAGCAAAAGTTGAGGAACACAAAGTTTAAGTCTTGTTTTGTCGTCCTGATCAACGTCGAAGGATCTGCGCAATGTTTGTCATTCTGGGGAACGAAGAATCGCATGAGGAACTCCACAAAGAATGGTGATTTCGTTTAACGCAGATTTTACAGATTTAAATTTCATTATCTATAAAACGATTTTGTATATTGGCTAATAATATTCTAAACCTAAAAGCGGAATGAAAAATCTTCTTATTTTTCTATTTATTTCAAATATTTCATTTTCACAGACCACTGTCTTAAAATTGAAATTCCCAAAAGAACCTAAGATTTCTCAGAAGTTTCAAAATGCAATTGATGAAAAAAAAAATGAAGTTTATTGGGTTTATAAAAGCAACAAAGAGGAGATTAAAAATTATACAGTAGAATTTATTTTAGATAAAATTGATAATAATCAGCAGTATTCCTATTTATTTCATGCTGAATATTGGATAGTATTTAATTATCAAAATGTAATTCCGCAATTAATTGAGCGAATAACAAATAAAAAACAAGTTGGTCTTGTGAATAGCGCCGATTTAATGATATTGGAAAGAATAGATAGTGGAGATTTAAAAAGCTACGGACATGGATTTATTGTGGATGATGATTTGTTTACAATTTCTGGAAGAGCAAACAGATTGTTAAAAATTGTTACAGGAGAAAATTTTGGTTCGGTTTCGATGAAATCAACTCCAGAAGATTTAAATGTTCTCCAAAAAAAATGGGTTGATTGGCTAAAAAATCTTCAATAAAAAAACCGAAGCCAATCAAGACTTCGGTTTTTCTTTTTATATCGTAAATTCTATTTTTCCTTCAAGAGCTTTTCTAAATAAGCCGCTTTCTCTCTTTCAACTTGAATCAATCTTTCATAAAGTTGTTCATTCTTTTCAATAGATTCAAGAAGTTTATCTAATGGATTAAAAGTGCAATTGTAATTTTTTATAGTAGAAGCATCATCATTATAAGTGTTTCCGATGATATTAAAAACTGAATCTTCAGAAAAATTTTTAATTGCTTCAGATGAAACTCCTAAGGCTTCAGCAATTGCTTTTAGCCTTTCATCATCAATACTTTCGCTTCCTTCAATGGTTGAAACTGTCTGCTGGCTAACACCAATTGCGTGCGCAAGCGCTTCCTGCTTCATATCTCTCAATTCTCTAATTCGGCTTATGTTTCGACCGATGTGTCTTGGTTTTATTGCTGTGCTCATAATTCAAAGATATTTAAAAATCTTTTACATTTTTAGTTTCGGTACAAAACAAGATTGTGTTTGTGCGATACATTTCTAAAAATATTTCAAGACGTAAAAATACAATTTTTCTGACTATCGAATTGGTTTTGAATTTAGAATTGTGTAATCTTGATACATTAAAATTATTTTAAAAAGATTTTTTTATCCAAATAAATGAAAGAGTTAATTCTAGAAAACAAAGGAATACAAACAGATCAATATTTCATTCCGCCCTTTGAGTTGAGAGAAGGGGAATTAGTTTTGATATATCTTGATAATCATCCTGTTTCGTACGAGGCAGAATCTAGTTTAATAGATATATTCAGTGGAAAAGTAAAGCATAAAGATGTTATAATCTATAAACCTTTAACGTATGCAAAACATTTTAGGGAATCTGAGTTTAGAAGGAGATTTTTTCCTATTACTGTTGGACAATATTTGAAAAGAAATACCAATGAAAAAAGTGAGTATGCTAAGAAAATTTATGAAATTGACTGGATTCATAAAAAAACAAAAGTAAACATATTACCAGGAAATCCTAGAAGATTAATTACATTATATTCAGTATTGTCAAAGACAAAAAATATAATTTTTGATGTTGTTGCGCAAGACTCTCAAGGAATCAAAGAAACTGGTCAGATTGTAAAAAGAGAAGTGGAAAAAGGAGGATCGGCAATATTATTTGACTGGACAGATATTCTTAAAAAAGATTGTACGAAGTATATAAAAATAGAATGGCTAATCGATTTAGAAAAAAATAAACGAGAGTTTAATTTTTAACCTAGTTTGAAACGAAAATGTTTTTGAATAGCCTCCTGCTTTAGCTGGAGGTTAGATAAAGCAAAAAGCAAATCGGCTTTAGCCAAAAAACAATTGATTTCAAAAATAAAATGAATATCGAAAACATAAAAATACTCAGAACCAAAATCTCAATTCCTTTAAACAAGGCCATTGAATTGCTTAAAAATAATAATGACGATATAACGCTTGCCGAACAGGATTTTCATAATTAAAACATTATCGAAATCTGCAAAAAGACAGATTGTGAAGAAGAAACTGCCAGAAAAGAATATCAAATTTGCAATTATGATGTCGCGAAAGCAATTGAAAGAATCAATCAGAAACCAGTTGTAATTTCAACAGGTAATAATGGAGATTCAAAAATCGGGTTTATTTTATGGCCGGAAAATGCAGAAGGAGAATTTTATAAAACCGAAAAAAGAAACGATGTTTTTATTTCAACAGAAGATTTTGAGATTGTTTTGAAAGCATTTCAGTCTGTTTTTCCAATTAAAAATCCATGGAACGGAATTATCGAAGATGAATTTGATAAAATTGGTCATAATTTCTTTGATAATGCAATCTGTAAACTTATTGTTGAAAAGATAAGCAGAATTGAAACTCATAATGAAAAAGAAAGAAGATTTCTGTTCGAAGTAATAAACTGGCTGCATGATAAATTAGCTTATGCAGATTACATCGTGGTTTACGGTAATTTATAAAACATGAATTCAAAAATCAACATCAGAAAAATTGAAAGACAAGATTTAGATTTTGTCTACCAATCAATATGCGAACTCGAAAATGAAGTTTTTGATTTTGAAGTTTTCAGCGAAATATTCAATTCAAATATTTCGAAACCAAACAATGTTTATTTAATTGCAGAAGATGAAAATGAAAGTTTGGGTTTTATAACTTTTCACATTCAAAATTTACTGCATCATTGCGGTTTAGTTGGTGAGATTCAAGAATTTTTTATTGATAAAAACCACCGTGGAAAAGGAGTTGGGAGAAAACTCGTTGATGAAATTCTAAAATATGCTCAAGAAAATAATCTTAAAAGCATAGAAGTAACTACAAACAAAAAACGAATAGAAAACGTGGCCATTTATGAAAATCTAGGTTTTACTTTGAGTCATAATAAGTTTACGATTTCTAGGTAATTTCACGCTTTAGTCAGACTAAATACACACTGAAAATACCAGAATTAAATGAAATCAAAATTATACGGAACAATAAATAAGGATTAATAAAATGTCCTATTCTATTAGTTTAAAAACTTTTACAGGGAAACTTTGAAGTATAAGAAATATACTTTCGTCTGAATTTAATATTAAAAAAAACTAATATGAAGAAGATTGTATGTATTCTTTTATTAATTCAGAGCGGGTTCATAATAGGACAAATTAAAACGGTAGTTAGTCCATATGGTGAAAAATTACAAGTTGACACAAGTCCTCAATGGATACTTGACGGGAATAATAATGGTGCTGTAAAAGCAATTGGAACAAATGACGCTTTTGATTTGCCAATTGAAACTAATAACGTAGAAAGAATGCGTGTTACTTCTACAGGACAGGTTTTGATTAATACTACAACACCTTTGACTGGCGGAACAAATGCAAAAGTACAGATTAGTAGTAGTAATGCCGGAGCTTTGCAAGTAAAAGATGGAACAGAGGCACCAGGAAGGGTGTTGACAAGTAATGCAGATGGTGTAGCTACTTGGCAGGAAGGGCAAAAGTCTAATTTTAAATCTTTTAAGGGTAATCTAACCACTGATTTAAGTTTGCTGGGTAATGTGGCTACTTCGATTCCGGGGATTAATGATTATACAGTGCCAAGTACAGGAAAGTATGAATTGATTTTTCATAGTCTCTTTTACAATCTATCTGCTTCTGAAATGAAGTCTTTTTATGTTATGGTAAGTGTGAACGGAGTATTATATTCAAGTGATGAAACTTATGCTTATGTAACAGCTGGTAATTATTTGAATGTTCACTATCCAACTATTGTTTTGGCTAACCAAGGAGATGTTATAGGGATAAAAATTGTTGCAGCTATCGGAGCTCCGTTTACTATTCCAGCGGCTCTAGCGGGTAGAAATCGTTTAGATGTTATTTTCTTGGGAGTATAAATATGTATTAGGCAAAAATAAAAAAGGGCAGTAGTTAAAACTTGCCGTTTTTTTGTTGCCGAAAATTTGGACTTTTTTTAAAGTAAATGCCTAATCATTAGATAAAACCTTTGTCAAAGTTTAAAACTTTGACAAAGGTTTTTTTAGCATCAATTATGTCTTCCTGAGCGAAGTCGAAGGACTTGTTAGTAGCTCTACAAAGATTGTTGATTTTGCATGTGAAAATACTTGCAATTCCTTCGACTTCGCTCAGGATGACAAAACTGTATGTAAATAAAAAAAACCGAAGCTATTGCTTCGGTTTTTTATTTGCTAGCAATTTTCTCTTCTAAATAAAGAATTTCCTTCTTCATGCTCTCTATAGTTTCTTTGCGAGCTTCTGCTAATTCTTTGTAATTGATGTTTTGTTCAGAAATTATAGTGTCTGATTCGGTTGTATTGTTTTTTCGAATCATTGGTCCTTCATTTTTTATCAACCATTCGCAGTTGTATTGGGGATAATTTTCAATAATTTTCAAAATCCATTTAGCTTGTATGTCACTATTCCTTGCAATTGCTCGTGACAAAACACCTTTACTAGCTCCAATTGTTTGCTCTAATTTAGTTATGCCAATGCCTTCGTTGATAGCGATTTGCTGTATGCTTTTAAGGATACTACTCATTTATGTAGGAAATTATCTTCTATATTTATTTGATTGTTGAGAATTATCTTCTATATTTGTTTCGATTTTTAAAACAAACAAAACAATGGGTAAAAGTAAAACAAAAAATTACAATTCCTATGATGCTGCCGTGTTAGAAGCCTTGTTTTTAAAATATAAGGTTTCAAAATATTATATCCGACAATGCATTAACGGAACTGTGAGCGGTATAAAACCAGATAGTATTAAGAAGGACTATACCATAATGGAAAAGGCAAACCGAGATACCGTTATGAATCTGATGCGAAAAACTATGAAGTAAATTTCGGATAGTTAATAATTTAAAAATAGAATTTAAGAAAAATGAAAAAGATTATTTTATTGCTGATAATGTTTCAAAGTGTATTTGCAATAGCGCAAATTAAAACTGTAGTTAGTCCATATGGTGAAAAAATACAAGTTGACACAAGTCCTCAATGGATACTTAATGGGAATAGTAATGGAAGTATCAAAACAATAGGTACTAATGATAATTTTGATCTTCCTTTTAAGACCAATGGAGTAGAACAAATGCGTATTACAAATACGGGCAATGTTGGAATTGGAGGACAACCTCGCACTAAATTAGATGTATATGGTGCTCTAATGGTAAATGGAGGTAATTCTTTTCCATCTACTACTAACGTCACAGCTATTGGTTGGAACGTAATGAGGGTTGGTTTAGGGGAGACTGACTTTATAAATTATGCTGGAACCGGTACTGGAGGTTTTTCTTTTTATAGCCTCTTTGGCACGAGAGCCCCTTTACTTACAGACAGAGTAGCTTTTATTTCTTCGAACGGAGCCTATACCCAACTTTCAGATAAACGTTTAAAAACAGAAGTGAGCAGTCTTGAATATGGTCTTAATGAAATAATGAAATTAGAGCCTAAAATCTATAACATGCATACAGTGAATGGTATACAAAACGGTAAGGTAGAATTAGGAAAAGTTACAGGTCGTAATATAGGGTTGTTAGCTCAAGATTTGTATCAGGTTATCCCTGAAGCTGTTAATGTGCCAGAGGATGAAAATATGGCATTGTATTCAATATCCTACTCAGAGTTGATTCCTGTGCTTATTAATGCAGTAAAAGAACAACAATCTGAGATTAATGGGTTGAAAGATCGTTTACAAAAAGTTGAAAACAGCAATAAATAAAGGTTGTATAGAAAAATTTTCTCTCACATTTATCAAATAAAAAAAAGCTGTAAAATAATGTTTTACAGCTTTTTGTTTTTAAGATTGCTATTTTTGTTTGCGAGCTGACCTTTGTCAAAGTTTAAAACTTTGACAAAGGTTTTTTTAGCATCAAGTATGTCTTCCTGAGCGAAGTTGAAGGACTTGTTAGTAGCTCTACAAAGATTGTGATTTTGCATGTGGAAATACTTGCGATTCCTTCGACTTCGCTCAGGAGGACAAACTTTATGGTTAGAATAAAAAAACCGAAGCAGTAGCTTCGGTTTTTATTTGTAATTTGGGTTTTCAAAAATTGGAATTTTAAAATTTAATCCACCCATTTATAATATCTCGCTCCAATTAAAACAGGAATTTCTTTTTCGATTCGGTCTAAAACCCATTCGTTTTTCGGGGTTCTTACGCTTTGTTTTTGTTCTTTTTTATGAAGTCTTTCGTAAGTGTTGAAATCAATTTCTACACTTTCGGCTAAGTTTTCGAAAAGCTTCACATTTGCCAAAGCCTGTTGCCATTCTGGCTGAATCGTTCCTTCAAAAACTTTCGATTTTGAGCCGCTTCCGTAAGCTAGGAAACCAAATTTGGTTCCTGCAACTTCTTTCTTTGTGTCATAAAAATGAGCCAAAGTCGACAACAATCCCATGAAAATAGAACCTGTATATAGGTTTCCAATTAATGAAGAAGCCAATTCAGCAGGCTGTAATTTCTCGGTTACAAATGTTTTGTAATCCTCAGATTTTGCTACTTCTTTAATTTTTGTCTGATAATCTGCTGGCGCAATATCATCGGCAATAATTTTTTCGGCACTGTCTAAAGCGTAAATTTCAGACAACATTCGTCGTCCTTGAAAAGAATATGGCAAATGCATGATAATACTTGTCCAAGTATTGTATAAAGTCTCGGTAGTATTTTTTAATTTTTTGAATGAAAAATACGCATTACGCGTACGATCCATATAACATTGGTTTGAATATTGTCCGTCAAAAACCGGCTGATCTTTGTGGATTTCGATTTCAGCTTCTAAGTTATCAAACCAAGAATCGTTGTTGGCGTTTTTGGTTATGTCGTCTTTAGAAATTGTTCTGTATGGTTTGAAGAAATCGAAAACACCTTTTGTGCTTGTCGCCCAATTATCATCAAAAGCAATAATTTTTGGGTTTGCTGTAATCAGCATTGCAACCGCTCCAGCGCCTTGTGTATATTCTCCGCCAGAGTTTAAATCGTATTTTGCAAAATCACTGGTTACCACAATTGCTTTTTTGGTTGGATTTAGTTTTATAAAATCCAAACAGTTTTGCATCGCATCAACACCGCCAATACAAGCAAAAGTAAAGTCAACAACATCGCATTCGGCTAAAGCATCTTCGCCAAATTTCTGCTCCATTAAACTAATTAAATACGAAGCAATTGGTTTTGAGCTGTCAATGCCGCTTTCGGTACCTACGTAAATTCGGCTTATTTCTTTTAGGTTGATTTTATTGTCATTAATCAGTTTGGTTAAGGCGTTTGCTCCAAAAACCACTGCATCTTGGTGAACGTCTGGAAAAGTCATTTTAAGTAATCCAAGACCTTTTTCTAATTTTTCTGGTTCAATATTTCTGGCAGCAGCCAAAGTTTTTATGGGTAAATGTATGTTTGCTACATCAAACGAAATAGCATCAATTCCTGTTTTCATTCTTTATTTTTTGAGGCGCTAAAGGTAAAATTATGTTGTCGAAATGACAATTTTTTACTCTTATAAAATCCTGTTTTAGGACACTTTTGAAGAAAACAAATTAAAACTTTGAATAAAATAATAATTTGATAAACTTTTATGAAATTGTTGTTGGTGAATTATTGTGTTAAAAATGATCGCTAATGTTCAGGTTTGCAAAATTTTATAATAAAATAAATTGGAGGTGCATAATTTTTTATACGTAAAAGTACTTATAAGTTGTGTTTTTTAAAATGATTATAAATAACAACGAAATGGTTGTAGTTCTTTTGTAATTGCGTTATTTTTGTCTAATTTTTTAAAACAAACTACTTAAACACTTATGGCACAATCTGCACTATTGAATGCTTCCATCTTAAAGAAAGTAGCTATGGCTCTTTCGGGAATATTCTTAATCACGTTTTTAGCGCTGCATGTTTCCTTAAATTTTATTTCTATTATTAGTGAAGACGTTTTTAACGAGGCTTCTCACTTTATGGGATACAATCCGCTGATTCAGTATGTAATGCAGCCAATTTTGGCATTTGGGGTAATTTTCCACTTCATCATGGGATTTATTCTTACGGCTCAAAACAGCGCGGCACGACCAATTGCATACGCTAAATACAACGGAGCTGCAAACGCTTCTTGGAGTTCTAGAAATATGATTATTTCTGGATTGGTTATTTTGGCTTTCTTAGGATTGCACTTTTATGATTTCTGGTTTCCTGAAGTTAGCTACAAATATATAGCAGGTACAGCGCCAGATGCTACAAGATATTATGGTGAGTTAGTTCACAAATTTCATGACCCAATCCGTACAGCATTATACTGTATTTCTTTTATCCTTTTAGGATTTCACTTATGGCACGGGTTTGCATCGTCTCTTCAATCAGTAGGGATGTACAACAAATACTCAAGATTTTTAGCAAAAGTAGGTTACTGGTTCGCAGTGGTTGTTCCGGTAGCTTTTGTTATTATCGCTTTATTTCATCATTTCAACCAATAATTAATATCAATTATAATGGCATTAGATTCAAAAATTCCAAATGGTCCTATAGCGGACAAATGGACAAATTATAAAGATCATATTAATTTAGTAAACCCAGCTAACAAACGTAATTTAGATATTATCGTTGTTGGTACAGGTTTAGCTGGAGGTTCGGCTGCGGCTACTCTTGCTGAGTTAGGATATAACGTAAAAGCATTCTGCTTCCAAGATTCTCCGCGTCGTGCGCACTCTATTGCAGCACAAGGAGGTATCAACGCGGCAAAAAACTATAAAGGTGACGGTGACTCAGTTTACAGATTATTCTACGATACTGTAAAAGGAGGTGACTACCGTGCACGTGAGGCAAACGTTCACCGTTTGGCTGAAGTTTCTGCAAACATTATTGACCAATGTGTGGCTCAAGGGGTGCCATTGGCTCGTGAATACGGCGGATTATTAGATAACCGTTCTTTTGGAGGAACTTTGGTTTCTCGTACATTCTACGCACAAGGACAAACAGGACAACAATTATTGTTAGGAGCTTATTCTGCAATGAACCGTCAAATTGGTCGTGGAAAAATTAAAATGTACAACCGTCACGAAATGCTAGATTTAGTAATCGTTGATGGAAAAGCGAGAGGTATTATCGCTCGTAACTTAATTACAGGAGAAATCGAAAGACATTCTGCTCACGCGGTAGTAATTGGTTCTGGAGGATACGGAAACGTATTTTTCCTTTCTACAAATGCTATGGGAAGTAACGCAACAGCAGCTTGGAAAATTCATAAAAAAGGAGCGTTTTTCGCAAATCCTTGCTACACACAAATTCACCCAACCTGTATTCCGGTTTCAGGAGATCACCAGTCTAAATTGACTTTGATGTCTGAATCGTTACGTAATGATGGTCGTATTTGGGTACCAAAAAAATTAGAAGATGCTCAGGCAATTCGCGAAGGAAAGAAAAAAGCAACTGATTTATCTGAAGACGAAAGAGATTATTTCTTAGAAAGAAGATACCCTGCTTTTGGTAACTTAGTACCTCGTGACGTTGCGTCTCGTGCAGCTAAAGAAAGATGTGATGCTGGTTTTGGAGTTAACAAAACAGGTGAAGCAGTTTACTTAGATTTCGCAGCAGCAATCAAACGTTACGGAACTGAAGAAGCTTACGTAAAAGGTTTAGATGCTAACGATGCGGCTTTAGTTACTAAATTAGGAACTGCAATCGTAAAAAGTAAATACGGAAACTTATTTCAAATGTACTTGAAAATCGTTGACGAAGATCCTTATGTAACGCCAATGATGATTTACCCAGCGGTTCACTACACAATGGGTGGAACTTGGGTTGATTATAACTTAATGACTACAATTCCTGGATGTTTCTCAATTGGAGAATCTAACTTCTCTGACCACGGAGCAAACAGACTTGGAGCTTCTGCTTTAATGCAAGGTTTAGCTGATGGATATTTTGTATTGCCATATACTATTGGAGATTATTTAGCTCCGGATATTAAAATGGGTCCAATTTCTACAGATTTACCGGAATTTGTTGAAGCTGAAAAAGCGGTAAAAGATCAAATTGACAAGTTTATCAATAATAATGGTAAACATTCTGTAGATTACTTCCACAAAAAATTAGGAAAAATTATGTGGAATAAAGTAGGTATGGCTCGTAATGCTAAAGGTTTAACTGAAGCTATCGAAGAAATTGCTGCTTTACGTGAAGAGTTTTATAGAGATGTAAAAGTTCCTGGAAGTGCTAACGAATTCAATCAGGAATTAGAAAAAGCGACTCGTGTTGCCGATTTCTTAGAATTAGGAGAATTGTTCGCGAAAGATGCTTTACACCGTAACGAATCTTGTGGAGGTCACTTCCGTGAGGAATACCAAACAGAAGAAGGAGAAGCACTTCGTGACGACGAAAACTTTGCATACGTTGCCGCTTGGGAATATAAAGGAAAACCAAGTGATGCCGTATTACACAAAGAACCTCTGAATTACGAAAACATTAAATTAGTTCAAAGAAGTTATAAATAAAAAGAAGTTAAGAGTTAAGGGTTATGAGTTTGAAGTCGTTCGAAGATTTAGAGTGCTGGAAAGCAGCGCGAGAATTAAGAATCTTTGTTTCTCAAAATATTCTTTCGAAATTTCCAATTGACGAAAAATATGCCTTAACAAGTCAGCTTAAACGATCTTCTAGATCTGTTAGTGATAATATTGCCGAAGGGTTTGGCAGATATCATTATCAAGAAAATATTCAATTCTGCAGAATTGCCAGAGGTTCTCTAACGGAAGCTTTAAATCAGGTAATTACTGCTTTAGATGAGAATTATATTGAAGAAGATTTGTTGCGAAAATTTAGAGAAAGGTTCGAAAGAACCAAAGCAATATTAAACGGATATATAAATTATTTAGCTAGGACTAAAATGGAGTAGTTACCCTATGACGTTTAACTCTTAACTTATAACCCATAACAAAATTATGAAACTTACATTAAAAATATGGCGTCAAAAAAACGCACAAGATAAAGGAGGGATTGTAGAATATCCTATCGATGGAATCGAACCAGATATGTCTTTCCTTGAAATGTTAGACGTTCTTAACGAAGATCTAATTAACAAAGGAGAAGAGCCTGTAGCATTTGACCACGATTGCCGTGAGGGAATCTGCGGAATGTGTTCTTTATTCATTAATGGTGAAGCGCATGGACCAGACAGAGGTGTTACAACTTGTCAGTTACACATGCGTATGTTTAAAGATGGTGATACGATTTTTATCGAACCATTTAGAGCAAAAGCTTTCCCTGTAATTAAAGACTTAGTGGTTGACAGAAGTTCTTTTGACAGAATCCAGCACGCAGGAGGGTTTATCTCTGTAAATACTTCAGGAAATACAATCGACGCGAATACAATTCCAATTAACAAACACGATGCAGATAAATCATTTGATGCTGCAGCTTGTATTGGTTGCGGTGCTTGCGTGGCAACTTGTAAAAACTCTTCAGCAATGTTATTCGTTTCTGCAAAAGTTTCTCAATATGCATTATTACCACAAGGTAAAGTTGAGGCAGTTGACCGTGTATTAAACATGGTTCACCAAATGGATTTAGAAGGTTTCGGAAACTGTACTAATACAGGAGCCTGCGAAATCGAATGTCCAAAAGGAATCTCGCTTGAAAATATCGCGCGTATGAACCGTGAGTATTTAGCAGCGAGCTTAAAAGGATAAAGAGTACAATTTAGTATATTTGAAAAAACGCTTCCGTTACGACGGAAGCGTTTTTTGTTTTTATTCGTAAAATAATTGCGAAGCACTTATTTCTTGTTTTTCTTTGCCTTCCTGTTGCATGAAACAATTTAAAACCGTTCCGCCCACTTGATCAAAATAACTGATGTTGAATTTGTGAAATCCTTTTTCCAGTTTCACTGCTCCATAAGCTTCATTTAGCCAATGTATCCCATCGTTATTTACAACTAGCTCATTATCTATAAAAAGCTTCGATCCGTCATCAGAAAGCGTTGAAAATGTATAATTTCCAGTTTCAGGTATAAAGATATATCCGTCGAATTTTAAACCGATATAGCGCTCTATTTTTGTTTTCCATTTTTCACTACTGATTTTGCCTTCCAAAATTCCTGAGTTGACAGGTTTCGAAAATTCTAAATCTTGAACCTGCTGAAAATTTCCAGTAAAATATTCGTATTTCAAACCGTTCTTTTTGGGTTCAACTGCCAAAGCGGGTTTCAAATCGGGATTGCGGACAATGATTTTATTGATAGAACTTCTTCTGCCGCTTTCACTGATTTGAATCACTTTGATAATCCTGAATTCCCCTTTTGGAATATTTACAATTACTGGTTTGCTGTAAAGTTCAGCCGTTTCATCAGGATTATAGCCGTCAATAGTATAGAAAATCTTTCCATTGTTAATAGTAGGTTTTAAATCTAAAGTATATTTTGATGCAATTAAGGCAGTTTCTTCAGAGCCAAATGGAGTTGGAACTTTATACAATCTTTTTTGCGATTCCAGTTTTTCTAAATGATGCGGAATCTGATGTAAAATAAAATGATTGTAATTTTTATTCTGAGGTTCTGTCCAAGTGATTTCTGCCAAAGCAAATAGGCGGGGATAAAGCATGTAATTTAATTTGGCTGGACTAGTTAAATATTCAGACCAAAGATTGGACTGTGCGCCCATAATGTATTTTTGCTCATCGACCGTTAAGCTGTCAACAGGAGTAGGGTTGTAATTGTATATTTTTTCTACTGTGGTTAATCTTCCAATCGTTAAAGGTTCTTGTGGTGAATATCCCTGATTGTAATCTAAATATAAAACCTGTTCAGGATTCATGATTACAAAATGTTTCTGTTTCGCAGCACTGATTCCTCCCGATTCGCCACGCCAGGACATTACAGCAGCATTTGGTGCCAGTCCGCCTTCCAGCATTTCATCCCAGCCTAGAATTTGTCTGCCGTTTGCGTTTAGGAATTTCTCTATTCGTGTGGTGAGATAACTTTGTAATTCATGTTCATTTTTTAAACCTAAATCTTTGATTCGTTTCTGGCAGTTTGGACATTCTTTCCATCTTGCTTTTGGACATTCGTCACCACCAATATGAATGTATTTACTTGGGAAAAGTGCCATTACTTCTGTCAGCACATCTTCTAGAAAAGTAAAAGTTTCCTCTTTTCCTGCGCAGAAAATATCTTCAAAAACACCCCACGATTCTACAACTTTATAATTTCGGTCAGGAAAACACGATAAATTTGGGTAAGCTGTAACGGCTGCAGTTGCATGACCCGGCATTTCTATTTCAGGAATAATATTTACGTAATGGTCTTCGGCAAATTTTACCACTTCCTTAATTTGTTCCTGAGTATAAAATCCACCATACGGATTTCCATCAAAAAAGTATGGCGATCTTTCGAATTTATTGCCCACTAAAGTCTGTGCTCTTTTCGATCCGATTTCGGTCAGTTTTGGATATTTTTTGATCTCAATTCTCCAGCCTTGATCGTCGGTTAAATGCCAGTGAAAGTTATTTAATTTATAATATGACATTTGTGCTATAAAATCTTTTATAACATCGACAGAGAAAAAATGGCGGCATACATCAAGGTGAAGCCCGCGGTAGCTGTATCTCGGCTCGTCTTCAAGGGTTACGCAAGGCAATTTTATTTCCTGATTTTTGATTTTGTTGGGTAAAAGCTGTACTAAACTTTGAACCGCATAAAATAATCCTTCTTCACTTCCGGTAACGGTTATTTTTTTGGAAGTAATAGTGATTTTATAAGCTTCTTTTTTTGTTGAAGAAGATGGATTTTTGGTAACAAACAAAACTTGAATGTTGCTCTTTTTTGAACTTGTATTTTTATTTATAGCCGACTCGAAAATTTGTGCTGTTTTCAATTCTCTTGGACTGTACTTATTGTTTTCGAAAGAAATTTTTATTTGTCCATTTAAACGAATACTATCTCCAGAAACTTTATAAAAATTTGGCGCTGGAATAATCGAAGTATTGCCTGATGAATTTTGAGCATTTCCTAAGAAACAGCAAAACATTATAAAGAGAAATATGTTTTTATGCATGATGGTTTTCAGGTTGGTTAAACAAATTTACGGTTTGTATATTAAGTCTGCATTTTTTTTGCAATCTTGATTTTTATTTAAATGTCTTTAAAATAGACTTGTTAACTTTTTAATTACTTTGTGTTATATTTTGTTTCGCAATAATATTGCAATATTTGTTTACATTTGTCTATCAAAATTGAGATTACATGAACAATGACAATGAAGTTGTAAATTACACTAAAGAAGAACGTAAAAATCTTATCTTAAAAGAGATTAATCTGCATACAAGGGTAAGTTTTGAAACGCTTTCTTCTAAATTATTTGTTTCAGAAGATACGGTAAGACGTGATATAAACGAACTTGAGTCAGAATCGCTGCTTATTAAAGTAAAAGGCGGTGCGATGACTAAAGCGTATCATCATTCTTCATCTAATCAAACCTATGCGGGCGAATCTAAAAAGATTATTGCGCAAAAAACATTAGGACTTCTTCATGACGGTATGGTTTTATTAATTGGCGGCGGTACCACAATTCGTGAATTTATCCGCTTAATTCCAAATGATTTAAATCTTACTATTTTTACGGTTACCGTTTTATCTGCTGTTGAACTTCTAGACAAACCCAATGTAAAAATCATTATGATTGGCGGCAGTATTTCATCATACAGTCAGATGTGTGTGAGCGGCGATGTTTACAATCAGCTGGCCAATATTAAAGTTGACTTGCTGATTTTAGGAACGAATGCCTTAGATATTGAAGGTGGTTTCTCAGATTCTGACTGGGAAACGGTTCAAGTAAAAAAGGCGATGATTCAAGCTTCTGAAAAAACGGCTATCCTCACTATTTCTGAAAAATTGGATACGGTTCTAAAAATGAAAATTGCCAATTTATCCGAAGTGGATTATGTGGTTACCGAAGTTGATCCGAATGACCCAAAATTACAGTCGTATAAAAAGGCAGTTCCAAGTTTAGTATTTATTTAATCCCAGTTTTTTACTAAAAAATCAATCCAGTTTTGGTGAAAGATTTTCTTTAAATCTTCATCGGTATAACCGTGGTTTTTAAAAATCAAAACCAATTTCTGCAAATCGGCAATATTGTCTAAATCATACGGACATTGTTCTGTGCCAAATGCACCGTCAAGATCTGAACCTATGCCAATATGATTCGCATTTCCAGCCAATTGACAAATGTGATCCATGTGTTTAAAAACGGTTTCGAGATCGCAGTTTGTACCTTTTGGTGTCGAAACACCGCGTTCCCAATTCGGAACCAACATCCAAGCATCTAAAGCGCCGCCAATTACTGCGCCTTTAGAAATCAATGCTTTTATCATTTCGTCACTATATTGTCTGTTATGATCCACCAGACTTCGGCAGTTGTTGTGACTCGCCCAGATTGGACCATTGTAATAATCCATTGCCTGCCAAAAAGCATCATCACACAAATGAGTAGCATCAAGAATAATATTTAAACGCTCCATTTCTTTTAGTAAATCAAAACCATTTTGGTTCATTTTTCCAGTCGCATCTGTTCCGTTGGCGTAACGTCCCGGACCATAATGTGCAGGACCTATAGCGCGTAAACCATAATCGTAAGCTTTTTCTAAATAAGAAATGTCGACAATAGAATCAGCACCTTCGAGACTTAAAATATAGCCAATTGGTTTTTTATCGTTTGGCGTTCCATCGTTCCATAAAGTAAAATGTTTTAAAAGCGATTCTTTATTGGTAATCGCAGTCATTTCGCCGGCTTCTTCCATGCCTTTGTACCACGCCAGCTGACCTTGTGTTTGTGCCCAAGCTTGTTCAGGAGAATTCCAACCCGGAATAATACTGTCTGGTTTTACAAATCGAGCGATTTGGGTGGCTACGACAATTCCAATATTGCCGCGTCGTAGATCCGGAAACGAAACAGTCGCACGTTCACGATCAGGTTTGTCGGTCATTCCTTTTTCTAAATGACGCAGGGTTTTTACATCATTTCTTAGATCTCTGTTCCATTCCATCGCATTCATGCTCAGGTCTAAATGGGCATCTAATATAAACATAGTAACGAATTTTAATTTTAAATAGTAATTTTTCGAGCTCTCGCAGCTACTTTCCATTCATCAAAAATGAGATGGTCTTTTCCAACAACCTGCACCGTATTGTACAATGCACAGGTTGGGCACACATGATAGGGAACAGCATAAATGGTATCGCCAACTTTATACTCATTTTTTCCTTGATTCTCTATTACCAGATGTTCTTCTGAATGCGAAACCGGAATCAGGTTTTCATCATTTAAAATTACGAGTCTTTTATCGATAGGATTTTCTGAAGCTACTGCTTTATAACCAATATCAATACAAAAAGTCGACTGAGTGGGTTTTGAAATTATAGTGCCCACCAATACTGCAGCTGGTCTGAGGTTTTGCTCCGGCAGATTATTCGTGTAATTAATATCCCAGAAAACAAATGTTCCTGGACTTGATTCTACGTTTTCCTGATTGGCATAAAAAGGGAAGGTATTCGAACCGCCCGCTACGATTTTTAATTCATAATCCAGTTTTTGCTGCAGCGTTTCGATTTGTTCACTAACAGCAAAAAAAGGTTCAGAAGCCGCTGCAGATCTTTCTTCAACAGTGCCTTTTAAATGTCCGTCATAAATGTGGACGCCGGAAAAATGAAGGTTTTTTAATTTGAGAATTTTTTCAATTAAAGCAGACCAATCTTCAGAAACTGAGATTCCAGTTCTGTTCATTCCGGTATTTAAGTCCAGATAAACATTCAAGATCAAATTATTTTCTTGAGCAAGTTTATCTAAGGCTTTCGCCGAATCAAGATTATCGACGATCGCAGCAAAAAGACTCTCAGGATATTTCTGCAATAGTGAAACCCATCTTTCGGCTTTAATGCCTACGGGCTGATAAGCAAGGAGAATATCCGGAATATCATACAGTGCGGCAAGTTCTGCTTCGGCAATTGTGGCACACTTTACTTTTTTGATATTGTAAATTTTAAACAATTCGAGTATTTCGCCCATTTTATGGGTTTTAATATGTGGGCGAAGTTTTGTAGTGTCACCTTTTACAGCTCCTATTACACGTTCTATATTGAACCGGATACGATCTTCGTAGACAGCTAAAAATGGAGTGTCGATAAGCGTATCGGGATTAATTTTCCACCAATTTTCTCTCATGATTTAGTTTCTTGTTTTTTCGATAACTTCAATTAAATTTTGAAAAGCTTCAACCGATTTTTCATAGGTTAATTGCGCTAAAAGTTCTTTTGAAAATAAATTCGATCCAATTCCCACACAAACGACGCCTACTTTAAACCACGATTTTAAATTGCTTTCTTCTAAAGTTACACCGCCAGTTGGCATTAATTTCAAATCAGGAAACGGCGCTTTGATTGCTTTTACATATCCCGGGCCGCCAATTTTATCAGCAGGGAAAAGTTTTACTATTTCTGCACCCAGTTTGTTGGCATGAAGTATTTCGTTTAAAGTTGCCGCTCCCGGCATCCAGTACAAATTGTTTTTTAAACAATACTCGCCAATTTCAGGATCAGTATGAGGGCAAACAATACAGTCTGCTCCCAGTTTATGAAAAACAGCTGCATCGGCTACATTTAAAATAGAGCCTACCGCTATTTTTAAGTCTAAATTATTAGCATTTCGAAACGAAATCATATGGTTGAAAACTTCTTTTGCATTAGCGGCTCGTGCGGCAAATTCGATGATTTTAATACCTGTCGCGGCAGCAGATTTCAAAATGATTTCGGCAGTTTGAGTGTCGATTTGTGTTACTAACGGAAGTACGCCTTGTGTTTTTAAAATGCTGTACATATTTGGGGGAATTTATTATCTGTTAATTCTGTTACTTGAGCCGTTTTTAATAAAATGACTTATTTCGGCAGGGTTGGTAATGGCAAAATCACCGGGAATACTTTGTTTGATTACACCGCATGCCACCGCCCAATCAATGCATTCCTGACCTGAAAGCTGATGCGAAAGTCCGTAAAGAAGCCCTGCTGTAAAAGCATCGCCAGAACCAATTTGATCGGTTACCAAATGTATTTTGTTTTCTTTGGTTTGATAAAAATTACCATCGTGCAGTAACATTCCTGAATATAAATGTGCTGGTCCATCTGATTTTCTGAAACTCATGGCTAGTGTTTTCAAGAAAGGCATTTTTCCTTTTAATAATTCGAATGTTTTCTGAAAACGATTCTCTTCAGATTCCTTCGGATCTGTTTTGATTCCGAAATAAATTTCAACCGAATCCAGATCAGCTACCGTTATCGTACTGTAATGCAGCAGTTCGGGCATGATTTCTGACGGATGTTTGCCATATTGCCACAATTTTGATCTGAAATTAAAATCAGAAGAAATTGGAATTCCTTTTTTATGTGCAGCCAGAATTGCTTCTTTGCAAACCAAACCTGCTTCATAAGAAACTCCGGGACTGATTCCTGACCAATGAAAATGGGTGGCATCACTTAAAACTTCTTCCCAGTTAATCTGCTTTTCGCCGATGGTGGCAAAAGAAGAATTGCTTCGGTCATAAATGACTTGCGACTGCCTGATTTGGTTTCCAGCTTCGACAAAATATAAACCTAAACGATCGCCTCCGTATATACAGTTTGTCGTGTTTACTTTGTATTTCTGAAGTTCATTTAAAGCAAGCTGAGCGAGATCATTCTGAGGAAGACGCGTGATATAATCAGTTGAAATTCCTAATTGAGAAAGTAAAACGCAGACATTGGCTTCGGCTCCGCCCACATGAATTTTCATTTCACCGGCCTGGGTAAACCTGTTTCCGTTTGGCACACTCATTCGAAGCAACAATTCTCCAAATGTGGCAATTTTAGTCTGCGGGATATTTGTATTCATTTTTCATTTTTATTTTTTGCCACGAATTACACGAATTCACACAAATTGTGGCGGTGTAATTTTTATTTGTAAAAAATCATTTAATCTGTATAAATCTGCGGCCAATTTTAATAACTAGCCACAGATTTGGGATTAAAAATTTTCTATTAACCATTACAGATTACTCTTTAATCTTTATTTTCTGTGGCGTGTTTTTTATCAGAACAATTCAAAAACGGCTTCTACTTCTACCGGAATATTATCTGGAAGAGAACCCATTCCAACTGCGCTTCTTACTCCAATTCCATTTTCTTGTCCCCATACTTCGGCAAACAATTCACTGCAGCCGTTAATTACGTACGGATGTCTTAAAAAATCGCCGTTGCAGTTTACCATTCCAAGTACTTTTATAACTCTTTTTACTTTGTTAAGACTTCCAAAATTGGTAACGATTGTAGAAAGCATTGTTAATCCTACTTGTCTTGCAGCCAGTTTTCCTTCTTCGATATCCATATCGTCGCCAATTCGCCCGATAATTAATGATTTGTCGTCGCGGACCGGGCCGTGTCCTGACAGATATAAATATTTACCATCGACTAAATACGGTTTGTAAATACCAAGCGGCTGTGGTGCCGGAGGTAAGGATAAACCTAAAGTCTCAAATTTTTCCTGTGGTAATAAATTCATGATGTTAATGTATAATTGAGTTTAAAATAAAAACGAAAATAATTCCTAAAACCGATACTAATGATTCCATGACAGTCCATGATTTAAAAGTGTCTTTTAGGCTGATGTTGAAATATTCCTTAAACATCCAGAAACTGGGGTCGTTTACATGCGAACACATAAGGCTTCCGGCTCCAACGGACAATACTAATAAATTGGAATCGAGTCCGTTAGTTTGTAGTAAAGGTAATAAAACGCTGGCAGTCATTAATCCTGCTGCTGTGGCAGAACCCACACAAACCCGAATGATAGCGGCCATTATCCAAGCCAATAAATAGGGATGAATGTTAGTCATGGTTAAGGTCGAAACAATGGTTTCGTTTACTCCGCTCACAATCATTACTTCTTTCAGACTTCCTGCTCCGCCAACAATTAAAACAATCAGAGCGACGTCTTTAATGGCAATTGCATAATCATCCATAACAGAAGCTAAACTTCTATCCATACGTGTGCCTAATGTGTAAGTACAGATAAGTAAAGAAATCAGCATAATCATACTTGGTTCGCCAACTGTTTTACAAATATTGATGACTGTTTCGTTACTTGAAACTAAAGGTAATAATGAGGTCAAGGTTAAACCAAAAACCGGAAACAATGCCGAAAATAAACTGATAGAGAAACTTGGAAGTTTCCCTTCGTTAGCTATTTCTTCTACATTTAAAATCTCATGGTTCGATTCGGTTTTGATATTTTTAAGCAGGTTTGAAAATAACAGACCTGCTATGAAAATCGTAGGAACAGCAATTATAATTCCGTAGACTAGAACTAGACCAATATCGGCTTTTAGAATACTGCTTAAAGCCATTGGAGACGGATGTGGAGGCAAAAAACCGTGCGCTACCGAAAGCGACGCCAGCATTGGAATTCCCAGATATACTTTTGACAGTTTGAACTGATGGGCTACTGAAAAGATCAGAGGTACTAACAAAACAAATCCAACACTATAAAATAGAGGTATCCCAACAATAAATCCGGTAATCATTAAGCCGAGGCGTACGTATTTTCTGCCCGTCCATCCCATAACGGTTTTGGCAATAACATTAGCTGCGCCGGAAGACACGGTCAGTTTCCCGATGCAGGTTCCAAAAACAATAATCAAAGTAATGGAACCCAGCATTTCTCCCAGACCTTTTTGTACCGTCTGCGATAACGTTTCTATAGGCAGTCCTAAAAATAAACCAGCCAATAAAGCAGTTATGATAAAGGCAATAAACGGGTTGATTTTAAACCAAGCAATTTGCAGGATTAAAAAGGCAATGCACGCAGTTAGTATTAAAATGCTCATGTATTTTCGATATTATTTATCCCACCAGATTTTTGTTGTGAAAGTATCTTCACCTTGGCGTTTTAGTGCTTCAGCTAAGTTACTGGAATTCACTGAATATTCGCTGACTGGATATTTTAAACGTCTTGGAATTGTGCCATTGGTAACATTCCCAGGAAAGTTTACAGGAACCAATACCGGATAACCTGTTCGTCTCCAGTTTGCATACACTTCTTGTTCATCTACAAACAGAGCAATCCAAATTTGAGTGTGAATCTGATTCATTTTTTGGTCGAATGTTCCAGCGGTATTATAAGGGTTCAATGTTAGATACGGAGCAGCATCTGTAATCGCATAAGCAGCGCCGTAAATGCCCATGTTTAGAAACGATGCTTTTACCCCTTTTTCATATAAATCTTTATCGCTTTCTGCTGTGTACCATCCTCTTGCGGCAGCTTCGGCTAAATAGAAATTAGTTTCGGCATTGCTTAAAAGCATTAAAGGAGCATCGTATTTAAAAACAGTACTTTGGTTTGGCTCAGAATAGGTTGCTTGTTGCGCAGGAGTAGGAGCATCTTTAAGTCCGTTTGGAAAACCTTTCTGAACGGCAAGAGCGGTATTTTGAGTGGTTCCTTCCCAAACACCTGCATACACACTTATTCTTGGATCTAACGTATTTTTTAAAACATCAATAAATGTTTTGGCTAATTTTCCGCCTTCTACGTTTTTCTGTCCGTACGAACCAGCGCTGAAATCCCATCTTCTAGAATCGAAACCAACGGGATTTCGGTTAAAATCATTTGGTCCGTCAGTGTATTTCATTACCGCATTGTCGGTTCCGTTTATGATTACACCTCCGGCTGCGGCTTTTGTAACCCAGTTTTTAGCCAGTGCAGCATCGACTTTAGAAAGTCTCAAACCTAAACGAAGCATTAAAGAGTAAGCAAATTTTTTCCATTTGGTTACATCGCCATCATAGATAAAATCAGATTTTCCGAAACTAGCTTTTGCCGCGTCCAGACTTGTAGCTGCTTCATCCAATTCTTTCAGTAAATCTTTATATATAAATTCCTGAGAATCGTATTTCGGTAAAAACACTTGGGTGCTGTTTGCTTTTGCCGCTTCTGAATACGGAATATCTCCATACAAATCGGTAATTCTGTGATATAAATATGCTTTCCAGATTCGGGCAATATTGAGTTTGTTGCTTTCTGCGGGATTATTTTTTACCGCATCAATTACAATTTCGACTTCATTTATAGCAGTTGGATACGCTTGGTTAAAATAAGCCGAAAAATAAACCTCGTTGCTTAAATATTTATCACCCACTCCAGAAGCTTCTTTGTAAGTCGCATAATGCTGCATCATACCGCCGCATTCCAGAATATTGGTAAAAAAGTAATTGTTGTTTAATCCGTCCAGCTGTGATTTGCTGAAAACGAAATTTGGATTTGGTTTTTCAACCGCATTGGGGTTGGTATTGATTTCTTCAAAATCTTTGGTACAAGATGACATACTTCCTAAAAGTATTCCTGCGATATATAAAAAGGTTATCTTTTTCATGTCTTTGTAAATTAGAATTTAACATTTAAGCTTAAACCAAAACTTCTAGTTTTTGGTACTCCAAATTGTTCTACACCTTGAGCGTTTCCAGCACTAAATACAGATTCTGGATCTACGTTTGGCGTTTTCTTGTACAGGATGAACAAGTTTCGGGCTATGAATGAAACCGAAGCGCTTTGAAGGACAGATAAACCTTTTATTTTTTCTATAGGCAGCTGATATCCAAGAACAACTTGTCTTAATTTTACGAAACTGGCATCGTACACAAATGTTGACGAAATGTTTCTTAAACCATCATAGTAGGTTCTAAGGTTTTCTGGGGCAATCACCATATCAACCGGATTTCCGTTGGTGTCAACTCCTTTAATTGGCAGACCGCTTTCACGTCCTTCAAGTGTAAGTTTGGTTAATCCCATACGAGTTCCGTATAAATCGGTTCCTGAATATAAACTTCCGCCGAATTTCCCATCAATCAAAAAGCTGAAATTGAAATTCTTATATCTAAATTCATTTGTAATACCCGCTGACCACGGATGTACACCTTGACCTAATTCTTCAAGAGGTCCTTGTGCAATACTTGCAGAACCGCCGCTTACGTTATACACTGTATTTCCATTAGCATCTTTACGAGGTTTGTATCCTTTTATAATACTGTACGGACGACCCACATCGCTGGTAATTGTTACATATCCGTTTACAGAAGTCGCCATGGTGATAGAGTTTAATTGATCTGTAAGAGCTTCAACTGTATTTTCGTTATACGATCCGTTGATACTCGCATCCCATGAAAAATTATCCGAATTGATGATTTTGCCGCTTAATAACAATTCCACTCCTTTGTTTCTCATTTTTCCAAGATTTAATAAAGCGGTGTTCGCTCCTGAAGCATTTGAAATAGTGGTTTCAACAATATCATTTGTTGTAGCGCGGTTGTACCAAGCAAAGTCAAGATTTAAACGATTGTTGAAAAATCCTAAATCGGTACCTACTTCAAATGTAGTTGAAGTAAGCGGACTCAATGTTGCATTTGGAACTCTTGTACTGGTTGGACCTTGTAACTGCTGTCCGTTGTGTCCGCCTTGAACCATGGTATAAGACTGGTTTAAAGCATAAGGATCTGGTGTTGCGCCTCCAACTTCTGCCCATGAAGTTCTTAGTTTGGTAAACGAGATCCACTCTGGCATTTTTACAATATCAGAAAGGATAACACTTGTTCCTACTGACGGATAAAATACGCTGTTGTTGTCTTTAGAAAGCGTAGAGAACCAATCCTGACGACCTGTAAAGTTTAAGAAAACGATGTTTTTATAATCTAAATCAACTGCTCCGTATACTGAATTTGTTTTCGTTTTTCCATACGGATACGTGTACGTTAAAGTTGAAAGATTGCTTATGGAATAAAAATCATCCAATACAAAATTTGATCCTTCAAATCTAGTTTCGTCTCTTTCAGAAGTTCTAGAGTTCACTCCAACTAAAGCATTTAAAGAGAAATTATTGTAAATGTTTTTCTTAGTGTAATTTAATATGGCTTCGGTATTCAAATTAGATAATTTCATTTTTGAACCCTGCGCATATCCAACCGGATTGTTTAAAGTTGTTTTTGGAATATATCCGAAGAAATCATAATTCGTGTAATCCTGACCAATTCTTCCTTGTAAAAACAAGTCAGGTGTGAAATTTAATTTTACATTCAGCATCCCGATAAAACGATTTTTGGTATCGCTGTTTTTAATTTTATTCACTACAAAATAAGGGTTTGTGGCAACAGCAACAGGATTCCAAGCTTCTTCAATTCCGTTGGCATCATAACCTGGGGCAAGATTTCGAATGTCAACCGTATTGGCGATCATGTAAGTTCCCCAGTTTGGATTGGCTTCGGCATCAGAAACGGTTACTCTGTTGTTAGATTTGTCAATATTGTATTGCGCCACAACATCAAACTTTAACCAATTGGTTAGGTTGACATTTCCTGCCATGTTAACGCTTTTTCTATTAAAATCTGAATTTGGAACCACACTCTGATTGTCCATATTCATAAACGAAAGACGTCCGGCTGCCTTTTCATTTCCTCCAGATAAAGCAATAGAGTTTATGAAAGTTGTTCCTGTTTCATAGAAATTTTTGATATTGTTTTTTTGAGGAGAATACGGTCTTGCAACACCATCAAACTGAATCACATTCGAACCGTCCATTTTGGCTCCCCATGACCAGCGGCCTGCAGCAACAGCTTCTGCCTGCGTGGTTGGTTTTTTTCCAAGAGATCCTGAACCGTATTCGTACTGCCAGTCTGGTATAATTGAAGGTGTTTCAAATGTAAAAGATGAATTGTATTCAACGCCAATTCCTTTTTGCGCAGCGCCTCTTTTGGTTTGAATCAGGATAACACCATTTGCGGCACTCGATCCGTAAAGAGCGGCAGCAGTTCCTCCTTTTAAAACCGTAATACTTTTAATATCATCTGGATTGATAACAGAAGTTCCGTCACCACGATCTACGTTAATTCTTGTCGATCCTGGTCCGTTTCCTATTCCTGGCAGATTCAATTGGGTGTTGTCGATTGGTAGGTCGTTTACAACATACATCGGCTGGTTATTTCCGTTTAATGAACCGTTTCCACGAATTACAACTCTTGTCGATCCATTCGCTCCCGTTGAGGTACTGCTTACGTTAACCCCGGCAATTTTCCCGACTAAAGCGTTTGATATATTGGCTTCTTTTGCTTTTGTAAACTCTGTTCCTTTCAGCTCGGTTACAGCGTATGAAATGGCTTTAGTACTTTTTTTAACTCCCAGTGCGGTTACGACAACCTGATCCAGAACATTTTGAGCTGGTTTTAATCGTATGGTTAAGTTTGTAGATTGAATTAATGGAAAACTTAAAGTTTCATACCCCATGTAAGATACAATAACATGGCTTTCGTGTTCTGGAACATTTAATTTAAACCTTCCATTTTCATCAGATATGGTCGCGATTTTACTATTGCTTTCTGCGTAAATTGTGGCTCCAGCAATTGGCATTCCATCATCCTGACCTAAAATCTGGCCGGAAATTTCAATCTGACTGCTCGTTTGTTCAAAAAGATGCTTTTTAATTGCAATCTCTTTTGCATTTGCTGAGAAGATAATCCCCCCAATAAATACCAATGAAATAAGCTTTGTTTTCATAATTTTTTGGTTTTCACGTTTTTTTTGGTTTTTGTTGGCGATTCAAATATAAATATTAATTTTTCATATTTGCATTTTTTTTGCAAAGAATGCATTTTTTTTGCAATAACTTTTTGCAATGGAATTTAAAAACCGAAAAAAAATGCGGTATCAGGAAGAATTTTGAGAAAAAATTGCAGATATGGTTTTTTTGAAAAATATAAGAATTAGCTTAAATTGTGTATTTTTGAGATATGAAAATAGCACTCATTCAATCAGATCTTAATTGGGAAAATGCTTCTGCCAACCGAAGTAATTTTGAATCGAAAATAAATCAAGTCGATCCAGAAGTTAATTTAATTGTACTTCCAGAGATGTTTTCAACTGGATTTACAATGAATCCGTCTGCTGTTGCCGAAACGATGGAAGGTGAAACAGTAAGCTGGATGAAAGCGGTTTCTAAACAGAAAAATAGTGCAGTTACAGGGAGTGTAGTAATAACCGAAAACGGAAAATATTTCAACCGTATGTTGTTTGTTTTTCCAACGGGCGACATACAGCATTATGACAAACGCCATTTGTTTTCATTAGCAGGAGAAGATAAATTCTATACTGCCGGAAATCAAAAAGTAATTGTGGAGTATTTAGGCTGGAAAATTTGTCTGCAAGTGTGTTACGACTTACGTTTTCCGGTTTTTGTGCGAAATGTCGAAAATTACGATTTGCTTCTATACGTTGCCAACTGGCCAAAAGTCCGCACCAATGCTTGGGATGCTTTGTTGAAAGCTCGCGCTATAGAGAATTTAAGTTATGTGGCTGGAGTGAATAGAGTAGGACTGGATGCTCATGATTATGAACATACAGGCCATTCTCAAGTAGTAGATTTTTTAGGCAATTATATTCTAGAACCACAAGAAACTGAAGGTGTTTTTGTGGTTGATTTAGATCGAAATGAAATGTTGGAAACGCGAAAAAAACTCGATTTTTTAAGCGATAAAGATGTTTTCGAAATTAAGATTTAGAATGCCTTTCGTTTCTTTTCGTCTTCTTTCTTCTTTTTCTCGTCCTGTTTTTTCTCCACTTCTGGATTAAACGGAATACTCAGATCGACAGTTTGGTCAACGTCCCAATTGGCACGGACATCAAATTCCTGCTGACTGTAAAAGACTTCTTCGGCGTATCTTCTTTCTAAAAAGCTTCCGGTGTCGTACATTTTGTTTTTATTGTCGTCGTAAATTACGCGAACAGTAAACGCATCAGGAACAACAAGATTGAATTCAATTCGGGTTTCTTTCTCAGAATAGGCACTTGCCAAAACAGACTCTCCTTTTTTATTGGTAAGTTCCACAATAATCGGGAAACGTTTTACATTTTTTAAATTGATAACAATATTCCCGTAATCAGCGAGTTCTTTCGTGTTTAATTTATACGATAAAGTATCGTTTGTCTTTTCATAAAAATCCGTCAGCGCACCTGGTAAAAAAGTAAAATTGTATTTTTCCTCTGGATCTTTCTTAAAGTCTACATAGAGTTTTTGGTCGAATTCATCATATTCGGTAGTGAAATCAACAGCTGCAGAATCTTTATTGACTAACCTGATTTTTGATTTGTCAAATTTAACCAATGGTGTTTCTGATTCTAATGTAAAACGATCTCTGAAATTAATAATCCCATTTTGAACCGCTTTAATATTCAAAGTGTCTTTTTTCTGGTCTTTTACCTTAAAAGTGAATCTTTTGTTGTAATTCTCTCGGCTCACTTCCAGCGATAAAGAGTCTGCTTTCAAAGGCTTATACCAAACCTGAAGTGAATCTTTTTTCGGGAATTGCGTTACAATAGTTTCTAGAACTTCTGTATTGTTTTTCAGGACAATTTTTGGTTTCGAATTTTTAAAATTCTGTTTTCCTTCATATGGTAACAACAATCGGTTTCCTGATGCCTGAATGGGCTTGAAAGCTTTTAAAGGAAGAACTTCCTTAAACAATTCCAATTCATAAATCGTATCTGAAGGAACAGTCACATATCCTTTTAAAAATCCGATTTTATCATCTTTAGGATTGAATTTATTGTTTGAACTTTTATCTTTTAAAGCTACCAAAAGATATTTTCCAGCTTTTAAATTTTCAAATTTAAAAGTTCGCATGCTGTCTAAAGTATTCGTAATATATCTAGGAAACTCTTTATAGATAGTAGAATCTTTTAGTTTGTCATTTGCTTCATAAAGCATTACCGACACAAAGTTGTCTACGTTTTTGTTGTATGCATCTTTAATTTTTCCACCCAATGTAAGCGAATCGATATAAGGTCCAGTAGAAAAAACGTATTTAAACTGGTTGAGTGCATTTCCTTCATTATTATCGGTAATACTCTGTCCGAAATTAAAACTGTAAGTTGTGTTTGGCTGCAGCGTGTCTTTAATTTCAATTTTGATAAACTTACTCACGTTGGTTGGAGTAATAAGCGGTTCGTATTTCATAGGAGGTGAAATAATAAGCTGCTTATTGGTGTTTTTAAGTTTTACATACTCATCAAAATTTAAAGTAATTACATTTCCTTTAAAATTGGTGTTAAAGTTTTTAGGAACGCTCGATACTAACGTAGGAGCAAGAGTATCTTTTAATCCGCCGGTAATACTGCCCCTTTTGGCGCAGCTCATCATTAATAATACAGATAAAAATGAAATATACTTTAGTTTGCTTTTAAACATAGCAGTTTTAAATTTGATTGCACAAAATAACAATTATATTTGCTTTAATTGAAATTTTTTAGCCATTTATTAGGATTTGCAAATTTTGCTTTTTGCTTGGCATTCTAGATATATTTTCTTACTTTTGATTTCGATTATAAGATTACTCCGTTTTGATAAAAAGGTTTTTTTGGATTTCATTATTTCTTTTGCTGGCTTCCTGCAGTAAAAATGACAAACCTATAATCGCTTTCTATTATTGGAAAACTAATCTGAAATTTTCAAAAACAGAAAAAGAAGTTTTAAAAGACAATGAGGTCAGTAAACTGTATATCCGGTATTTTGATATTGGATTACAACCGCAGACAAAGGTTCCGTTTCCTATAAGCCCAATCCATTTTTATGACAATGTTCAGCACTTTGAAATTGTTCCGATAGTTTTTATTCAGAACAAGGTCATGCTGCAATCGAATCTTGATGTTGAAGATCTGGCTCAGAAAACCATTCATCTCATTGATGAAATTAATGCAGCCAATAGAATCAAATACACCGAAATTCAAATTGATTGCGACTGGAGTTTAGACAGCAAAAACAATTATCTGAAATTTATTGAACAGATTAAGAAACTTTCGCATAAAAAACTTTCGGCTACGATAAGACTGCATCAGGTGAAGTATTTCAAAAAAACGAAAATTCCCAATGTCGATTCGGGAGTTTTAATGTTTTACAATATGGGAAGTATTGCACCAGATTCTTTAAACTCAATTTACAGCCGAGAAATATCTGAAAAATACTTAAAGAGCTTAAAAAAATACCCGCTTTCTCTTGATTTTGCCTTGCCTATATATTCTTGGGCTATTCATATCAGAAATCAAAAAGTTTTAGGACTTCGTTCAAAATTGAATTTTGGCGAACTTAAAAAAGACAAAAAATTTGAACAGATAAGTCCAATTTTTTTCAGGGTAAAACAATCAAATTATAAAAACGGTGTTTATTATGAAGAAAACGATCTGCTGAAAACAGAAACGATTTCTTCAGAAGATTTAAAAGAAATGGCTGACGATTTAAACGATAATACAGCGCAGCCTCCAAAAGAAATTATATTTTACGATTTAGACGAATTCAATTTAAAAAATTATGAAAAGAATATTTTTAAACAAGTTATTTCTTGTTTTTAGTGTTGGTTTACTTTCGGTATACGGAATAATATATGCCTGTGCTGGCGGCGATGACTGGGATTTTTTTGGATATAATTCGAATTTTACGCCAGAAACTTTCGCAGACAAATCGTATTCGCCTTTGTTTTTATCGGGTGGAATTTTCTATGGAATTGGTTTTGATACCGAACATAATTCCCGTTTCAATAAAAACATAAAATCAGATTGGGCTTCTTATTTAAAAGGAAAAGCCGATACGACAACCGTGAATTATTTTTTAATTGGCGATGAACGTGTAAGATATTATTCTGATGATAAAAAACAGATTAAAAATAAAGAAGAAGTGACCCAGCTTCATGTTTTTTATAAGAATAAAAAAGACAATTCGGTTTCTTTGAAATGGGGTAAAAAAATCAATCTGAAAGATGATAAAATCAAAAACTTCATTGAGTTTTTATATTTAGCTCAGAAAATAGAAACAGTTTCTGTTCTAGAAAATTATTGGAGTTACGAGCCTGGTGTTGAAAAAACTTTCAATGATGCCAAAATGATTCAGTCAATAGAAAATGTCTACAATACTTTATCAGATCCGTTTTTGAAAAATAGATATTGGTTCTTGACCATGAAAGCTCGTTTTTATAGTAACAACAAACAAAAAGCAATTGAATTTTTTAATAAAACAGAAAGTTCAGTTCCAAAAAACACGTTGTATTACCGTGCTTTGGCTTATGTTGCCGGAATTAATTATAAGCAGAAAAAATACGCCACAGCAAATTATTTGTACGCACAAGTTTTTGATAAATGCCCAGAACTTCGTGTGGTAACTGCATACAGTTTCAATCCGAAAAATGATTCCGATTGGAACAAAGCTTTGGCAATGGCAAAAAACAATGAGGAAAAAGCGGCGCTTTGGGCGGTTCACGGATATTACAAAGATGAAAAACAAGCGATTGAGAAGATTTACGAGTTAAATCCGAAAAGCGAACATCTAAATTATCTCGCAACGCGATTGGTAAATAAACTGGAACAATCAATAAACAATTCATTTGAGAGAGATGGCGGAGAAAATCAACCTAAAAAAGTTTTAACCATCGCTGAAAATAAAACAGAAAATCAGGCTAAAATTGACAAACAAGCATTTGATTTAATTACCAAAATTTCGGCAGCCGGAAATACAGAAAAACCGTATTTATGGGATTTGTCTTTGGGATATCTTCAGACTTTAAAAGGAGAGTATGCAAATGCTGATAAAAACTTTGACAAAGCAGCTAAAACTCTTCCTAAAACACAATTGGCAAGTTATCAATTGAGAATTCTTCGTTTTGTAAACAACTTGAGTAAAATTGATAAAGTAACAGATTCTAACATAAAAACCGTTCTGTCTGATTTGAACTGGTTGTATACTGAACTTCCAAAAACGTATAAAGGACAGGAATTTCGTTATACAAATGCTTCTGAGTGGAGTAAAAATTATATCGCAGCACTTTACAGAGCAAAAGAAAATCCTGTAATGGTAGAATTATTTAATGAATCTGATAACGGTTACTGGAATGGAGGAAATTCTTTTTACGATAATGAAAAGAATTTGCTGGATATGAAATCATTCTTGGCGAAATCTGACAAAACCGAAATCGAAAAAATCGGTGCTGGAATTTATAGTTTGAAATTAAAAGATATTAATAACTTTCAGGCAGTTCAGTCGACTTTCAAAAATAAAATCCCTGAAGCAATTGCTTTTATGCAGCAGACAGATTCTGTTCAGTACTATAAATTTTTAGGAAATCCATTCAACGGAAGTATTAAAGATTGTCACGATTGCGATCACGCGGCATATCAAAAAAGAAAATACACACAGCTTGAGTTTTTGACTACCATAAAAGAAATGCAGGATAAACTAGCTCAAAAAGAAGATGTTTACACGAATAGTTTACTGCTTGGAAATGCATTTTACAACATTACACATTTTGGAAACGGAAGAACTTTCTATGAAATAAGTATTGTGGGTTATGGATCGAGTCCGTATTCATTTAGAAATCCTATGAAAAAAATGATTACCAATTGCGATCTTCCTAAAATGTATTATCAAAAAGCACTTGAAGCAGCGACAACAAAAGAACAAAAAGCAAAATGTATTTACCTGCTGGCAAAATGTGAAAGAAACGAATATTACAATAAAAAATATAACGACGTAAGAAACTGGTGGGATATTCAAGATGATAAAGTAAACTTTATCGCTTGGGAAGGGTTTAAAACATTGAAGAAATCCTATTCGGATACGCAATACTATAAAGATGTTATAGCAGAATGTGGTTACTTTAATACATATATCAATCAACAATAAAAATATATGGTTAACAAAATTGAACATATTGGAATTGCAGTTAAAGATATGAATGATGCGAATGTATTGTTCGAAAAACTGCTTGGTGTTCCATCTTATAAAGAAGAAATCGTAGAAAGCGAAGGAGTGTTAACCTCTTTTTTTAAAACAGGAACGAATAAAATTGAACTTTTGACGGCGACAAACCCAGAAAGTCCAATTGCAAAGTTTATAGAAAAAAAAGGAGAAGGAATTCATCATATCGCTTTTGATGTCGATGATATCGAAGCTGAAATTTCCCGATTAAAAAACGAAGGTTTTGTGCTGATAAACGAAGTTCCGAAGAAAGGAGCCGATAATAAATTGGTCGTTTTTCTGCATCCGAAGAACACAAATGGTGTTTTAGTGGAGCTTTGCCAAGAAATTAAATAAAAAAATGTTGATTTTGTTTTGAAATAAGCTGTTGAAAATCAATCTTGTTTTTAAGACTTGCGATTTGATTTGAAATTAAATACAAATCATGTCATAAAATATTTGGAGTGAACGAAAAATAGTAGTAATATTGCATCCTCTAAACCGGTCCTATAGCTCAGTTGGTTAGAGCACCTGACTCATAATCAGGTGGTCCCTGGTTCGAGCCCAGGTGGGACCACGTTCTAAATTAAAGCCTTACAGAAATGTAAGGCTTTTTTGTTTTCATCAATTTTAAAATGTGAAAATTGAAATAGTCAAGCTTCAATTTTTAAATTTTATTCTTTGAAATAGCCTTAACTTTATCCTTCCGAAACAAATTTAATCTTCAGATGGATAATTTGACTCCCGAACAAAGGAGCAGAAATATGCAGGCGATTAAAAGTACTGCTACAAAAGATGAAGTAAGGCTTGCCAAAGCTTTATGGAAATTGGGTTACAGATATCGAAAAAACAATAAAAAGATATTTGGACGACCTGACATTACTTTTGCCAAATATAAAATTGCCATTTTTGTCGATAGCGAATTTTTTCATGGAAAAGATTGGGAAACTCAACAATTAAGAATCAAATCGAATAGAGACTATTGGATCCCGAAGATTGAAAGAAATATACAACGTGACGAAGAAGTCAATGCTTTTCTTATTTCTCAAAATTGGACAGTCTTGAGATTTTGGAGTAAAGACATCGAAAAGAATCTCGAAGTTTGTCTGGCAAAAATCGAAGGCACGATAATGCTTTTAAGTATTTAAGCTTTTTCGGTTTTTAGTTTTTTGGCTTCAACTTTTTCAATCACCTTAAAAATTTCGGCTGCCAATCTTTGTATAACAGGCATGCTTACTGAATTTCCGGCTTGTTTGTACAAACTTGAATTGGATATAGCTGGTAATTTATATTCATCGGGAAAACCTTGAAGTCTGAAACATTCTCGTGGGGTTAGTTTTCTGAAACCATGATCGGTTATAATGATCGGAACGTTATGTCCGCCGGTTCCCATATTGGCTGTCAAAGTAGGACATAATCCCGATTTATTCTCTCGAACATACTGCCGTCTGAACTGATAAATGTGATTTTTATTTACAACCGATTCTTTTAGCATATTATACATGTATTTGTCTTCGGTATAATAAAATTTATCAGGAACTTTATCTGTTATAATTAAATCTTGAAGAGATTTTGTTAAGTGCTCTTTTTCAGGAAATTGAAATTTGAACTTTTTGTTGTTCACAAACTCCTTGTCAAAAGCAATCATGAAAAGTCGCTCTCGATTATGAGGTGTATTTCCGAAATCTTTAGTGTTTAAAACAGAACTATCGAAAGTATAATTGCGCTTTTTAATTTCGCTTTGAATGACTTTAAGCGTGTTTCCTTTATCGTGTCCACGAAGGTTTTTTACATTTTCCAGAAACACCACTTTCGGACGCATTTCGTCAATAAAATCCAAGATTTTAAAAAAATGGTTTCCTCTGCTGTCGTTAAAACCTTTTCGGTGTCCGGCAAGAGAGAATGGCTGACAAGGGAAACCAGCCGTTAAAATGTCTACTTTTTCTAGAGAAGTTACGTCTAATTCCATTACATCGCCTTCAATAAGGTTGTGTTTGAAATTATTTCGGTAGGTAATGCAGGCTTTTTTATCAAATTCATTAGCCCATTTTAAAGTAAAGCCAGATTTTTCAAAACCTAAACATATACCGCCAACACCAGCATACAAACTTCCAACTGTGTATTTATTTTCCATTTATAATTTGCTTGGTTTCGGGCTGTTTGAAATTGTTTTTTAATCCTGATTTTATGCAAATATATTTTTTTGCTTTCAAAATCTAAAATCGGCAGGTTTCTTTCATGTAAATGCAATATTAAAAATTACAGTTCTTTCTGACTTATTTGATTTTAATGCATTTTTTTGAAAAAAACTATTTTGTGAGAACTTTTTTTCAAATTCGGCGATTTGTTGTTGTCAAAAGGATTTTAAAGATAAAGCTGGTTTTCTATAGCTCATAATTTAAAGTTCTTATTTAGTGCGGTCTGCAACAGAAAATAGATTTAAAATCTGTTTATTTTAATTGTTTTTGAACAGAAAAAACGCTTACTGAAAAAATCTAAAATATAGTAAAATACGTATGTTAAGTTTAGGTGAGATTTTTGCTCATAAAGTTGTTTTTTTCTAAAAATCGTATACTTTTGCCAAAGAATTTCCCTTAAAGACTTTTTTTTATGAGAAATTTCTAATAAAAAATACTTGCCAGTAATATATTGTATTGATTTTCAGCACTTAAATTTATGAAGATAATAAGAATTGTTTTTTCAGCATTTTTTTTAATTTTATTGAATACATCAAGTGTTTTGGCTCAGTCAACTCCGCCAACACCGGGAGGTCCAGGTATTCCACCTCCAGGATTGCCAATAAATGAAGATCTTCCGTATCTAATCGTGGCGGGATTAATTTTAGGGTTTACAATTATTTATCGAAATAAAACAAAAAAAGCTTCAATTTAAATTGAAGCTTTTTTTATGAAATATCTTTTTCAGATCTATTTGTTGATTGCGTATAGTCGGGAAATGTATTTGCCCACCACATCAAATTCTAAATTGATTTTAGTGCCAACTTTAAAATCTTTGAAGTTCGTGTTTTCAAAAGTATACGGAATTATAGAAACGCTGAATTCGTTTGTTTTAGAATTTACAACCGTCAAACTTACTCCGTTAACCGTAATCGAACCTTTTTCAATTGTAATGTTGTTGAGGTCGCTGTCGTATTCAAAAGTATAATTCCAGCTTCCGTTTGCTTCTTCAATTTTGGTACATACTCCAGTTTGGTCAACATGGCCTTGAACAATATGTCCGTCTAAACGATCGCCAAGCTTCATTCCTCTTTCTAGATTTACAATATCATTTACTTTCCAGTCGCCAATATTGGTTTTTAAAATGGTTTCTTCAATCGCCGTAACAGTGTAGAAAGAATCCTTTATAGCAACAACTGTAAGGCATATTCCGTTATGAGAAACGCTTTGGTCAATTTTTAATTCGTTAGTGATAGAGGAATCTACAGTTACATGCAGATTGTTTTTGTCTTTTTGTATTTCGTGAATCCTTCCAAGGGTTTCGATAATTCCTGTAAACATTGTAGTTTTATTTTACTAAATTTGCACATCAAAATTAGTAATAAATAAGCTGAGCTCATGAATAAAAAAGCAGAAAATATAATTGTTGGAATTTCAGTTGGAGATTTAAACGGTATTGGAAGCGAAGTTATACTAAAAACATTCGAAGATTCAAGAATGTTAGAATTATGTACGCCTGTTATTTTCGCAAATGCTAAAATACTTTCTTTTGTTAGAAAAAGTTTTACATCGACCGTGCAGTTTCATGGTGTAGATAAGTTAGATCAAATCATTCCGGGAAAAGTAAATGTGTATAACCTTTGGAAAGAAGGAGTAGATATTAACTTTGGAACAAATGATGAAAAAATCGGGGAATATGCTATAAAATCTTTTGTAGCAGCAACCAAAGCTTTAAAAGAAGATTTAATTGATGTTCTGGTTACAGCGCCAATAAATAAATACAATATTCAGTCAGAAGATTTTAAATTTCCGGGACATACTGATTATTTGGATCAGGAATTAGAAGGAAATGCTTTAATGATGATGGTTCAGGATAATTTAAGAGTAGGTCTGCTTACGGATCATGTTCCTTTAAACGAAGTATCATCGCATTTGACAGAAGAATTAATTACCAGAAAAATTGAAACAATACGAAAATCATTAATTCAGGATTTTAGTATTGTGAAGCCAAAAATTGCTGTTTTAGGATTAAATCCTCATTGTGGCGATGGCGGTGTAATAGGAAAAGAGGATGATTTGATTTTAAAACCCGTTTTGAAAAAATTATTTTACAGCGGCACGATGGTTTTTGGGCCATTTTCTGCCGATGGTTTTTTTGGAAGTGGTCAATATGAAAAATATGATGCCGTTGTAGCCACATATCATGATCAAGGATTGATTCCGTTTAAAACACTTTCTTTTGGCAAAGGAGTAAATTATACGGCAGGTCTTGATAAAGTTCGTACTTCACCAGATCATGGCACAGGTTACGATATTGCTGGAAAAGACATGGCAGATTTCAATTCGTTTAAAGAAGCAGTTTATCTTGCGCTTGATATTTTTCGCTCGCGTAATCAGTATGAGGAGATTAGCCAAAAACCTCTTAAAATAAAAGAAAAACAGTTATAAACAAAAAAAGGTGAATAAGATTATTGAATTTACAATAATTTTATATCTTTGCACCCCAATTCAGATGTCTGCTTTTAGAACTGAGTTGATCAAATTGATGTTGAAATGAGCAAAACAAAAGAATTTTTAATTCCTTTCGTAGGATTAAAACTAGGAAAACACCATTTTGAGTATCAAATAAATAACACGTTCTTTAAGGACTTTGAGTACGATGAGTTTCAGAGTTCAGATATTAAAGTGAACTTGCTTTTTGATAAAAAGAGCAATATGTTAGAATTAGAATTCAAACACAAAGGAACTGTAAATGTACCTTGTGATCTAACAGGCGAAGATTTTGATTTACCTATAAAAGGAAAAATGAAGTTAATTGTTCGTTTTGGAGAAGAATTTAATGATGATAACGAAGAGTTGTTGATTTTGCCGCATGGAGAACATGAATTAGATGTGTCACAATACATTTATGAAATGATTGCACTTTCGGTGCCTCAAAAAAGAATTCATCCAGGTGTTAAAGACGGAACATTACAAACCGATGCTTTAACCAAATTGAATGAATTAAGTGTAAAAGAACAAAAGGAAGAGAGTAATAAAGAAGAAGATATTGACCCGCGTTGGGAAAAATTAAAGAAACTATTAACGGATAAATAATATAGTAAAATGGCACATCCTAAGAGAAAAACCTCGAAAACAAGAAGAGATAAGAGAAGAACACATTATAAAGCGACTGTAGCTCAAATCGCTACATGTCCTATTACTGGTGAAGCACATTTATACCACAGAGCTTACTGGCACGAAGGTAAAATGTACTACAGAGGGCAAGTTGTTATCGATAAATCTGAAGCGGTTGCTTAATACGTTTTTGTAAATTATACCGGAACTCTCACATAGTGAGAGTTTTTTTTGTTGGTTATAATTTTCGTTTTTTAAGAAAATATAGACAAATTCGCTTCGTTTTTTTTTGTATTTTTCAAGTCTTTTAAAAATTTTTCAAATTACTGTTAATTTGGAAGGAAATAATAGAATATAATGAGTACAATCACAGCCGCAATTACCGCTGTTGGAGCTTACGTTCCAGACTTTGTTCTTTCTAATAAGGTGTTGGAAACCATGGTGGATACCAATGATGAGTGGATTACCACTCGTACCGGAATTAAAGAAAGAAGAATTCTTAAAGATGCTGATAAAGGAACATCGTACCTTGCCATACAAGCAGCAAAGGATTTAATAGCAAAAGCTAACATTGATCCGTTAGAGATTGATATGATTATTATGGCAACTGCAACACCAGATATGATGGTGGCTTCAACTGGAGTTTATGTTGCAACAGAAATTGGCGCTACAAATGCATTCGCTTACGATTTGCAGGCAGCGTGTTCAAGTTTCTTGTACGGAATGTCAACTGCAGCTGCTTACGTGCAGTCTGGAAGATATAAAAAGGTATTGTTAATTGGTGCCGATAAAATGTCATCAATTGTTGATTATACAGATAGAGCAACTTGTATTATTTTTGGTGATGGTGCTGGAGCTGTATTGTTCGAACCAAATTACGAAGGTCTTGGTTTACAAGACGAATATTTAAGAAGTGATGGTGTTGGACGTGATTTTCTTAAAATACCAGCTGGTGGATCTTTGATTCCGCCTAGTGAAGACACTGTAAAAAACAGACAACACAATATCATGCAAGATGGTAAAACGGTATTTAAATACGCAGTTACCAATATGGCAGATGCCAGCGAATTAATTTTGCAGAGAAACAACTTAACTAATCAGGATGTTGACTGGTTAGTGCCGCATCAGGCAAACAAACGCATCATTGATGCTACTGCAGGAAGACTTGAACTTGATGAGTCTAAAGTATTAGTTAATATCGAAAGATATGGTAATACCACTTCAGGAACTTTACCACTAGTATTAGCTGATTTTGAAGATAAGCTTAAAAAAGGAGATAATGTTATCTTTGCTGCATTTGGCGGTGGATTCACTTGGGGATCTATCTATTTAAAATGGGCTTACGATAAGAAATAAATTAAAACTAAAAACGAATCATTATGGATTTAAAAGAAATTCAAAACCTAATCAAATTTGTTGCAAATTCGGGTGTTGCAGAAGTGAAGTTGGAAATGGATGATGTAAAAATCACGATCAGAACAACCTTAGAAACAAATGTAACAGAAGCAACTTATGTACAGCAATTACCAGCTCAGGCTGCTTTACCACAAGCAACAGTTCCGCAGGTTACTGCTCCAACAGTTGTAAGTGTAACTCCAGAAAAACCTGCTTCTGACGATTCTAAATATGTTACTATAAAATCTCCAATTATCGGAACATTCTATAGAAAACCATCTCCAGACAAACCAGTTTTCACTGAAGTAGGAAGCTCAGTATCAAAAGGTGATGTTCTTTGCGTAATCGAAGCAATGAAATTATTCAACGAAATCGAATCAGAAGTTTCAGGAAAAATTGTAAAAATTCTTGTTGACGATATGTCTCCAGTTGAATTTGATCAACCTTTATTCTTAGTAGATCCATCATAAATAAATTTAGATTTTAGATTTTAGGTTTTAGATTGATCTGATAGAATTAATACAACAGACATCTAAAATTATCTAATTATCAAATTGTCTAATTATCTAATTAAAATAAGATGTTTAAAAAAATATTAATTGCGAATAGAGGAGAAATTGCACTTCGTGTAATTCGTACATGTAAGGAAATGGGAATTAAAACTGTTGCAGTTTATTCTACAGCCGATGCAGAAAGTCTGCATGTTAAATTTGCAGATGAAGCGGTTTGTATTGGTCCTCCTCCAAGTAACTTATCGTATTTAAAAATGTCAAATATTATTGCTGCTGCAGAAATTACAAATGCAGACGCAATACACCCAGGATACGGTTTCCTTTCTGAGAATGCTAAATTCTCAAAAATTTGTCAAGAGCATGGTATCAAATTTATCGGTGCAGCTCCTGAAATGATCGACAGAATGGGAGATAAAGCTTCTGCTAAAGCTACAATGAAAGCTGCAGGAGTGCCATGTGTACCAGGTTCAGACGGATTATTAGAATCTTACGAGCATGCACAAAAAACGGCTGCAGAAATTGGTTATCCAGTGATGATGAAAGCTACTGCAGGTGGTGGTGGAAAAGGAATGCGTGCCATCTGGAAAGAAGAAGATCTTTTAAAAGCTTGGGAAAGCGCACGTCAAGAAGCTGCTGCAGCATTTGGAAATGACGGTATGTACATGGAGAAACTTATTGAAGAACCACGTCACATCGAAATTCAAGTTGTAGGAGATTCTTATGGAAAAGCATGTCACCTTTCTGAAAGAGACTGCTCAGTACAACGTCGTCACCAAAAACTTACTGAAGAAACACCTTCACCTTTCATGACAGATGAATTGCGTACAAGAATGGGTGAGGCAGCTGTAAAAGCGGCTGAGTTTATTAAGTATGAAGGAGCTGGAACTGTTGAATTCTTAGTAGACAAACACAGAAACTTCTATTTCATGGAAATGAATACTCGTATTCAGGTGGAGCACCCAATTACAGAACAAGTAATTGATTACGATTTAATTCGTGAGCAAATTATGGTTGCTGCTGGAATTCCAATTTCTGGTAAAAACTACCTTCCTGAATTACATGCTATTGAAGTTCGTATTAATGCTGAAGATCCGTACAACGATTTTCGTCCTTCACCAGGGAAAATTACTACGCTTCATATGCCAGGAGGACACGGAGTACGTTTAGATACTCACGTTTACTCTGGTTACAGCATTCCGCCAAATTACGATTCTATGATTGCTAAGTTAATTACAACTGCACAATCTCGTGAAGAAGCTATCAGTAAAATGAGAAGAGCTCTTGACGAATTCGTAATTGAAGGTGTGAAAACGACAATACCTTTCCACAGACAATTAATGGATGATCCAAAATATATTGCAGGAGATTATACAACTGCATTTATGGAGACTTTCAAAATGAATAGTCCAGAATAATTTAAAAGGCCGTCAATCGACGGCCTTTTTTCTTTATATATATCCTATTTCAGCCCGACAGTTTAAAAAACACTGTTGGGCTTTTTTATTCTGTACAGCAGGTAAACACTATTTGTGTATACTTTTTACACACTTTTTATTCAAGTTACACACTTTTTTACATGCCTATTTTTTGGCATGCATTAGTAAATCCCTTTAAAAACAAGGCTTTACGGGTATTGGAGTGTAGTTACTTTGTTTCGGCATGATAGTTTCTTTACCTAAAGCGTAAAACAAACTATTAACTATTTAATTATACACATTATGAAAAATTTATTTTTATCAGCCGCGATTGTTTTAGGAAGTTTGACATCATTTGCTTCAACTTCTCCAGTTTCAAATTCTATTGTAAAAATTACTTCTATTGAAGACGATTATACAGAAATTAAATTAGAGGAATTGCCAGCTGCCATTACAGAAGCTTTGAAAAAAGCCTATCCTACAGCAGTAATTACAAAAGCATATAAAAACGAAAAGTCAGAATATAAGCTGGACGTTACAGTTGGCGACAAAGTTGGAAATCTTTTCGCTAACGCAGATGGAACTTGGATTCAAAAATAATCCTGGATTCTAAAAAAAATAATAGTAGAAATTTAGTAATTAGTCTTAACCGTGGAAATTCAAATTAAGAATACTAAGATTAAATTAACAACATTAAAATACAATTATCATGAAAAATTTATTTTTATCAGCCGCAATCGTTTTGGGAGGTTTAACATCATTTGCTTCAACTTCGCCAATTTCAAATACAATCGTAAAAGTAGCGTCATTTCAAGATGACTATACAGAAATCAATGTAACAGAAGTACCTGCTGCAGTTACTGACGCACTTAAAAAAGCGTATCCAGATGCAGTTCTAAATAAAGCATACAAAAACAGTGCTTCTCAATATAAATTAGAAGTTACAGTAGGAGACAAAGTAGGAGCTCTTTATGCTAATGCTGACGGATCTTGGGTAAAAAAATAATTAAAAACTAACCTAAAAACTATTAATTATGAAAAAGCTAATCTTATCGACAGCTATTCTATTGGGTAGTTTGTCAATGCAAGCAGAAAATACTGTTTTAACCACCAATGCAGTAAACACAGTTAAATATCAAGATGATTATAAAGAAGTAGATGCTGTACCGGCAGCGATTAAAAAATCTCTAGACGAAGCTTATCCAGGTGTAAAACTTGAAAAAGCATTTGTGAATTCAAATAAAGAATATAAAATTGAAATCACAGTAAGAGGTGAAAAATCGATTGTCTACACAGACGCTACAGGAAACATCCTTAAAAAATAACATAAAAAACTAAGCATTATGAAAAAGTTAATCTTATCAGCAGCTATTGTTTTAGGAGGCTTGTCTCTACAAGCGGCTGCTCCAGCAGAATCAATTTCGATTATTAAATCAGTAAACCTTCAAGATGCATTTACTGAAGTTGGATTAGATGCTGTTCCGGCAGCTGTAAAGTCAACTGTTGAAAAATCTTTTCCAGGTACTAAACTTGAAAAAGCATACAAAAATGACAAAAATGAGTACAAACTTGAGATTTCAAGCGGAGATAAGAAGTATACTGTTTTCACAGACGCTTCAGGAAATATCATTAAAAAATAATAAAAACAGAGCGTTATGAAAAAGTTAGCCATCGCAACAGCCATCATTTTAGGGAGCATGTCAATCTCTGTAACAGCAGAGACTTCTACTAAAAAGGTACAAACTTCGGTTTCTCTGCAAGCAGAATATACTGAGATTACTACAGATGCTGTACCGGCAGCTGTAAAAACCGCCCTGCAGACCGCTTATCCAAATGCTAAATTGGAAAAGGCATTTATTAATGATAAAAAGGAATATAAATTACAAATATCAGTTGGAGACCAAAAGGCTACTGTGTATTCAGATGTCAATGGCAACTGGTTGAAGATATAAATTAGGTGAAATTAGATTTATGTTTTTGGTGAAAAAGAGATTGCATCGTGCAATCTCTTTTTTTTTGCATAATTTTATGAAATTACAATTTTAATAGTGTTATTTTAGCAAAAAACTCCCTTTAGAACAAATGCCCAAGATATTAGTAATAGAAGATGATATTTCGTTTTGTAAATTATTAGAAAAATTTCTCCTAAAAAAATCATTCGAAGTAACAGTCGCTTTCTCTGCTGCCGAAGCACGATCAGCAATCAAAAAAGAATCTTTCGATTTGATTTTGACAGACCTTCGTTTGCCTGATTCTGACGGTATTGGTCTTATGTCTGAGTTTAAAAATGAATATCCGCATATTCCAGTTATCTTAATGACCGGTTATTCTGATGTGAACACTGCCGTAAAAGCCATCAAAAATGGTGCAGCTGATTATATCTCAAAACCCTTTAATCCAGATGAAGTTTTACTTGTAATTACAAATGCCTTAAAAGCATCGCAAGAAGTAGAGGAAGAAAACACAGAAGAAACTCCTAAACCAAAAAAAGCAGCAAAAAAAACGGTTACGGGTGAAAATGAATTTGTAAAAGGAATTTCAGTTGCTTCAAAAAAACTGCAGGATCATATTCAATTGGTAAGTCCTACTGATATGTCAGTTTTAATTATCGGCGAAAGCGGAACCGGAAAAGAAATCATCGCCAAAAGTATTCATCAGCAAAGCAATAGAAAAAACAACAATTTTATCGCGGTTGACTGCGGAGCGATTCCGAAAGAATTGGCAGCAAGTGAATTCTTCGGACACTTAAAAGGTTCTTTCACGGGAGCGATCAACGATAAAATGGGATATTTTGAAGCTGCAAACGGCGGAACTCTTTTTCTGGATGAAATAGGAAACCTTTCTTATGACAATCAAATTCAGTTATTGCGTGCGCTTCAAGAACGAAAAGTAAAACCTGTTGGAAGCAATAAAGAAATAAACGTCGATATACGCATTATTACTGCTACCAATGAAGATTTACGCGAAGCAGTAAAAAACGGCGATTTTAGAGAAGATTTATACCATAGAATCAATGAATTCTCGATTCAGTCTCCATCATTAAAAGATCGTGACGAAGATTTAATGCTTTTTGCCGATTATTTTCTCGAAAAAGCCAATCAGCAGTTAAATAAAGATATTATTGGATTTTCGCCTGAAGTGGTTTCTATTTTTCAAAACTACAACTGGCCGGGAAATCTACGCGAACTTCAAAACTGCGTAAAACGTGCTACATTGTTATCTCAAGGTGATTTTATAGAAAGCGATGTGCTTCCTGTTGAATTTTTTCAGGTTTCAAAACAACAGCAAGGATTTACAGGCGCTTTTTCATTATCAGAAAATGAAAAAGAAGCCATTATTCACGCGCTCAACAGAACGCAGAATAATAAATCGGAAGCGGCAAAACTGCTTAAAATTACCAGAAAAACACTTTACAATAAACTGAAACAATACAATATCGATTAAACGATTTCTTGTTGCAGCGCTTCAAAAAGTTCGCTGGTTTTTACTTTCAAATCAGTATACACATCTTTCAGTTCTGAGATTTCTAGATTTTTCTGTTCCAGCATTTTTAAAATAGTGCCAATTTCCCTTGCTTCAATTTGTTTGAACATTGGAGCAATTCGGTGTGCAATCGAATTAATTTCAGGAATATTTTCATCTGTAATAGCATTTTCCAATAAAACCAGATTTTCTTCACTGCTGGAAATAAACGCTTTTATAACTTCTTTTAAAGCATCATTATCGTTGCCTAAAAAATCTTTCAACGTTTCAAGAGAATACAATTGTGAGGAAACCGTTTCTTCGTCGTCATTTATTTCAGTTTGTGGAAGTACATCATTATCTAAAATATGCTGAATCGTCTCCAATAAAATTTTTGGCGAATACGGTTTTTTAATCACAGTTGTAAAACCAGCTTCGGTATATACAGATGAATCTAGATCAGTTCTTCCGGTAAGGGCAATTACAGGTTGATTTTTATAAATGCCTTTTTCAGAATTTCGGAGTTGTTTTAAAAACATAAAACCGTCCATTTCCGGCATTTGAATATCAGTGATTACAAAATCGAAATGTGTAGCTTCAATTGCTTCAATGGCTTTCACGGCACTTGTAAAAGATAAAACCTGATGTTGTTCTTGTCGTAAAACACCACTCGTTAGATTCAGTAAATTGATGTCGTCATCAATCACAATGAAAGTCTGTTTCTTGGTGTTTTTTGCAATATTTCTTTTCGCTTCCTCAACTGTAATTGGGCTGTAGTCAAAAACCAACGGAATTTTAACTTCAAATGTACTTCCCTTTCCAATAGTACTTTCCAGATTTAAACTTCCGCCTAAAAATGAAATGATCTTTTTGCAGATCGCAAGTCCTAAACCAGTTCCGCCGTATTTTTTCTCAATGCTTTCATTCGCCTGCGTAAACTCTTCAAAAACCAATTTCTGATTGCCTTTTTCAATCCCAATTCCAGTGTCTTCAATTGTAATGACAAAGAAGTTTTCATCTTCTGTTGCAAACGAACTGATTTTGATATGACCTTCTTCGGTAAACTTATAAGCGTTTCCGATAATATTCGTTAATATTTGTTTTAATCGGAAAGGATCCGAAACAATTCGGGTATTTAGTTTTTCATCAACATTAACAATTAGTTCAATGTTCTTTTGTTTGTAAACCGTCTGGATATTTTTAGCCGTATCTTCAATCAATTCAGGAAGATAAAACGGGACTTTTTCTACCGTAATTTTTCCAGCTTCGATTCGGGAGAAATCCAGTAAATCCTGAACAAGCTGTGTAATATATTCCGACGAATTTTTAATATTTTTGATGAAATACGACTGTCTAGTGGTAATGTCGGAATTTCCCAGAAGTTCCGAATATCCCACAATAGTACTCAAAGGCGTTTTTAAGTCGTGGCTTACCGTAGAAATTAACTGTTCACGGCTTTTTAATAAATTCTTGGTTTTAAAATTCGCAATTTCAAGCTGTTTTTTATACAACTGCGATTTTGAATAATCGCTCACAATTAAAACAGAGAAAAACAAAGTCAGAATCAAACCTGCGATTGCCGAAGCGGTTACAATTTCGTTGACTTTTTTAAGTGATTTTTCTTTTAAAGAATTGTTTTTAATAGAATTGTTGATGATTTCGCGTTCGATTATGCGAAGTACTTTTCGAAGCTGTTCCGAAATCGCGATTTCATTTTTCAGTAATTTATTTTCTTCAAAATTCAGCGTTTCTTTTTTCTTCTCCGCTTTCATTTTTACATTGCTGAGCAGTTTTTTAGAATTCGCCAAAATAGAATCAGAAGCTTTTTTACTTAACGTATTAGTGCTGTCATCTGGAATATTCTGATTGAGATAATCGACATATTTCTGAAGTACATTTCGCTGGTAACTTCCTAATTCGTTTGGATTTTTGGTAAAATCCTGAAGTTCGAGTTTTCGGAGATTAAACTCCATTTTAGTAATTTCGTCAATCGCGTTGTTGACAGAAACTTCGTCTTCAGCTTTATTTTTAATGGTTTTTAACTGTCTGATGTTTTCTGTTTTTTCAGACAATAAATAGGTCACACTATCTAAAAGTGTTTTTTGATATTCGGTAGTAACAATTTGTTTTAAAGTATCGATTCTGGCTTTTAAAGAATCGGTTTCGACAAGATAATTTTTAAAATCACTTTCAGAATTGGTCTGAATGGTTTTTCGCGCCAGACTTTCCGTTTTGTACACATTCGAAAATAACTTACTTACTCGTAGAATCTTGGTTTTTTCATGCGCAATTTTATCTTCGAGTTTTTTGTAAACCACATTTTCTGAATATAAAAACCATCCCACCGTAACCACGAGAGCCAATAATGCAACATAGCTGAATAAAACCTTGAGTGCTGTGTAACTTTTTTTGCTCTCCATAATATTTGTCTGGGGTTAAGGACGTTTTTAACAATTGGAATTCCTCGCAATTTATTTAAAAATTCTATTTGAGGAAAGGAAATGTAAATCAAATATTTACATAATTCAAATGTGGCTAAAATAAAATAACCGCAGATTATATAAATAATACTGCGGTTATCGTTTAAAAATTTATTTAGAATTACAGCGTTTCATCTAACCATTTAAAGAATTCACCCTGCCAAACCTGTGCATTTTGCGGTTTTAAAACCCAATGATTTTCATCTGGAAAATACACAAAACGGCTTTTGATTCCTCTTAATTGAGCAGCCTGAAAAGCTTCTTGTCCTTGACCAATTGGCACACGGAAATCTTTTCCTCCTTGGAAAATCAAAATGGGTTTATTCCAGTTCTGAACCAAAGTTGCCGGATTAAAAGTCGTGTATGCTTTTTGTGCTACAGCATTGTCTTTTTCCCAATAAGCACCGCCAAAATCCCAGTTGTTAAAGAAAACTTCTTCAGTTGTTCCTAACATTGAAACCGTATTGAAAACACCATCATGAGCAATAAAAGTTTTGAAACGGTTTTTGTGGATTCCTGCTAAATAAAATACAGAATATCCTCCGTAACTTGCACCCACACATCCTAAACGGCTTTTATCTACATAGCTTTCTTTAGAAACATCATCAATTGCAGAAAGATAATCGTCCATAACTTGTCCGCCCCAATCTTTACTGATTTGTTCGTTCCATTCAACGCCATGTCCTGGCATTCCGCGACGGTTTGGAGCAACTACCACGTAACCTTTAGCTGCCATTAAAGAGAAATTCCAACGGAAAGAATACGATTGTGTCAACGGACTTTGTGGCCCTCCTTGACAGAATAATAAAGTTGGATATTTTTTTGAGGCATCAAAATTTGGAGGAAGGATTACCCAAACCAACATTTTTTTACCATCAGTTGTTGTAACATAACGTTTTTCTGTTTTGCTTAAGGTTAATGTTTTATAGGTTTCGGTATTGATGTTTGAGATTTGTTTCCAAGTGTTTTTCTTCAAGTTATAAGAATAAATCTCACCTGCATGGTTCATGTCAGTTCTGGTAACGATGATATCATCTCCAGAAAAACCAACTAAATCATTTACATCAAAATCTCCGTTTGTCAATTGGCGAACGTTGATCGCAATTTTAGTTAAACCAGGAAAATTAACCGAGAAAAGTTGTTTTGTTCCATCAATTGGAGCTACAAAAAATACCGTTTTTCCGTCTTTGCTCCAGATAAAATTATCTACAGTTCCGTCCCAATTTGCCGTTAAGTTCGTTTTGATTCCTTTAAACTCAACAATAATATCGTTTTTATCAGATTCGTAACCGTCACGTTTCATTTGCAGCCAAGATAAATTTCCTGTTGGAGAAAACTGTGGCGCCGTATCGTACCCTAAATTGTCTTCGGTTTTGTTAGTTGTTTTTTGAGTTTCTAAGTTGTACTCGTAAATATTGGTGTTAGTCGAAATCGCATAATCAGTTCCCGCTTTTTTTTTGCACACATACAAAATGCTTTTGCTGTCTGGCGACCAGATATAATCTTCGTCACCACCAAAAGGTTTTTGCGGAGAATCGAAAGTTTCGCCTTTCATAATGTCAGTTCCTTTTGCACCGTCTTTGTTTTCTTTATAAAAAACGTGGTTAAATTTGCCTTCGTTCCAAGTATCCCAATGGCGGTAATCTAAACCATTATAAATTTGAGCATCCGATTTGTCCAGACTTGGGTAGAAATCTTTTCCTAAAACTTTCTCAATTTTTACCTCCTCATTGTAAACCACAAATTTTCCGTCAGGCGAAATATTTTTGTCTTTTAACACATCTTTCGTGTCTTTAATTTCAGTGGCATTACCTCCGTTTACGGGAATAATGTAAAGTTTAGAAGTCGATTTGTTATCGGCTACAGAAGGCGTTGAAACCTTGTAAACGATATTTTTTTCATCTTTCGAAAGTCCGAGCGGAGTTACTCGTCCTAATTTCCATAACAATTCCGGAGACATTACATTTTGTCCAATAGCATTTAAACTCATCATTATTAAGGTTGTTACTACTACTTTTTTCATAATAAAAATTCTATTTTTTTGTGTGCTAAAAATACAACAATTAAATTCCAATTAGTTAAATTCCAAATTCCAAAAATGTTAAAGTTAATGTAAGTTTTTCCGCCACGAATTCACGAATTTTTATTCTCAAAGATTATCAAAAAATAATTCGTGAATTGCTTCGCCTGTTCGCTATCGCTCGGGTTCAAATTCCAATTGTCACCCTGAGCGAAGTCGAAGGGCACAACCAGAAAGTGGCTTCGACTCCGCTCAGCCTGACAGCGTAAGCAAAATTTTAATTGGAATTTGGAATTTAAAATACTGGAATTTATCTAAAAATTGTAATTTAACCCAAGATTGAATTTGGAATTTAAATATTGGAATTTATCAAAAATATGGAACTAAGCTACTGGGAACTAAAAAACTGGTTCGCAAATATTGATTATACTATTGTAGGCAGCGGAATCGTGGGTCTGCATACCGCATTGCGCTTGCGCGAAAGATTTCCTACTGCTAAAATTCTGGTTTTAGAACGCGGAATGCTGCCACAAGGAGCCAGTACCAAAAATGCTGGTTTTGCCTGTTTTGGGAGTTTGTCTGAAATTATGGATGACCTCAAAACACATTCAGAAGATGATGTTGTGGCATTGATCGAAAAACGCTGGAAAGGACTTCAATTACTTCGAAAAACGCTGGGAGATCAGGCAATTGATTTTAAACCTCACGGCGGATATGAATTATTTTTGAAAGAAGACGAATTTGGGTTTAGCGAATGTGTTTCTAAAATCCCGTTTATCAATGAAATTTTAAAACCGCTTTTTAAAGCCGATGTTTTTTCGAAAGAAGTAGATCGATTTGGATTTTCGAATATTCACGAGTATTTAATTTTTAATCCGTTTGAAGCACAAATTGATACCGGGAATATGATGCAGGAATTGTTGAAGCAGGCAGTTTCAGCAGATATTTTAATCTTAAATCAGCAGACTGTAAAATCGTATGCCGATGCTGGAAATCATGTTGAAGTTGTCGTAAATGATTTTAGCTTTAAAACCCAAAAACTGCTTTTTGCGACCAATGGTTTTGCAGGTGAATTGACAAAAGGAGAGGTGAGGCCAGCACGAGCGCAAGTGCTTATTACAGAGCCAATTCACAATTTAGATATCAAAGGAACGTTTCATTTAGATCGCGGGTATTATTATTTCAGAAATATTAATGATCGTATTTTATTAGGCGGAGGCCGAAATCTTGATTTTGAAGGTGAAACCACAACCGAATTTGGACAGACGAAAATTATTCAAAATAAATTGGAAGATTTACTGAAAAATGTAATTTTACCAAATCAGGATTTTCAGATTGCGCACCGATGGAGCGGTATTATGGGAATTGGAAATAGTAAGAATCCTGTTGTAACGCAACTTTCTGAAAATGTGTTCTGCGGAGTACGTTTGGGTGGAATGGGAGTCGCAATAGGAAGTTTAATAGGAACAGAATTAGCAGATTTAATATAATGGCAGCAACCAAAAAACCAGCACCTAAAAAAACCGCAGCAAGCAAACCTAAACCAAAATCGTCGCCAAAGAAAAGCAATCGATCTTTTGGCGAAAAAGTAAAATGGTTTTTTATCAAAGCCGCTTTGTGGTTTTTTGGCATTTCGATTGCTTCGGTTGTATTCTTTAAATACGTTCCTGTTCCGTTTACACCTTTAATGCTGATTCGCGCCATCGAAAATAAAATGGACGGAAAAGAAGTGTATTTTGACCACGACTGGGAACCAATCGAGAAAATTTCGATGAATCTGCAAAAAGCCGTTATCGCCAGTGAAGATGGAACTTTCTTAACTCACAATGGCTTTGATTTTAAAGCACTTCAAAAAGCTTATAAAAGCAACGAACGCGGACGCCGAATTCGAGGTGGAAGTACCATTTCGCAGCAAACGGCTAAAAATGTCTTTTTATGGCAGGGGAAAAGTTATTTCCGTAAAGGTCTTGAAGCATATTTTACGGTCTTAATCGAATTGATCTGGGGCAAAGAGCGTATCATGGAAGTGTACTTAAACAGTATCGAAATGGGTGACGGAGTGTACGGAGCTTATGCCGCAACAGAACATTGGTACCGCCGAGATGCTTCGAGTTTGACACCTATGCAGGCAGCAGGTATTGCGGCGATTTTGCCCAACCCAAGAAAATTTAAAGCAACTGGTTCATCAAGTTATATCAATAGAAGAAAAGAACGAATTGTACGCGAAATGCGTTACGTTGGAAAAATAAATTACAATGGCAAAGAGAAGTAAAAATGTGATTTTTGCTTTTCTGATATTAACCACAACGTTGACTTTTGGACAAGGAAAAACTACTGAAATAGGTTTTATAACCGATAATGATTTATACACATCGTCTAAAAATGATATGTATTACACGAATGGACTTGAAATTTTTTACCGATTTTTAAGCAAGAACAACAACCAGAAAATAAACAAAGAAATCACCGAATTTAGAATAGGGCAGTATCTTTATAATCCACGATTTATTAATAAAGAAGCTGTTGATATAAACGACCGTCCGTTTGCTGGATATCTTTTTGCCGAAGTTGGAAAAAGCTTTTTCTACCAAAGTGAATCCGTTTTGAAGACTGATTTTCAAATTGGATTTGTAGGTCCGAATTCGCTTGGAGAAGATTTACAGAAAGGTTTTCACAACATGATTGGCTATAAAAAAGTGTACGGCTGGGATAACCAGATTCATAACGCTTTGGGATTGCAGGCGCACGTTGTCTATTCTAAAAAAATGTTTCCATCAAAACATAACGATTTTATAGATCTTCATTTTCAGTCAGAAGCAAATCTGGGAACTATTTTTACAGGAGTTTCTACAGGATTTATGGCAAGATTTGGATTTAAAAAACTGCTTCCCATATACGATTCGAATATGTACGATGCTTCGGTAAATGCCAATGCGCAACCTGATATTCGAGAATTTTATTTCTACGCAGCGCCAAGTGTCAATTATCAATTTTACGATGCTACAATCGAAGGCAGTATGTTTAACGATACAAGTCCGATTACTTTCGACTTAGAACCGCTTCGTTTTAATGCCGAAGCCGGTTTAAAATACCGACACAATAATTTCAATATTTCGTATTCTTTCATCTACCGCGGAAGAGAATTAAATGATCCAGGAATCGATACCAATTCAGGATATTTTTACGGATCAATCCGATTGGGATTTTTGTTGAGATAATTGATTTTCAGTATAAAAAATAAAACCTCTAGTTATGTGACTAGAGGTTTTATTTTTGTTTTAAATCGCAAAGTTATTTTCTTATAATAATATCAAAAGAAAAATTGCCATAACCCTTACCTAATAAACTTCCTTTTTGAGTTAATTGATTATTATTGGCTGCATTTGGATATTCAAAAAAATCAGAACTTTTGATAAAGTGAGATTTACTTAATTTATATTCTGTTGTGCCAAAAGTTGCTTTGTCTTCGAGATCTTCCCAACTTTTTTTGTCAACTCTTGTCATTGATTCATTTGAAGGTACGACGATTAAAGTATCACCGTTTATGCGAACTAATTTTAAAATAACACTTTTCTCAATTTCGATTGGAGTATTTTTCCACTGAGCGAGATATAAGTCATTTACTTTTGGATTATTATGTCGGTCTACTAAATCACTCGCAGTATCTTTTTGAATGTTTGTTCTAAAATAACTCAATAAAGCAACTGCCAAGACTATTATAGAAAATGACCACGGATAAATTAACTGCCAGAGTGTGCGTTTATGATTTCTTTGAAGATTATTAATTTCAATATCAAGATTGGTTAAAGTCTCTTTTGTAGTGAAAATCGAGTGATTTACGATTTTTAGCGTGTGGTTACAAGTTCCACAATGTGCTATCGTTCGTTCTCCCATTCCAAAGACCAGAATCCATGACCTCATATATCGCATATATAAAGTAATCTTTATGTTTCCTGTGGTTTTACACACAGGACATATTTCGTCAGTTAAAGTCTTAGTGATTAAAGGGACTGAATAAGAGATCATTTTTTTAATTTTCCAATTATTTCGTTTCTTTCATGGATATGCCATCTATAAAAACTTGATCAGCCAGCAGAGAAATATCATATAAAAGAGAACTGTTTCCAGATTCATCTGTTGAGTAGCCGCTTTCTGAAAATACTACTACAGATGCATTTTTTAATAGATATTCTCTTTCTTTTTTTCCTGATTTAAAAATGGTGATTTTTAGCGATTTCTTTAAGTTACGATTTGAGAACCATTCCAGTTGTTTCTGATCTGGTGTTCCTGCACAATTTAAAGACATGTCGTAATTGTTAAGTTTGTTGTCTACCACAGATTCATCTCTTTTATAAAAATAAGAATTGTTGCATTCATACGTTTTTGCATTTGCTTCATCTTCAAATTGCATTGTGATTCGAATGCCTTTTATTTTGTTTTGCGCATTGATGCTTAAAGCAAATAATAATGTTAGACCTAGAATAAGCCATTTTATTGTTTTCATTTTTAAATTAGTTTTTTTGAGTTTATTTTTTATTATTTAGCTCCTTTTGCTTGTATGCCATCTATAAAAATTTGATCTGCCATTAAAGCAAGATCGTATATAATTGGACTATTTTCATTAATAGCCGATGAAAAGGCGGTTTCTGAAAATTGTGATACAGATGTGTTTTTTAGTAAATACTCTCTTTCCTTTTTTCCTGATCTAAAAACCGTAATTTTAAGAGATTTCTTTAAATTAGGATTTGTAAACCATTCCAATTGTTTCTGGTCTGGTGTTCCCAAGCAATTTAATGTCATGTCATAATTTACAGTTTTGTTGTTTATAGCAGATTCGTCTATCTTACTAAATACAATACTGCCACACTCGTAAGTTTTTGCATTTGTCTCTCCTTCAAATTGCATTGTAATTTTAAAGCCTTGTGCTGCTTTGGTTTGTGCGTTAATACTTAAAGCGAATAATACAGATAGGCCTAGAAGTAACCATTTTGTTGTTTTCATTTTTGTTGTTTTGTTTTTTAAATTAGATATTTTTTAGAAGGAATAATTGCAAGAGATTCACAACTATTGTTTTTTTATATTTTGAAAAATGGTTTGTTTAAGTTCGATAATGTTACAGTCTAAAATTCTGACTTCTGACCATAATAAGGCACCTCTGTGTGTTTTGATGAGTTTACGAAACTGATCTCGTTTAGCAGAATTGTTTATTTTATTAATGTAGGTTTCGTTATCAGAAACTAGAATGAATAAAGAAGATTCAGTATAACCTCCATAATTGGCATCAAAACATGATGTTATATCTTCCCATTTTACAATTCCAAGTTCTGAAAAATAGGATCCAGAAAAAGAAATGCCTTCATTTGATAAAGTAATAAGAGGTTTTCTTTCTTTTAGTTTCGATATTTCTACTACCATCCATATTATTGTAACTATTAGAAAAAGAGGCATAAAAATTAGCGCTTTCGAATAGTTGTAATTTTCTGTCAAAGACTTATTACATAATTGCCAAGTTCCCCAAGTAAAGAAAAGGATTAATAGTATGTGTAGAAAAAGCCTTTTGTATACTGTCTTTCTATTTAAATAAATTTCTTTCGGAAGTTTCATTTTGTGATAACTAAAAATAACAGGCAAAATTAATTTTGCTTTGTTAAAAGAATGTCCGCTAGAGGTTTAAAGAATATCAGAATAAGGTTAAAATACAATCAGTTAGAAAACTACTTTTATAAAAGTTTTTATGCGGGATATTTGGGATCTGCCAATATTTAATATCTACCGATATTAATTTCCATTGAATTAATTCTTATGTATTCTACCAATATTCAATTTCTACGAATTAATCCACCAGGAGAAATCTGACACTATTTAATATTTGCCAATATCAATTCGATGCATAATTCCCACGAATATCTATGAATATTAATTCTACCGATAATCAATTTCTAAGAAATACTCCGCTAGGAGTTTAATATCGGTAGAATATAAGCAAACCGCTGAAATGCATCCCATAGGGATTATATTGAATTTTTTGAATGAAAATTTTGTATCTCTAATTCTTTTATCGTAATATTGCGATATAAAATTAAAATACGATGGGAGTTACTAAAACAGAGCATTTTACCGAAATACAAAATCAAATTGCTGTAATAGCTAAAGCTTTGGGACATCCTGCAAGAATTGCAATACTTGAATATCTGTTAAAAGTAAATGAATGTATCTGCGGTGATATTGTAAATGAACTTCCACTTGCACAAGCAACAGTTTCTCAGCATTTGAAAGAATTAAAACTAGCAGGTATCATAAAAGGAAATATCTCAGGAAATGCTATTTGTTATTGTATTGATGAGAAAACTATAGAAATATTAAATACTTACTTTTTAAATATCACAGAAACTATTTCGAAATCAAAATGTTGTTAAGACATTTTTTTTGATACGTATTATCGCAATATTGCATTTAACCGATAAAATAGAAAATATGAAATTATCAGAAATAAAACAGATTTTGCCAGAATTACAAAATGTTGAATTTCAATTAGAAAACGGAACTTTTGTACCAGAACATTTTCACGTAACTGAAGTTGGAATTATCAAAAAACACTTCATTGATTGTGGTGGTGTAATTAGAGAAGAACAGGTTGTAAACTTTCAACTTTGGAACGCTAATGATTTTGAACACCGATTAAAACCAGCCAAGTTATTACACATCATTGAGCTTTCTGAATCTAAACTTGGTATTGGAGATTTTGAAATTGAAGTTGAATATCAAAGTTATACAATTGGAAAGTATGATTTGGCTTTTAACGGGAAAATATTTGTTCTTCAAGATAAAACAACAGCGTGTCTGGCTCAAGATTCTTGTGGAATTCCAACAGAAAAAATGAAAGTAAATTTGGGAGATTTAAAAAATGATGTTTCATGCTGTACGCCAAATTCAGGATGCTGTTAAGAAATGAAAACAAAAATCATTACATATAAAAAAGTAATTATAATTACCACTTCGATTATTGTATTGCAGCTCATTTTTGGTTTTGATCCCAAATTCTGTATTATAAATATTGTGTGGTTGTTTGTTTAAAATTATGAAAAAGAAAATACTAATACTTTGTACCGGAAACAGCTGTAGAAGCCAGATTGCAGAAGGTTATATGAGATTTTTTGCAGGTAATAAAGCCGAAATTTACAGTGCTGGAGTAGAAACTCATGGAGTAAATCCGAAAGCTGTTTTAACTATGAAAGAAGATGGAATTGATATATCAAATCATACTTCTAACCATATTGATGAATATAATAATATCGATTTTGATTTTGTTATTACGGTTTGTGATAATGCAAAAGAAAGATGTCCTTTTTTTCCAACAAAAGCAGAAAAATTTCATTACAATTTTCCAGATCCTGCAAAGGCAACAGGAACAGATTTAGAAGTAAAAGAAGAATTTAGAAAAGTGAGGCAATTGATAAAAAAATATTGTCAAGATTTTGTCGAGAAAAATTTGAATTAAATATTTCACCAATAAAAAAGCCATTCCTGAAAAAGAAATGGCTTTTTTGCTATATTAAATTGAAAGACTATTTCTCCTTCAATAATTTCTCTAAATATTCAACTTTATCTTTTTCGGCTTGAACCAAACGCTCGTAAAGTTCTACAACTTTATCAAGTGGGTTAAAAGTACATTGATGATTACTATTATAACCATCACCAAAATTTCCTTGGCTATCATTAAAAGTATTAAAGTAATTGATCATATTTTCTTCTGAAAAACTTTTTATTGCTTCTACCGTTACACCAAGTGCTTTTGCTATTTCGATAAGTTTATCTTCGTCTATAGTTTCGCTGTTTTCTATCGCCGATATAGTTTGCTGGCTTGTACCCATAGCATACGCTAATGCTTCTTGTTTCATGTCGCGAAGTTCACGAATACGGCTTATTTTTCGCCCAATGTGATTTGGTTTTGTTGCTGTGCTCATAATTCAAAGGTATTTAAAATTTGGTTACAAAATAGCCTTTCGTAAAAAACAGCTTTTTTGAAGTAAATTACAATTTTGCTTTATTAGAATGAAACAAAAATACAATTTTTCATACAATTTTAAGATTAATTGATTTTTAAAACACCTAACTTTGCACTAACAAATTGTATATCAGTTATTCATAATTCAATTTATATAAATAGATTCGAAATTTGTGCCACTAAAAAAAAATGAAAATATTTTGAAAACGTGGGTGATAGTGATTTGATTTTTGGTATTAAGGAAATAAAACGTTTATATGGAAACGATATCTGACAATGATTTACTGAAAGAGCTTAAAACGGGAGAAAGCAAATCGTATAGATTGCTGTATAAGTTTTATTTCCCTTCTGTTGCTTCGTATATAAAGCAAAATAACGGTAATATTGAAGATGCCGAAGATATTTTTCAAGAAGCTATAATGGTATTATTTCAAAAAGTGAAAGAACCTCAGTTTGTTTTAACATCATCTTTAAAAACCTATTTGTATGCTATTTCTAAAAATTTATGGCTCAAAAAACTTCGTGATACTAGAATAAAAATTATCGATGATGAACAAAGTCTGTCAGATTATAAAAAAGAAGTAACATTTTTAGAAACAGAATCGGAAAATTTAAGAGAAGAAAAACTGGAAAATTGGCTGCAAAAAATTACAAGTCATTGCCAGAATATAATCCGAGCTTTGTTTTTTTATGAAGTGCCAATGCAGCATTTGATGGTAAAAATGGGCTGGAAAAATCCACATTCGGCAAGCAATCAAAAACATAAATGTATTCAGCAAATAAAAAAAGTAAAAGAAGATGAGGCGTAATAGCCTCTTTTTTTTTGAAAAAAAAATATTTTCTTTTTAAATGGGTGACTTTTTTAAATTATGGGTATCAATACTTATAACTTAAAAATAAAGTACGATGTTAAAATTAATTTCTGCCTATATGATAATGGCGGTAAGTTTTCTGTCATACGGACAGCAAACAAAAGGTAATCAATCCACAGCGGTTGAAACGAAAATAATTGCAGTTGTAAACAAAGCCAACTGGTGTAGCGTTTGCAAAGCAAATGGCGAAAGATTTCAAAACAACATTATGCCTTATACTACAAAAGGTGTAGCGATTGTAATTAACGACATGACTGATAAAAATACTATTGAGCAGTCAAAAGAAAACCTGAAGAAATCTTCTCTTTACAAACAGATTTATAAAACAAACCGAAAAGGAGTAGGCCGAATGCTGCAAAGCTGTGGTCTTGTTGACGGAAAAAATAAATCTATGGTAACTGGTATCGTAACTTTTATAGATGCCAAAACGCTTAAAGTAGTAAACGAAACAAGTATCGCAGCTACAGATGCAGAAATAAAAACCATTATTGATAATCTTTTAAAAGCATAAAAAAATGAAAACTAGAACAAAACTAATTCTTTGTATTATTTCAGTAGCCTTAACAGCAATGTGTATTTATCACTTCTGGGGTTAAATTAATTCATCTTTAAAAGGAAAAAAAATGAAAGAATCACTAAATGTTTGGCGTATTAAGGAGTTTGAAGGCGATGGAATAAGCTGTCCAATAGTACCTGCAAATTTACCTTTTCATAAAAAATTTGTCCTTTTCTTTTTCAGGTTTGGCGTTTGCCCAATGTGTGTAATGATGAGTTTAGGATATAACATTTCGAAACTTTTCAAAAAGAAACTAGCTAATTAAAAGCCTGATAAAATAAAATTCCCCGTAAAGTCACTGATCTTTACGGGGAATTTTTATTTTCTGATATATTGAAGTAATGTGAATTAATCTAGATTATCTAAATCCATTTCTTTCGCCAGCTGATCCCATTTTTTGTTTAGGAAATTTTTGGTTTGTTCTAAAAATTCTGGATTTACATCTTTTAAGAACTGGGCTTTTGGATTTAGTATTGCTTTTCCGTTTTCGAAATAAATATGCGCATGAACAGCATCATCTCCCCAAAAGAAAGGAAAAACAATTGCCATATTTTCTGGACTTTCGGTAACGTATTTTTCCATGCTGATGATTAAAGCAAACATCGGAATCATTTCTGAAAAGTTTTCACTAAAAAACATCATTCCCCAATGCCATTCTTCAGTTGCTTCATCGTAATCAGAAAAAGCCATCGCTTCTGGATAATTAATCCAACCGTCAATAACTTCCTGATTAATGTTGTCATTGTATGTGTAAAGTTTTTCTTGAGTCAATTCTGATTTCGAATACATCTCGCGGCTGTCCCAATAGTCAAGCCAGTTTTTATTTAATTCTGGTTTTTCCAGCGGGCTATTTAAAAATTTTTCTAACTGTGGTTTTGTGATTTTGACTTTGCAGTATAATGAACTTAATTCAGACATGATTTTAGAGTTTTGTTGCTAATTATATTTATTGCAAATAAATTTTTGTTGAAATATTTTTTATATCAATTTAGTCCCAGCGGCTTAAATTTCCTTGGGCTCTTTCAAAAAGTTCTTCAAGAACATTTTCGAGAGATCTTTCAGGAAGACCTGATTCTAAAAGTTTAAGTAATTGATTTTTAGTCTTTACCAAATCATCTTGATGACAATATAAATTCATGAAATGGCCCTTTTTATCAAAAATAAAATACTCTCCGCTTTCATAATTGTCTTCTTCAGACATAATCCAGCCAATACAAGGAAAAGCTTTGTTTATTTTTTCGGTTTCTTCTTCAGTCAGGAGTTCGTATTGCTGAAATTCGGGTCTGTCATTTCCCCAAAAAGCAATAATCATATCAATAATTCCGATCGAGTTGTGTTCAAGTTCCGCTCGTTCCTGAATTTGATTAAAAAGATTTTCAGGAGAAAAAATACGGAAGATTTCATCCGATTCTATTCCGCCTACCGTTTTGTAAAAAGTGATTAATTCTTCGGGAATAGGCTGCGAAAAATAAGGCGTAATCATTTCGATTTCCTCATTTGTGGCAGGAGCTAATTCATGGATTTCATCATATTCAAGTTCACATTCAGTAACACGGTTTTTAATTTCTTCCATTGTATATAGTATAATTTTGTAATTGTAATTCTTATCTCTTAATGACGATTATCGCACTGCAGATAAATTTCTTCATTTGATTTATCGATAATTGAAATTCCCGGACAGCCAAATGATTCATATAAAAAACCGAACACAACTTCTGGTTTATTTTTAAAAAGCTTCCCCGTCCATTGATTAATTGTTTCTGGACTTTCTTCATAATTTAATGGAGAAGGAGAAGTTCCTTCGCTCTGGCTGTATAATTTTTCAATTATAATTTCTTTTGTTTTAGCATCGGTTACCAAAAGACGTCTGCCAAAAAGAATTTTTCGATTGTCTAAATAATCCTGAAGAAAATAATTGTAATTAGCTGTTTTAAAAGCGTAAGTAGTTCCTTTTGAAGTTCCTTTTAACGTTTTTTGATCTTCGCCTTTTAAGGGTTTCGAAGGAAAATCTTTAGCAGTAATTTTTTTCCAGTCAATGGGAACTAATTTTTGTTTTGCAAACGGATTTTCTTTGCCTACATATACGATCGCATCACGATAGTATTCGCTGAAACCTTTTAGGTATTTTATATTGATTTCAAAACCAATCATAAAATCATAATTGTGATACGGCCAATCTTCTTCAGATGAATATCCGTTTAAAAAAGCGGCCGTTTTTAGATTTTTAACCAAAAAAGAAGCGAGTTTATTTTTGGCATAATCATAAACAAATACCGAATCACTTTCGGAAATATTGGTTTTAGATAAAAATCTTTTTCTGTAATTTTTTTCGAACGTAAAATATTGAGCCTTCTGTTTGCCTATTTTTTCAATATTTGGTAAAGCAAGTGTATCATTTTCTTCGCCTACAGGATAAATATCCGAAAGGGAAACAAAAGCAACATCGCTGCTGTCTTTTGGGATAAGGGTAAATAAATTGATGCTTTCTTTTAGTGAACTTTGTTCCTGGTTTTGTAAAGTATCATTTTCAACAACTGCATTTTCTGCCGAAGGTGTTTCAATGGTTTTATTTTCTTCTTTTTTGCAGGAAACTATAAAAAGAAATGAAATGACAATAATGGCGTGGTATTTTAAATTCATAGGACTATAAAGGTTTAGAAATATTTTTGTGAATAGTATGCAAACTAAATTCCGTAACAGCAGATAACACTAAAATAGGTAAAATAGAGTATGAAATTGTATGTTGTATTTCTTCGCTAAATGTATAAGTGCTCCAAGAAGATTCGCGGTCTACAAAAATGACATAATTCCAGAAAAACCAAACTGCAATTAAAAACAGAAGTTGTAGGCTGTTTTTCCAATAGACATTTTTGATCAATGAAAGAATAAGCAATACAATGATTAAAAATACAGTGGTGAAAATAGAAATAAAATTGACATCGCTAGAAAAAGAACAATCAAGACATCCGCTCGATATTTTTTCGGAAAAACTTCTCATTGCCCAATACATTTCTAAGTAAGTAGCTGTAAACAAAAGTATTGCTATTAAAGTGTATTTCTTTAAAAGATGAATGGTTTTATTTGAAAACGGTTGGCTCATTTGAAAATCTTCGGTAATATTTGTTTACAATTCACACAAAAATATAAAACATTTCTTAAAGAAATATCCTTCAAAAATTATAATGGTTTTAAAACGAAATATAATCAGAAAAGATATGCTTAACCTTTTGATAATATGATCTATAGGTTAATTTTTTACTTTTAATAAAAAATATAATTTATGGATATCAATTGGACTATAATAGGGATAGTAGCTGCACTGGTAATTATTTTGGTTGTTCTAACGGTTAGAAAAAATCAGAAAGAAAAAAAGAAACTAACAGACTTGCTGAATAACGATTTCAAAAAAACTGAGGAATATGAGGTGAATGCTGAGGATTCGGCAAATGAGAAATAGCAATCATAATTTCAATAAAAAGATAAACCCTTGTAAATTTTACTTTACAAGGGTTTTTATTTTGGTGGAGAATACCGGATTCGAACCGGTCGCCTCTACGCTGCCAGCGTAGCGCTCTAGCCAAATGAGCTAATCCCCCTGATTTTGTTTTGTTGAGAATACTGGATTTGAACAGTCGCCTTCCCGATTTTTCATCGGGACGCTCTAGCCAAATGAGCTAATCCCCCAAAATGGTCATAACAAATAAAATCAATTAATTGTCAAAAAACAAATTTCGCAGCGTTTCAGGAGAATTATTTTTCAAAAGCGTAACTTTACCTTTAAATCTATTTTTATGAGTTTAGAAAATCTAAATGGAAGTTTAGAAACTTCTTTTCAAAATACAATTGCAACAGTACAATTTGGGCATCCTGCCAGCAATTCTTTTCCACGTCAATTATTGGATAAACTTACGGCAGAGATTAATTCGTTGAGCCGAAATGAAACCGTATCTGTTATTGTTTTAAAGAGCGAAGGAGCTAAGGCTTTTTGTTCTGGCGCTTCGTTTGATGAACTTTTGCAGGTTGAAAATGAAGAAGAGGGAAAAGAGTTTTTTTCTGGTTTTGCTCATTTACTCAATGCAATGCGCAATTGCAGTAAATTAATAATCGGACGTGTTCAAGGAAAAGCCGTTGGAGGAGGAGTAGGGATTATATCGGCCTGTGATTATGTTTTTGCTGCGAAAGAAAGCGATGTAAAATTATCAGAACTCGCCATCGGAATTGGACCTTTTGTAATTGAACCCGCCGTTTCCAGAAAAATTGGCAAAACAGCAATGACCGAAATGACGCTGGCGCCACACCAATGGAAATCTGCAGAATGGGCTTTTCAAAAAGGGCTTTTCTCAGTTTTATGCGAATTGTCTGTTTTAGATGCTGAGGTTGAAAGTTATGCTCAAAAACTAAGTTCATACAATCCCGAAGCTTTACACGAAATGAAAAAGATCATTTGGGAAGGAACTGAAACTTGGGAATCGCTTTTATTCGAACGTGCCGCCATTACAGGAAAATTAGTTTTGTCTGATTTTACAAGAACGGCTTTATTACAATTTAAAAAATAATCTTTGGATAAGATCCTGCAAGGTTTTCAAAACCTTGTAGGTTTTTGATTATTACAATAGAAAATTAAATACATTAATATACCTACAAAGTTTTAAAAACCTTGCAGGATAAAAAAAAATAAAATGAAACTCATTTCCCTATTCCAAAACGTAGACGTTGCGGAAAAAATTAAAAATGCTCCAGACAGCGGTTATCAAATAGGCGTTTTGATTGGATCTTTTATTCCGTTTGTTATTTTAATCGGGATTGCTTACTGGCTGTATAACCGTGCTAAAAAAAGAGATGAAAACGGTTATTAATTTGTAAATTTGCAAGCTTAAAATTAAAAATCGATGAGTAATATCAGAATTACAAAACAATTTAGTTTCGAAACCGGTCACGCGTTGTACGGTTACGACGGAAAATGCAAAAATGTTCACGGGCACAGTTATAAATTATCAGTAACTGTTATTGGTTCTCCAATTACGGATCGATCGAATGTGAAATTCGGAATGGTGATTGATTTTTCGGATCTAAAGAAGATTGTAAAAGAAGAAATCGTCGATCAGTTTGATCACGCAACTGTTTTCAATCAGACTACACCGCATGTTGAACTGGCAAATGAATTAAAAAACCGCGGTCATCATGTCATTTTAGTAGATTATCAGCCAACCAGCGAAAATATGGTGGTTGATTTTGCAGAAAGAATCATGGCACGTTTACCAAAAGGAATTTCTCTTTTCTCACTAAAACTTCAAGAAACCGAATCTTCATTTGCAGAATGGTACGCTTCTGATAATTTATAATTAAGTTAGAAGTTAAATGTTAAAAGTTAAAGGTTATAACCGAAAACGAGTAACACTACACTTCTAACTCATAACTCCCAACGTATAACTTCTAACCCATCTATGAAAAAAATATATTTTGCTTCAGATCAGCATTTTGGTGCGCCAACTCCTGAATTGAGTTTACCCCGTGAAAAGAAATTCGTGGCTTGGCTGGATGAGGTTAAAGAAGATGCCGAAGCCATTTTTTTGTTAGGAGATTTATTTGATTTTTGGTTTGAATATAAAACAGTTGTTCCAAAGGGTTTTGTGCGCATTTTAGGAAAACTGGCTGAAATTCGTGACAGCGGAATTCCGATTTATTTCTTTGTTGGAAATCATGATTTGTGGATGAATGATTATTTCGAAACTGAATTGAATATTCCAGTCTATCATGATAATAAAGAATTTACCTTTAACGGAAAAACGTTTTTAATTGGTCACGGAGATGGAAAAGGACCTGGTGATAAAGGATACAAAAGAATGAAAAAAGTCTTTACCAATCCGTTTTCAAAATGGCTTTTCCGCTGGCTTCATCCTGACGTTGGCGTAAGTTTAGCCCAATATTTATCGGTTAAAAACAAATTGATTTCTGGCGATGAAGACATTAAGTTTTTAGGCGAAGAAAAAGAATGGCTGATTTTGTACGCTAAGCGAAAGCTGGAAACCAAACACTATAATTATTTTGTCTTTGGACATCGACATCTGCCAATGATTCGTCAAGTTGGTGAAAATTCCGAATATGTTAATTTAGGCGATTGGATTGGTTATTTTACGTACGGCGTTTTTGATGGTGAAAAATTTGAAATTAAAGAATACAAAAAATAATTACTTTTTCGCATTTGGATAAATCCCAATTTTATGCGTTCTCAAAATATAATTCGATAATTGTTTGCTGTTTGAAAGCTGAAAACTAATCGCATTTGATGATTTTTTCGGCATGTGGCATTCAATACAATTACTGGCCATTAACTTCTCAGGCATTATTTTTAAAGTCGTTTCGTTGTGTTGTAATCCTTGGTGACAACTCATACAGATTTTTGAATACGAAGCCATACTTTTAGAAGCATTTTCATGTGGATTGTGGCATGTAATACAATCCATTTTTTGACTGTTGGCAAAACATTTACTTTGCGCCATTAATCGAAATTGATTTCCATGCACATCAAATTGAGTGGTATCGTTTATACTTCTTGTTTCACGGAAATAATCAGATAAATGATCTCCGGGTTTAAAATCAAAACGAGATTTTAATTTCATACCATCGTTTCCTGCATGACAAAGCGCACAGGCGTCTAGTTTTTGTTCTCTGCTTAAAGTTTTAAAACTCGTAATGTTATTGGCAACTTTTACGTTTGGATTTTTTAAATGAAATTCAACGTGTTTTTTAGCTGGACCATGGCAGCGCTCACAGTCAATTCCGTACACAATTGTTTTTTTGTCTACAACATCTTCAACTTCCATCGACATAAAATTTCGGTCTGCCGAGCTTTGATTAAGTGCTCTGGAACTAATATTGGAACTATGGCAAGCATAACAATCCTTAACTACCATTCGGTCAAAATAAGGTTTGTCGGCAGGAAAACCTGGACTTGTAGCCCAATTGTTTATAGAATGGTAAAAAGATACTGGAAGTTCGTAGGTATTGTTGTTTTTCCAGTAAACAGAAGTTTGCGCGTGTTTGGTTCCAAAAACGATTTCAAATTTATATCTCGCTGTTTCTTTGCCGTTTTTATATAAAACCTGATACAAACTATCGCCATCTTTTTCCATGACTAGTTTGGTGTCTTTATCGTAAATGAAAGTATGATTTTTCGAATCGAAATCGCCAGAAACATTTCCTAAAATAGCTGGCGCCGTCGCTTTAAAATGCGAACTTTTGAAAGCCATTTCAGATTGCACTTTATGGCATTGAATACAGCTTTCAGATCCTGCATAATCAGTTCCGCGAGGATCAATATATTCTTCAGATTTATTATTGCAGCTGACAAAGAGAATTGCCAGAAGTGCTAAGGTTAGTCGAAATACAGCTTTTTTCATTGCTGTAAATATACTTTTTTTTGAATGGAATCAAAATATATTTCAATAATGAAAAAATGTTGTTAAAATATTTGCAATACTTCTTAATTCATCCCAACGCCATACACATATTCGTCAAGTTCGATTTTAAATAAAGAACCTTCGACCAAATCTTTAATCGATTTTAATTCGGTCATCGAAACAGCTAAATCTATTGAATTACATGGTGTTTTCAATAAAAATTTATGACAAGAATATTTCATTTCGCAGGCTTCACAACATGTGTTTTCAATCATGCTATCTTCTATTAAATCACAAAAATGATTCAATTCTTGAATGGTGAAGTAAAAACCTGTTTCCTTAAAAACCAATTGTACTTTATCGAGAATTGGCTGACTGTTTTGTTTCCAGTAAAAGGCTATTCCAAAATTGTTATGATATATTTGCTCTATTTCTCTCATCGTAAATCCTTTTATTTCAACAAATATAAATATTATTTATATTAATTCTAAATAAAAAAATCATAAAAGTTTGAAAAACTTTTTCACTCGCCAATGCATTATAAGAGCTAAAAAGTTTGGATTTGTTGCGTAAGATGAGGTAGAAATGATTTAGTTCGTCTCTTATTGAGTTTAATTCATTCTAGTGAATTAGAAAAGATTTTAAAAGTCCGCTTTTTGAAATGAATTTATATTTTTTATAGGGTTAAAAAAGATTATTTCAGCCAATTTTTTAGGTTGGAAAGAAATGCTGCCTGTTGGTCAACAAATAGATAATGCGAGCAATTATCAAGGAAAGCAAAGTGTTTTTCGCCCGTTATTGCTTTCATAGAATTAATTTGTGCTGATGAAAAAATGCCATCATCCTTTCCGTAAATTCCATAAATAGGAACTCCAGCAGTTTTGATTTTCTTTAAAAAAGGTCTGCTGTCGATATTGTTTTGTTTTTCGTTTTGATAAAAAATTAATGGAGCATTTTTATTTCGAATGTTGGTCTTGTAAAATTCTCCAGCTTCATAATCCGCGTATAGTTTTTTAGATGCTGCAGTTGGATTTGGCATTTTAAAAAAGCCATTTTCTCCAGCAAGTCCGTAACATCCTTTTCTATATTCGGCAGAATTTTTATTTAGATTCTCTACAATACTGATTTTCTTCAATTGTTCAGAATCGTTACTGTACTTTTTCTTCAATGTATATAAAATATGATCGTAGGTTTCTTGTTGCGAAAACAAAGCACCAGCCAAAACCAAAGCGCTCACATTTTGCGGATATTTATTGGTGTAAAGTGTCGCAACCAAACCGCCAAAACTATGACCTAGAATAATTGCTTTCTTTAAATGATGTGTTGCATAAATCGAATTTAGATCTTGAAAAGCTTCTTCGAAAGTAAATTTCGCATCTGGATCTGCAGATCTTCCTTCACCTCTTCGATCGTAAGCAATTACATAAAAACCTAAATCGGCTAGTTTTTGAGCCGTGGTTCCTTCAAACAAAGTCGCATTGCCGCTTGGTCCGCCGTGAATAAAAATTATGGTTTTATTCTTTTCGTTTCCGTAAGTTTTGATGTAAAGGTTTTGCCCTTTCGCGAAAAGCGAAATAGTAAGAAATAAAGCAGTTGCTAATACTTTCATTTATATAGATTGAAATTCTTTGATAAATTTATATTTAACCTGTTGGATGAAAATTTTTTAACACATAGAAACATAGCCTTTAGAGAATCAATAAAAGTATTTCGCTTAGAATATTGCATATAGAACTATGTGTTAAAGCTTGCTTTTTCTATAATCTTAATCAAAAGCAATAAAAATCTATGTTTCTGTGTGTTTAAATTAAATTTTGTTCCATTCCACCTAAAGGGTTTAATAAAATTAATTTACTCCAATTTATGGTGTTCATCCATATCTCTTTTCAAATCTAAGTTTCTAAAGGTTGGCGATTTTAAAGCAGTAACGATTACTGTTAAAAGCGTAACACTTCCTCCAAAAACAACTGATGTTACAACGCCCATCAACTTAGCCGTTGCACCACTTTCAAAAGCACCTAATTCGTTTGAAGATCCAACAAAAATGGAGTTAACGGCACCAACGCGTCCGCGCATATGATCTGGAGTTTTAAGCTGTAAAATAGTCTGACGGATTACCACAGAAATTCCATCAGCCAATCCGCTTAAAAATAAGGCGAAAACAGAAAGCCAGAAATAAGTCGATAATCCAAATAAGATGATTGATAAACCAAAAACAAAAATGGCAATTAAAAGTTTCTTTCCAGCATTTTCATACAAAGGCACATAGGCCGAAACTAACATCGTAATAAAAGCACCCACAGCAGGAGCAGCTCTTAAAATGCCGAAACCTTCAGGACCTACTTTTAAGATGTCTTGTGCAAAAACGGGCAATAGTGCAACGGCTCCTCCAAAAAGTACCGCAATCATATCTAGTGATAATGCGCCCAAAACAATTTTGTTTTTAAATACAAATGTCAAACCTTCCATAAGACTATCTTTTATAGATTCTCCCATTTTCGGGTTTATAATTGGCTTTTGGCTGATTTGTGATAAGGCAATTAACGAAAGAATCGAAAATCCAAAAACCAAACACATAGACCAATGAACACCAATCCAGTTGATAGAGAATCCGGCCAAAGCTGGTCCCATAACAGCTCCAATCTGCCATACCGAACTGCTCCAAGTTGCAGCATTTGGATATACTTTTTTAGGAATAATTAATGATAAAAGAGAGAAGATCGTTGGTCCCATAAAAGAACGTACGATTCCGCCAAAAAACACAAGAGTATAAATTGAATATAAAATGTAATCTTTAGAGAAATCACCCACTACTTTTGGCCAAGTCAATAAGAAAAGACCAAAACTAATTACTGAGAATCCTAAAATACATTTTACCAATAAGCTTTTCTTTTCTCTTTGGTCTACAATATGTCCTGCAAACAAAGACATTGAAACCGCAGGAATGATTTCCATTAAGCCAATAATTCCTAAAGAAAGTGGGTTTTTGGTTAAACTATACACTTCCCATTCTATAACAATAAACTGCATAGACCAAGCAAAAACCATAGCAAAACGCAATAGTAAAAAAACGTTGAATTCTCGGTAACGAAGTGCCTGATAAGGATCTGGTTTGGCTGATTTAATCTCTTCCATTTGTTCTAATGTCTTTCAGCATAAGCTGTGTTGAAATTGTACCATTCCATTCGTTTTCTGCAATGCAGTAAGCAATTTGAAATGGGTTTTGATTTTGTGCTATATTTAATTTTTTTCCGAGACCAAAGCCAATAGCAGCAATGCCATCAGAGTTGTTTTGTTTGGCATAAAGCCTCAAATGTTCATCTTCTGCTCCTAATGTTTTTGCATATCCAGTATCTTTTACGTTTGCAGTCATAAAAACTGGAGTCATATTCTGCGGGCCAAAAGGTTCAAATTGCTTTAAGATTCGAATTAATTTTGGAGTTATATCAGAGAAATTGATTTCGGCATCAATTTCTATCTCTGGAGTTCGCATTTCGGGCAGAATGGTTTCTTGTACACATTTCTCAAAAGCTTCTTTAAAGAGCAGATAATTTTCGGCTTTTAAAGTCATTCCGGCTGCATACATATGTCCTCCAAATTGTTCCAAATGTTCTGAACACGCATCAAGAGCATTGTAAACATCAAAACCTTTTACAGATCGGGCAGAAGCGGCGTATTTGTCTCCGCTTTTGGTAAAAACTAAAGTTGGACGATAATACGTTTCAATCAATCGTGAAGCTACAATTCCGATTACGCCTTTGTGCCAGTCTTCTTGAAAAACAACAGTTGAAAAACGTTCTTCTTCTTTGTTTTCTAGAATCTGCTGAAAAGCTTCTTTGGTAATTTTTTTATCTAAATCTTTTCGGTCGGCATTGTATTGTTCGATTTCTGAAGCAAACTGTTGGGCTTGTTCTAAATCAAATTCGGTTAAAAGTTCCACCGCATGATTTCCATGTTTGATTCTTCCCGCAGCATTTATTCTTGGGGAAATGATAAAAACGACATCGGTAATATCGAGAACTTTCTTTTTTACCTGATGCGTTAAAGCTTTAATTCCAGGTCTTGGTTCACTGTTGATGACTTTTAATCCGAAGTAAGCTAGAACGCGGTTTTCTCCTGTAATGGGTACAATATCGGCTGCGATTGCAGTAGCAACCAAATCAAGATATGGAAGAAGATCTTCTACCGTTTCATTTCGATTTTGACCTAAGGCCTGAATCAATTTAAAACCGACACCGCAGCCACACAATTCATCATAAGGATAGGAGCAGTCTTCTCTTTTTGGGTCAAGAACTGCCACGGCATCCGGCAGAATGTCTCCAGGTCTATGGTGATCGCAGACAATAAAATCGATGTTTTTTGCTTTTGCGTAAGCGACATGATCGATCGATTTAATACCGCAGTCAAGGGCAATTATTAAGGAAATTCCGTTATCATCTGCATAATCAATTCCCTTGTACGAAACGCCATAACCTTCGTCATAACGATCGGGAATATAAGTGGCAACATGAGGATAATGCGATTTTAAATACGAAGAAACCAGAGAAACAGCAGTTGTTCCGTCAACATCATAATCTCCAAAAACCAGAAAGTTTTCCTGATTTTCTATGGCTTTTTCTATTCGGGCAACGGCTTTATCCATATCTTTCATTAAATACGGATCGTGCAAATGTTCTAAAGACGGACGAAAAAACTTCTTGGCATCTTCAAAGGTTTCAATACCACGCTGAATCAGGAGCGATGCTACAAAATCTTCTACATTTAAAGCTTGTGCCAAATGTTTGATTTTTTCTTCAGAAGGTTTTGGTTTTAATGTCCAACGCATAATTGATTTTAGATTTTAGAGTGTTGATTTTATATTTTTGATTTGCTATAGTAGATCGTAAAGTGCTTGATTTTAAGATCTGAAATCAAAAATCGTTAATCAAAAATCTTAAATAATTATTTTAATTCAAGTGCATTTCCTTCAAACTGAATTCCGTCCCAGCCTAAGTTGATGAAGTTTCTAATGTTTTGGTGATTGGTTCCGTTTGGATCGCCTAAAACTTCTTCAAAATAAAAAGCGCCAAAACAAGCTAAGGTTTCTTCTTTATTTAAATTTTGAAGTTTTGCAAAAGAAAACAATTTACAAGAACCTGAATTTTCGCCTGCTGCGTTATGTTGTGTTCCGTTTTGAAAAGCAGTTGGAGTAAAGTTGTAATTTTCTTCAATTACTGCAATAGTTTCTGGAAATGTGATTTGTGTTGGTGTTTGTTTTACTTTTTCTAAAAAGGCTTGAATGCTCATGATTTATTCTTTGAATTATATTTTATGTTCTCATTGTCAGTTCGAGCGGAGTCGAGAACCAAATGCGCATCTCGACTTCGCTCGATGTGACAAATGGAATTTGAACTAACAACAGTTTATTCTTCTTCATCCTTAGAAAATTTACTTTTCTTAGGTTCTTTTGTTATTGTTTTTCCGGCAACGACCACAACGATTTCTCCTCTTGGTGCGTTTTTTTCAAAATGAGCCAGAACTTCTTTAGCAGTTCCGCGGACGTTTTCTTCATGTAATTTAGATAATTCGCGCGAAACGCAGACTTGTCGGTCTTCTCCAAAATACTGGATAAATTCGCTTAAAGTTTTAATGAGTTTATGCGGAGAAACATATAAAATCATCGTGCGGGTTTCTTCGGCTAAAGCCAAAAAACGAGTCTGACGTCCTTTTTTATCAGGAAGGAAACCTTCAAAAACAAATTTGTCATTTGGCAGTCCGCTGTTTACAAGAGCGGGAACAAAAGCCGTTGCTCCAGGAAGACATTCTACTTCGATATTATTTTCTACACAGGCACGAGTTAGCAAAAATCCAGGATCTGAAATGGCTGGAGTTCCAGCATCTGAAATCAAAGCGATGGTTTCACCAGCTTTCAAACGAGCAATTAGGTTCTCGGTTGTTTTGTGTTCGTTGTGCATATGATGGCTGTGCATGTGCGTGCCAATTTCAAAATGCTTTAAGAGTTTTCCGCTTGTGCGGGTGTCTTCGGCCAAAATCAAATCGACTTCTTTCAAAACCCGAATGGCTCTAAAAGTCATGTCTTCAAGATTGCCAATTGGCGTTGGAACGATATATAATTTGGACATAATTTAGTTTGATAATTTTGACACGAATTGCACGAATTGTCACAAATTCTAAGACTTTAAAAATTGCACAAAGAAAAAATTGGTGCTAATTCGTGAAATGGGTGTTTTATTTTTAAGAGAATTTCTTCTCAATAATTCCAAGAAAACGTTCTGCGTAATCGTCTTTTCCTTCCCAGTTGTTGTAATCCGGTTTTACCATGTTTTCGATAAAATCTTTGACTTCTGCAAAAGAATCAAAAGTCAATAATTGGTTTAAAACTCGGCTGTAATCTTCAGTGCTGTTTCCAAAAAGATTCTTTGTGAAAGCAATTCTGTCGTTTAAATCAATATGAAAACCTCTTGCTAATTTTTCGTTTAAACTTACAGGTTTAACAGGCTCTTTTACGGTTTCAAAAAGAGTTGTTTCTATTGTTTTTTTCTCTTTTGAATCATTCGACGAAATAGGTTCAAAACTGTCTACTTTTACAAATTGTGCATCGGCATAATTAATTCCGAAATCTTCAAACGCGATTGGAATAGGACTTGCTTTTGGTTCTGTTTTTTCTTCCGTTTTGGGTTCTTCTTTTGCCACTTCTTGAATTTCTTCCTGATCCAATTCAAAAGCAGGTTTAAAATCTGGAATAGGTTTTAAATCACTTACAGTAGTAAATGAAAGTTCGTCAGATGTATTTTTGGGTTCTTCTGGTATTTCAATTTCTTTTTGGATTTCTTGTACAGGATCAGGGATCACTGCAGCAGGTTCTTCTATTTTTTCGAAAATAGGCTCTATTATTTCTGGAACCACAAATTCTAATTTTTCTTCAGCAATAGGTTCTTCTGCTTTTTCTAAAACAGGTTCTGTAGTTTCTGGAATAATGGATTCTGTTTTTTCTTCAGCAATCGATTCTTCCGTTTTTTCAGCAACTGGTTCTGTGATTTCCTCTGCGGTAACTTCTTCTGTATTTTCAGCTTCGTAAGATTCTTCAAGAGCAATTACTTCTTCTGCTGGAGTTTCAGATTGAATCTGTACTGGAGTAATTTCTTCTTCTTTGTTGAAAATAGTTTCCAGCTCAGAATTGATTTCGCTTTGTCCAATAGTTGGTTTCTGTGTGTCGAAGTTTTCTTCCACGAATTTTAAAACCGCTAATTTCTCATATAATTTTTGAGTTTCAAGATATAATTGATTGATATCGGATTTGTTTTTAAGTTTTAAAATTCGATGTGCAATGCTGATTAATTCAGCTTCCAATTTTTTTTTCATAACTGTTGAAAATTATAGTGAATACGGTATTTTAGTGTATTTAATGTCTGATTTTTTTCGGAAAGAAATCTTACAGTTGCTTTTTATTTCTGTTAATAAGCGTTTCCCAATTTCCGATTTGATAAAAATTGTCTACTTTTGAAAAAGTCTAAAAACAGCAGTTTTTAACCTCAATTTATTACCAGTACAAAGTAATAAAAACTATTCATTTTTAAAGGCAGAAAAATACAAAATGTTTCTCGAAAATACAGTAAATCACAAAGAACAATTTGGTTGGATTGAAGTTATTTGTGGGTCAATGTTTTCGGGTAAAACCGAGGAGTTAATCCGCAGATTAAAGCGCGCGCAGTTTGCCAAACAAAGAGTTGAAATTTTTAAACCCGCAATCGATACCCGTTATCATGACGAAATGGTGGTGTCTCACGATTCTAATGAAATTCGTTCGACACCAGTTCCGGCTGCTGCCAATATTTCTATTTTGGCGCAGGGATGTGATGTGGTAGGAATTGATGAAGCTCAGTTTTTTGATGATGAAATTGTAACCGTATGCAATGATCTTGCTAATCGCGGTGTTCGTGTAATTGTTGCTGGACTGGATATGGATTTTAAAGGAAATCCTTTCGGGCCAATGCCTGCTCTTATGGCTACAGCCGAATATGTTACGAAAGTTCACGCAGTCTGCACCCGAACTGGAAATCTGGCAAACTATAGTTTTCGTAAAACGGATAATGACAAATTGGTTATGCTTGGAGAAACGGAAGAATACGAGCCGTTAAGCCGCGCAGCATATTTTAATGCAATGAAAAAAAGTCAGGAAAAGTAAGTTCTTTTTAATTTCTAATAAACGATTTAAGCCGAAATAACTATGCAAGAAAAAGAAAGCAAATTTAAAAGAAATATATGGCTGTTCGTAGCCATAGCAATCGCATTGGCTTTGGTCACTTTTTTTCAGTTTTACCTAAGTGAAAATACACAGCACGAACATATTGAAATCACGCAGCTGGTTGATAAATACAATAAAAATTGTCCCTTATTAATTCAGGAAGGAATTCGTTTAGACAGTGTAAATCTGCCGGAAGAAAGAGCTGTTCAATACAATTTAACTTTGGTAAAAGTAGAAAAAGAAACCGCTGAGATTGCTGTTATTCGAGATGAAATCAAAAAAAGCATTTTGAGTACAGCAAAAGCAAATCCAGGATTACAGGTTTTTAGAGAAAATGATTATACATTGATTTACAGTTATTACGACAATAAGAAAAAGTTTTTATTTAAAGTAAATGTACTGCCTGATCAGTATCAATAAATAGAAATTTAATTTACGATAATAAACCCAATACTTTAAAAGCTGTTGGGTTTTGTTTTTTATATTTCACTCCTACGGAGCTTTTATCTTGAGGCTTGATAAAACTCTATACCTATTTAGCCTCGCGGCGGCAATTTAAAAGATGTTATATTGTCGCCTTGTTTATATATAATCGTTTTGATCTTATGAATCTAACCAGTATAACTCTAAAATTTGTTGTATGATAAAATGCTCCATCGGAATAAAATATCTATAGAAAAATGTACGCAAAGAATATAAAGCTCCTTAGGAGCGATATATGAAAATTTCTTCGCAATCTAAATATTCAACCTAATTAAAAAAAAGCCTAACAGATTTTTAAAATCTGTCAGGCTGATATATTAAATTTAGATATAATAAAATTAAATTTTCTTTCTCATTCTTGCTACCGGAATATCAAGCTGTTCACGGTATTTAGCAATGGTTCTTCTCGCAATTGGATATCCTTTTTCTTTTAGGATTTCTGCCAATTGATCGTCTGGAAGCGGTTTTCTCTTGTCTTCTTCCTCAATAGTATTTTGAAGAATCTTTTTGATTTCAAGAGTTGAAACATCTTCACCTTGATCATTTTTCATAGCTTCAGAGAAGAATTCTTTAATCAGTTTGGTTCCGTATGGGGTTTCAACATATTTGCTGTTGGCCACACGTGAGATTGTTGAAATATCCAAACCTACCATATCGGCAATGTCTTTTAGGATCATTGGTTTTAGTTTGGTTTCGTCACCGTCTAAGAAATATTCTTCCTGATAATGCATAATCGCATTCATAGTAACAAAAAGAGTTTCCTGACGCTGTCTAATCGCATCGATAAACCATTTTGCCGAATCCAGTTTTTGTTTGATAAACTGAACCGCATCTTTTTGTGCCGCCGATTTATCTCTGGAATCTTTATAGGTCTGCATCATTTCCTGATAGTCTTTAGAAACGTGCAGGGAAGGAGCATTACGTCCGTTTAAAGTTAATTCCAGTTCACCGTCAATAATTCTGATGGCGAAATCGGGAACTATATTTTCAGTTACTTTATTATTTCCAGTGAAAGAACCGCCCGGTTTTGGATTTAGTCTTTCAATTTCATGAATTGCTTTTTTAAGCTGTTCGTTTGAAACGCCGTATTTTTGAAGGAGTTTGTCGTAATGTTTTTTCGTGAAAGCATCAAACTGATTTTCAATGATGTCAATCGCTAAATCAACATATTCGGTTGGTGTTTTGTGCTTTAACTGAAGCAATAAACATTCCTGCAAATCACGTGCACCAACTCCCGAAGGTTCTAGTTCATGAATTACCGTCATCATTTTTTCGACCATTGCTTCATCAGTATAAATTCCCTGAGTAAAAGCCATATCGTCTACAATATCCGGAATGCTTCTGCGGATGTAACCCATGTCATCAATACTTCCTACTAAGAATTCAGCGATTTCGCGCTCTTCATCATTCAAAATAAAAGTATTCAACTGATTGATTAAATCCTGATGAAAACTAATTGGAGCCGCAAATGGTGTTTCGCGTTCCTCGTCGTCACTATAATTGTTTACCTGAGTTTTATAATCAGGCGTATCGTCGTCGCTTAAGTATTCGTCAATGTTAATATCGTCTGCTTCGATTCTATCAGATTCTGCATCATCATAATCGTCGTAGTCTTCATTAGCATATTCGTCAGCTTCGTATTCATCTTCTTTTCCAGCTTCAAGTGCTGGATTTTCGTTCATTTCTTCTAATAAACGTTGTTCAAAAGCTTGCGTAGGCAATTGAATTAACTTCATCAGCTGAATTTGCTGTGGAGATAATTTTTGGGATAATTTTAAATTTAAAAATTGCTTTAGCATAGTTTGTGTTAAGAGTTAAGGGTTAGGAGTTAAGAATTGTAACGCATAACCAATAACATTTTTTTTTCTATTAAAATATTATGAGCTAAGGTTTTACGCTTAACTCATAACAAATAACTTATAACTTTCTATTAAAACTCTGCGCTACCAGGCGTTCTTGGGAAAGGAATTACGTCTCTAATGTTTGTCATTCCTGTTACAAACAATACCAAACGCTCAAATCCTAAACCGAAACCTGCGTGTGTTGCAGAACCGAATCTTCTGGTATCTAAATACCAATATAATTCTTCTTTGTCAATTCCTAGCGCTTCCATTTTCTGAACCAGAACATCGTAACGCTCTTCTCTTTCAGAACCACCTACGATTTCTCCAATTCCAGGGAAAAGGATGTCCATTGCACGAACCGTTTCTCTTCCTGGTTCTGTGTTGTCGTTCAAACGCATGTAAAACGCTTTAATATTTGCTGGGTAATCGTATAAAATTACCGGACATTTAAAGTGTTTCTCCACCAAATAACGCTCGTGCTCTGATTGTAAATCAGCTCCCCATTCGTTGATTAGGTATTGGAATTTCTTCTTTTTATTTGGAGTTGAATCTCTTAAAATGTCAATAGCTTCCGTGTAAGAAACACGTTTGAAGTTGTTTTCTAAAACGAAGTTTAGTTTTTCTAGCAACGCCATTTCGCTTCTTTCTGCCTGTGGTTTTGATTTTTCTTCTTCAAGAAGTCTTCCTTCTAAGAATTTCAAATCGTCTTTACAGTGGTCTAAAGCATATTTAATTACATACTGAATAAAATCTTCAGCTAAGTCCATGTTATCGTCAAGGTCGTTGAAAGCAACTTCAGGCTCAATCATCCAGAATTCTGCCAAGTGACGAGAAGTGTTTGAGTTTTCTGCTCTAAATGTTGGTCCAAAAGTATAAATCTGACCCAAAGCCATAGCAAAAGTTTCTCCTTCTAATTGTCCAGAAACCGTTAAGTTGGTATGTTTTCCAAAGAAATCTTTTTTGAAATCGATGTTTCCTTCTTCATTTTTAGGAAGATTGTCAAGCGGTAAAGATGTTACTTGGAACATTTCTCCAGCACCTTCAGCATCAGCTCCAGTAATAATTGGTGTGTTTACATATACGAAACCTTTATCCTGAAAATATTTGTGAACTGCGTAAGACAATACCGAACGCACACGCATAATAGCACCAAAAGCATTTGTACGCACGCGTAAGTGAGCATTTTCACGTAAAAATTCTAAAGAGTGTTTTTTAGGCTGCATTGGGAATTTCTCAGCATCAGAATCTCCAAGGATTTCCAATTTAGAAACCTGAATTTCGTATTTCTGACCCGCACCTTTACTTTCAACTAAAGTTCCAATTACAGAAACTGCAGCTCCAGTCGTGATTCTTTTTAAAGTCTCTTCTGGTGTATTTTCAAAATCAACAACACATTGAATATTATTAATTGTAGAACCGTCATTTAAAGCGATGAACTGATTATTTCTAAAAGTTCTCACCCAACCTTTTGCATTCACTTCCTGTAACGTCGTCGTACTGTTTAATAAGTCTCTAACTTTTGTGTGTTTCATTTTTATATATAATTGATATTAAGTAATATTCATTTTGAACAACTGCAAATATAATCGATAATAATTAATTTGAGAAGTTGTTTACTGTCATCCGTGTATCTTTATCTTTTAAACAAAATGATAAAGAGTAAGTTTTTCTGAAAAAACGCTCGGCAGATGTTTGTTATCTTGCAATTGCTTTTTGTAATGCTGGGCTAATAATCATTAGGACTTGAAATAGCGTTAGCATTATTGGCATAACCATCTTTTGTTGAAATTCAACCGATTTATTAAAAGAATCATATCTTTTAGAATTGTTTAAATCTGGATTTTTCTCAACCATTTTTCTAATCAATTTCATTGCATCTTTATTCATAAAATACATTATGATTGGTGATAAACTGAAAAAGATTAACAGAACAAAGCAAAACAGATTTATCATTTCTTTAATGTAAAGATATTTATGAATCAGAATTAAAGGAATGAAACTTCCTGCAAAGTATATTATTTGCTTTCTGTTGCCCATAAAGCTTACATTCAAAAATTTATAAATAGTATAATTTAATGAAATAAAATATGTTAAGTATAAAATTTTAAAAATGAATCCCATTTCTTATTTTTCCAAATTTTCCAAATCCTCTTTCTTAGTTTTTTTCTTCTCAAAAGTCAAAACTAAAGAAGGTAATACCACTAAGTTAGCAAACATCGCAAATGCTAAAGTACAAGAAATCAATCCTCCTAAAGCAATCGTTCCGCTGAAACTTGATAAGGTAAAAGTTGCAAAACCTAAAATCAAAACCACGGAAGTATAAAAAGTACTGATTCCAGTTTCTCTTAAAGCACTGAAAACCGATTTCTTCACTTTTCCGCCGCTTTGTAGCAAGTCATGTCGGTATTTTGCCATAAACTGAATCGCATTATCAACCGAGATTCCGAATGCAATACTGAATACTAAAATTGTTGAGGGTTTTAACGGAATTCCAAAATAACCCATTAATCCAGACGTAATGCAAAGTGGTAAAATATTCGTAATTACCGAAGCCATTACCATTTTGAAAGAACGGAATAAATACAAAATCAGAACAGCAATCGTTAAAATTGCGAAAATTAAGGATTCGATTAAGTTGTCAACCAAATATGAAGTTCCTTTTTGGAATACTAATGCTTTTCCAGTAACGGTAACTTCAAAACGGTCTTTTGGGAAAATTTCATCAATTTTAGAATGTAATTTTTTCTCCACTTTCGCCATTTCATCCGTTCCAATATCTTTCATGAAAGTGGTGATTCGGGCATATTGTCCAGTCGAATCAACATACGATTTCATTAGATTTTCTTTGCTGTTTTTCGTTGCATTTTTAGCATAACTTAAAATGAAAGTCTGCTCTTGCGAAGTTGGCAATTGGTAATATTCTGGATTTCCGTTGTAGAAAGCTTGTTTCGAATATTTAACCAAATTCACTACAGAAACTGGCTTTGCCAATTCTGGAATTTCAGCAATTGTATTTTGCAACTCGTCCATTTTACGAATCGTAGAAGCTTTCATAACGCCTTTTTTCTTTTTGGTATCAATCATGATTTCCAAAGGCATAACTCCGTTGAATTCTTTTTCGTAAAATAAAATATCTTTAAAGAAAGAAGCGCTTTTTGGCATTTCGCCAATTAAACTTCCTGAAACTTTCATTTGCGAAACTCCAATGACACTGAAAACTAAAAGTAAACCGTAAATGATGTAAACGAATCTGCGCTTTGTTTTTACCAAATTTTCAACCACATTTAATAAAGTTGAAATATAAGTTTTCGTTAAATGGTATAAGTGTTTTTCTTTTGGAAGCGGCAGAAAACTGTAAATAATCGGCACGATAAAAAGTGTCAGTAAATAAACAGAAATCACGTTGATTGAAGTCACCATTCCGAATTCGAAAAGCAAATCGTTTCCTGTAATCATGAATGTTGCAAAACCAATTGCCGTTGTTAGATTCGTCATTAAAGTCGAAACTCCAATTTTAGAAATAACACGCTGCAAGGCTTTCGCCTGATTGTTATGCAATTTAATTTCCTGCTGGTATTTATTAATTAAGAAAATACAGTTTGTAATTCCGATTACAATAATCAGCGGTGGAATGATTGCTGTTAAAATCGTGATTTTGTAGCCAAACAATCCAAGTGTTCCGAAGGACCAGATTACGCCGACAATTAAAATACAAATCGAAATAAAAGTGGCTCTGAACGAACGGAAAAAGAAAAAGAAAATCAATGAAACAGTCAATAAAGCCGCACCAATGAAAAGTCCGATTTCGCCTTTCATGTCGTCAGCATTGATGGTTCTGATGTACGGCATTCCGGAAACCTTCAAATCAATTCCGGTTGTTTTTTCGAACTTGTTGATTTTCGGAACTAAATTTTCAAGTATAAAAGTTTTTCTTTCAGGCGTATTTACCAGCGCTTTGTTAATGTAAATAGCAGAACGTACACTTCCACTTTCTTTATTAAATAAAAGTCCTTCGTAAAAAGGCAGGTTATGAAATAAATCATACTGAACACTTTTTAAGTACGCAGGATCTAAGGTTTTGCTTTGATCAATAAATGGCGTTAAGACAAATTTTTCGTTAACGGTGTCTTTTTCCAGTTTTTTTAAATCATTTAAAGAAACCACTAAATCAACTTCTTTTGATTTTTTTAAACCTGTCATTAACTCATTCCAAGCCGCATAATTTTTAGGAGTAAAAAAGTTTTTATCTTGAAAACCAATAACAACAAGATTTCCTTCTTCACCAAATTTGTCTAAGAATTTTTGATATTCTTTATTAGCGATATGATCTTTTGGAAGCAGGTTTGCTTCAGTATAAGTCATAGAAAGGTTTTTCCACTGAAAACCAAGAAAAATGGTTAAAGCAGCAAGGATAATCAGAATTGTTATTCTGTTTTTAAGTATAATTCGGGCTAGTTTTTCCCAAAATCCAACTTGAATAGTGTTTTTCATAAATCTTTAAAAATGGATGCAAATGTAGTGAAAAGTGCTCGAAATCATAAATAATCAACTCTATTTTACTTAATGTTAACACAAATTTCAGTGTCTTTTACAGACGATAATTTCGTAATTTTTGCGATAGAATCATCTGCTTTTCTCATATTTGTATTGAAATTACATCGAAAGAAAAAGAATTCGATTTTTTTAATCTGCAAAATCTACAGCAGTAAAAACAAATACAATGCAGGAAAACAATACGACAACTTTTATTTTTTTAGCAATCCTTTTATTGCTGATTGTCATTATTTGTATCATGATGTACCAGCTCATGCAGGCCAAAAAAGCAAAGGATGATGCCGAAAAAAGTTTCTACGCGCTCGAAGTAAAAGTAAATGATCTTCAGTTAGAAAACTTAGAGTCAAAACTCAATCCGCATTTGTTTAAAAATATTTTAAATTCAATTCAGTCGCATGCTTACCAAACGTATTTTGCACTCGATAAACTCGCAAATGTTCTGGATTATATTTTGTATGAAAGCAAAAATAAATTTGTCACAGCGAGAGAAGAAATTGATTTTGCGTTGAATTTAATTGAAATCAACAAAATTAAAATCAGTCCGCTTTTTGAGTTGAAGGTTAAAACCAATATTAATAAAGAAGATAAATTATACGATCAGCCTTTGATGGCGCCTTTGATTTCAATTGATCTCATAGAAAACGCTTTTAAACACGCCGATCTGCAAAGTCCAGATGCTTTTATTTCGGTTGTGTTTGAGTTTAAAGACAATGCTTTTTTTATGACGGTTTCGAATAAAATTTCAGATAAAAAGGTTTTGAAAAAAGAACGAAGCGGATTAGGTCAAGCCACACTCGAACATCGTTTGCGCATCATTTACAAGAATAATTTTAAACTGGATAAGTTTATAGAAAATGGTGTATATATTGCTCATCTAAAAATAGATTTACTTGAATACAAAACTGAAATGCTTGCTTCTGGACGATGAGATTCCGGGATTGACCTACCTAAAAATGCTTTGCGAACAAATTCCAGAACTGGAAATCGTAAAGACATACAACAATCCTGAGAAACTTTTATCTGATGTTTCTAATCTTGATTTCGATTTATTGATTTCGGATATAGAAATGCCGGGTATTGATGGTCTGCATCTGGCTGAAAAACTACAAGACAAACTGGTGATTTTTTGCACGGCATATAAAGAATATGCGGCAGAAGCTTTTAATATTGATGCGGTCGATTATATTACAAAACCCGTAAAATTAGAACGTCTGCAAAAAGCCATTACAAAAGCTTTTGAACGTTTTGATAAATCAGATTCGGCTAAAAAATTCATTCAGTTAAATACTGATAAAGGAAAGACGCTGTTGTATTTCAATAAAATTCAATACATTAAAACAGCTCTAAGTGACAGCCGTGATAAAACGGTTTTAATGGCTGATGGCAGTTTTCTGAATTTAAAAAATGTAAAATTTGATACGCTTTTAAAAGAACTTCCCGAAACTGATTTCTGCCGTGTCAATAAAAAAGAAATTGTGGCCGTAAAAGCCATTAAGTTTTTTAATCATAACGAAATTGTCCTTCATCATGTTGAAGAAAACCACAAAAACACGACTCTGATTTTAAGCGAAACCTATCGTTCTGATTTTTTGAGAAAGGTAAAAATATAACTTATTACAAAGTTTTTCGGTCTTGTTACATGGTTTGAAAATTAGCTTAAAAATCACTTTTTCACGTAAAGTTCTGTTCTGATATTTGCCGCATAAAATTAAAAGAATGCGTTATGAACAAGTTTAAAAACTCTTTATTCTACGTTACAGTGATTGGTGGTTTTACAGCGCTGATGTATTGGATTATTACAAAAGGAGCGGCTCTCGAAACTGGACGTGAAATTGTAAAAAAGCAAGTAGAAAGCAACCACTGGAATGACTTTTTAAATTCGATGGTGCAAAATCTTCAGCATCCTCTGGCAATTTTACTGGCTCAAATTGTAACGATTATTCTAACGGCACGTTTGTTCGGATGGTTTTTTAGAAAAATTGGACAACCTTCTGTAATTGGTGAAATGATTGCCGGAATTGTTTTAGGGCCTTCTTTAGTTGGAATGTACTTTCCAGAATTTTCAGCGGCTTTATTCCCAAAAGAATCTTTAGGAAATCTCCAGTTTTTAAGCCAGATTGGTTTAATTCTTTTCATGTTTGTGATTGGAATGGAATTAGACTTGAAAGTTTTAAAAAACAAAGCACACGATGCGGTGGTTATCAGCCATGCGAGTATCGTAATTCCGTTTACATTGGGAGTTACATTAGCTTATTTTATTTATGAAACTTTTGCTCCAAAAGGTGTTGAATTTTCTTCTTTTGGTTTGTTTATGGGAATTGCCATGAGTATTACCGCTTTTCCTGTTTTAGCCAGAATTGTTCAAGAAAGAGGCATGCAGAAAACCAAACTTGGAACGATTGCCATTACTTGCGCTGCGGCAGATGATGTTACCGCTTGGTGTATTCTGGCAGTTGTAATCGCGATCGTAAAAGCAGGTTCACTTTCAAGTTCTTTATATGTAATTGGAATGGCGGTTTTATATGTGATTATCATGCTGAAAATCGTTCGCCCGTTCCTAAAAAGAGTAGGAGATTTGAATGCAACGCGCGAAAGTTTAAACAAACCAGTTGTTGCGATTTTCTTTATTACGCTTTTAATTTCGTCTTATGCTTCAGAATTAATCGGAATTCATGCTTTGTTTGGCGCTTTCCTTGCAGGTGCAATTATGCCGGAAAACAATAAATTCAGAAATATATTTATTGAAAAAGTAGAAGATGTTTCGATCATTGTATTATTACCATTATTCTTTGTATTTACAGGTTTGCGAACGCAGATTGGTCTTTTGAATGATCCTGAATTATGGAAAATTACAGGATTGATTATCGCAGTTGCTGTAATTGGTAAATTCTTTGGAAGCGCGTTGGCGGCAAAATTTGTGGGGCAAAATTGGAAAGACAGTCTGGCAATTGGAGCTCTTATGAATACTCGTGGTTTAATGGAACTTGTAGTTTTAAATATTGGTTATGATCTAGGCGTTTTATCTACAGAAGTTTTTACCATGATGGTAATTATGGCTCTTGTGACTACTTTTATGACTGGACCTGCTCTGGATTTTATCGGATTTCTATTTAAAGATAAAATAACAGCTATTCCGCAGGAAATTGGCAATAAAAGCAAATACAAAGTGCTGCTTTCTTTCGCAACACCTGAAAGAGGTAAAAAGCTGTTGAAAATTGCTAATAGTTTAGTGAAAAAACAACAAGACAATTCTATTGTTACTGCCATGCATTTGTCTTTAAGTACCGAAATACATTCGTTTGATGTAAAAGAACACGAACGCAAAATGCTGGTTCCGGTTGTTGATGAATCTCATAAACTGAATCAGAATATGGTAAGTCTATTTAAAGTGTCTAATGATATTGATACCGATATTGTCGATGCTGCGAATCAAGGGGAATATGATTTATTACTGGTTGGTTTGGGACAATCGATTTTTGACGGAACATTGCTTGGAAAGATTCTTGGTTTTACAACCCGAATTGTAAATCCAGATCGTTTGATTGATAAGTTTACTGGAAAAGAAGGTTTGTTTGAAAATAATCCTTTTGATGAAAGAACCCGTCATATTCTTGCGAAAACAAAAATGCCGGTTGGTATTTTCATTGATAAGAATTTAGAAGAAGTTAATCAGGTATTTATTCCCGTTTTTACCAAAGAAGATGCTTTTTTAATTGAATATGCCAAGAAATTAATCAATAATAATGGTTCACAAATTATCGTTCTTGATGCGAGTGGCGAAGTGAAAAATACACGCGAAATTCAGGAAACAATACGTTCTATCGAACAGATTGCTCCAAATCACATTATGATTATGCACGACAGAACGCTTAAAAAAGAATTTTTAGAAAGCCAGGATTTAATGATGATTAGTTTAGAAAGCTGGAAAAAGCTTATAGAATCTCAAAGTACATGGCTGAATAATACGCCTTCGGTTTTGATTCTTAAACCTTAGAAGGGCTAATTTCCCATAAATAAATCCTAAATTCCAAATGCAATGCGATTGGGATTTGGGATTTTTTTTAGCCACGAATTCACGAATTTCATTGCTTTAACCTTTTAAAATTCTAGTTGAATTTCACGAATTACTACTTAATTATTTGTAAAAATTTGTGTAATCTAGTGCTAAACTGCGCAAAGTTAAGAAGTGAAATTCGTGAATTCGTGGCGAAAAAAAAGTTTAAGAAAGTATTGTAATTTGGAATTTTTAAAATTGGAATTTAAAGCCCTAGATCAATAACATAAGAAATCTTAACCGCGATATTATCTTCAAATTTCAATAATTGATTCGGTCCGTAACGATAGAATCCGCCTAGACCAAAACCTTTGTAGATTTTGTTGAGCTCAAGACCAGACTCGAAGAAACCTTTGTCTAAAGTTTTATAAGAAGGACCAACATGTTGTTCCGGATTTTCCATATGTCCCCAAGCCATTCTGGTAACCAAAACCAAAGAAGGACTTACTTTTTTCACGATCTGCATTCGTTTAAATCCGTGTTTGGCCTGAAAAAACACATATTGACTCGAGAAAAACTCATTAAAAAACATCGTTTCAAAACTGTTTCTTCCCGCAAAAGTAATACGCTGTATTACGGTTTCTTTCGTAAGGTTGTTGGGCATTGTGTTGTATAAATGCGTTAACGGGGCATCGCCCATTGCATAACCACCTTGTAAAAGCAGACTTGTTTTTTGTCCGTTTAAATACTTCTTTTCGTATTCGGTTTTGAAATCTATTTTTCCAAAAGTAAAATCATTTCCTAAAACGTTTGGCAGCGTTTGCGTATACTGAAATGTAAATCTTGGAAATCGTTTATCTGATTCATTTCTTCCGGTTGGTGTCTGCATGAAATCGCTAAAAGGCGCCCAAACAATAGAAACCATTGCCGTTGTCATAATATAATTTGAATACAAATGTTCGTTGTAATTAAAAAGATAATCGAACTTAGGTTCAACATACGTTCTGGCTAATTCAACAACCGCTTCTGTTTTCGGAATAATTTTCGTTTGAATATTGGCTTTCCAGCTGTCGTATTTATAGAAAGTACTAATGTTGATTGGTCGTGGATCATAGATTTTAAAAACACGTTTGTCAACCGCAAAAACGGTACTCGCAATCTCTCGAATATCATCAGTATACGATCCGTTTAACCAAGTGTTGGTGTTTTTGTCTAATAAAAATCCAATGCCCAGATTGTATTTTACAACACCATCTTTTGTTCCGTAAGCACTATATCCTTCAATTCTGAAGTTTTTTGAAAATTTCTCATTAGTTATGCCTCCAAGTCCCAAACGGAATCCTTCATAATTATTATAGCTGATTATTTTCTTCAAATCCAGATCAACTGGACCAACTGGAATGTAACCGTTTAATATTTTTCGGCCAAAACCAAGACGTTTTTCAATTCTTCGATTTACAGATAAACTGTCTAGCAATTCATAAGTTTTTTCGCTTTTTTCGTCTAATGTTGCTTTTCGGTAAGTATTCCAGAATTCTTCAGGTTTCTGGCTCGCATCATCTTTAATTTCAATATAAAGTGATGGATTTTTAATAACAGTGGGATTGTTATAATGAATATCGAAATTGTTGCTTTCAGAAAGCAAATAGGTAAAATCCGAAGCAGTTTTTTTTCTCGGCTCAAAATCGTCAGAGATATCGCCGTCAAATTGAATGGTACCTCCTAAAATTTTAATATCATCATCATTTTTTCCCTTTACAATTTTGAAAGTGGTATTGCTCTGAAACCATATCTTTTCGCTCGGCACATATTCAAATTCATGAATACCGCTAATGTCTAAAACGCCTTTAATACGCATAACTGCTTTTGCAATGGCAAAATTTTCTTGGTCGATATACAAAACACCTTCAAGACCAGAGCTTTTTCTTTTATGTTTAAAATAAATCATAAAAGTTTCGCGGCCTTTTATGTTTACGGTGTCAAGAAGTTTGTAATTATACGAAGCAGGAGCGGTATTCGAAATTGGGTTTTCGTATTTGGTTTCAAAAAGTTCATATTTATTATCGTAAATAGAAATCGACTGCAGGTTAAAAGCTATAACTTCATAAATAGGATTTTTAAAACCAGCTATTTTGGTGCCAAGCACTGTTTCCTTAAGCTTATGATCGCCAAATTGGTATTGTGAAACTTTTTCAGTTTGAAATAAATGTTGTTTGGTAATGATTTCTTTGAACTTATAATCAGATGAATCGATGTTGATTTTCTTTTTCTCAAGATCTTTATAAGTGGCAGAAGAATCTATTCTTCCCTGAATTGAATCAGGATTTGCGGTAACAATAAGTTTATTATAAGTTTTATATTCGAAAGTTTTGAGCTTTTTCTGTGGGTTGTTATTGTTCTTATTGGCAATAACTTTTTTGATTATCGTCAAAGCTGGATTTTCATTTGAAACCACCACTTCTTTTAAATCATCTGTTTTTTGCACTAAAGAAATCGGATAAAACTTTTTGTTTTCGTCTATAGCAATTTTTTTAGTTTGAAAACCAATATAAGAAACCGTAAAAAAACTTGATTTTGAACTGAAATTTAAAATGAATTTTCCGTCGACATCTGTAATTGTATTGTTGTTATCTACAGTAGTAATGGTTGCAAACGGAAGAGGTTTGTTGTCTGCATCGGTTACAATTCCGTTTATTTGAAACTGCGCCTGAATACTAAGCGTAAAAAATAAAGTTAAGAAACAAAAAAGCCTCATACAGAATTATATAGTGTCAGAAACGAATAAAATTTGATTTTGGTATGCAAAAGTAATAATAAAAAAATCCGTTTGGCACACTTTGACCAAACGGATTTTTAAATTTCATTTTCAAAAAATTAGACTTTCATGATTTCAGCTTCTTTTAAAGCTAATAATTCGTCAATTTTTTTGATGTATGCATTTGTTAAGTTTTGCACTTCTTCTTCTGCAGATTTACAGATATCTTCTGAAGTTCCTTCTTTTTCTAACTTTTTAATGTCTGTATTAGCATCTTTACGAGAGTTACGAATACCAATTTTTGCATCTTCAGCTTCTGCTTTGGCTTGTTTTGCCAAATCACGACGGCGCTCTTCTGTTAAAGGTGGCACACTGATGATGATTACGTCTCCGTTGTTCATTGGGTTGAAACCAATATTAGCCACCATAATTGCTTTTTCAATTGCAGACAGCATGTTTTTTTCAAACGGCTGTAATGTAATTGTTCTAGCATCAGGAACACTAATTTTTGATACTTGAGAAAGTGGTGTTGCAGATCCGTAGTAATCAACAAAAACACCTCCAAGCATTGCTGGAGAAGCTTTTCCTGCACGAATATTTAGAAATTCTTTTTCTAAGTGTGCAATAGAACCGTTCATAGATTCTTCAGTGCTTTCTAATATAAAATCGATTTCTTCAGTCATTTTTTTTAGTTTTCAGTTTTTTATTCTCAGTTTCAGTTAAAGTCAGCACCTGTGACTGTAAACTTTACTGACGACTATATATTTACTACAGTTCCAATGTTTTCACCTTCGCAGATTTTTAGAAGGTTTCCAATTTTGTTCATATCAAAAACAACAATTGGAAGTTTGTTTTCCTGGCTTAAAGTAAAAGCAGTAGTGTCCATTACATTTAATCCTTTTTTGATTACATCATCAAAAGAAATGAAATCAAATTTTACGGCTGCTGCATTTTTTTCAGGATCTGAATCGTAAACACCATCAACACGGGTTCCTTTTAAAATTACATCAGCATTGATTTCGATACCTCTTAAAACTGCTGCGGTATCAGTTGTAAAGTATGGATTTCCAGTTCCGGCACCAAAAATTACGATTCTGCCTTTTTCAAGGTGGCGATCTGCTCTTCTTTTGATATAAGGTTCTGCGATAGATTCCATTTTTAAAGCAGTCTGCAAACGCGTTTTCATTCCTTTGTCTTCAAGTGCGCCCTGCAAAGCCATTCCGTTAATTACAGTAGCAAGCATTCCCATGTAATCTCCCTGCACTCTGTCCATTCCTGAGCTTGCACCGGCAACGCCTCTAAAAATATTTCCTCCTCCAATAACGATAGCAATTTCTACTCCTTTGTCGTGAATCTGCTTAATTTCATCTGCATATTCGCCTAATCTTTTCGGGTCAATTCCGTATTGTAAATCACCCATTAAGGCCTCTCCGCTAAGTTTTAGAAGAATTCTTTTATATTTCATATTGTGTGTTGCGTTAATTTGTGCAAATATAGACATATTCTGATTTTTAAAAATAATTTACAAAAAATTAATTAGACCTGGGATTGAATTTTTTATAAAGACTTTTTTGATTTTTTTAGATTGAATGTGACAAAAGTCATTCTCAGATCGTTCGAAAATCCGTAATTTTATAGTAGCAAAATAAATATCTATGAAAAGTATTGTAGCCAAAGCATTATTCAATAGTCATTCGTATGTTGAATATCGAAAATTAGTTACTGATCTGCTTTCTGAAGGTAAATCAACCGGAAGCCAACAATCTGAAAGCCTTACCAATTATTCTAAGCTTAACGAAGCAAGAATGAACCGACTGGAAAAAACCATCACCATTTCTGAAGATGTTATTTCAAAACTGCAGCACTTAAATAATCATTATATCTGGCTTGTGATTTCTGAAGGCTGGTGCGGAGATGCAGCGCAGATTTTGCCTATTTTGAATAAGATGGCTTTAGCATCAAATAAAAAAATTGATCTTCGAATCGTACTTCGGGACGAAAACGACGAATTAATGAACCAGTATCTGACCAATGGCGGAAGAGCAATCCCAAAAGTCATTGTTATTTGTAAAGAAGCCGGAATTGTTCGTGCGGATTGGGGACCAAGACCAAAAGGCGCAACAGAATTGATGAACAATCATAAAAGAGATGTTGGAGCCATTGACGAGAAAATAAAAACAGATTTACAATTATGGTATCTGGCCGATAAGGGAATTTCTGTTCAACAAGAGCTTGTGGAGATTATGGAAAATATAAAATATAACCGATTATAATGTTTTTATTTTTGTAATAAATGTCTGAAGTTGTGATATGTTAAAGTATTGATAATAAATGTTGTAATGGTTTTAAAAAAAATCAGAAAATGTTTTTTCTATTATAAAATTTTGTAACTTGCTGTCATGATCCCACTTCTATTATATATTTTTTGATTTACTGCTTGTACTGGTGTCTATTTTAACTCTAACCATTTAAAAATTCACTATTATGAAAAAGTTATTCGAAAGGTTTTATGATTTTTTTTCTGCATACTTATTCGGAGGGAAAAATGTTCCTCACTATTAATTAAAATAAATAAGTATGGGATAACATTATTTTAGAAGTCGGCACATTACTTTTTGGAGTGATGTGCTAATTTCTTTTCTGGGGAGTTCAAAATAATGTGATCTAGCAATAAAAAAAATCTTTTAAAGTCATTGTAAGAGATTACACTTCCTGCATTTTTTATAAATCTATTTCAGGCTTTCTTCAAATAACGTGATGTCAATTGCATTTTTTACGTCGTAATCGCCAATTTTTGTTCGTCGCAAAACTGTTAAATGAGAACCTGAATTCATGGCTTTTCCAAAGTCATAAGCCAATGAACGAATATAAGTTCCTTTACTGCAGACTACTCTAAAATCAATTTCAGGTAAGGCAATTCTAGTTATTTCAAATTCATGAATGGTCGTTTTTCGGCTTTCGATTTCTATAGATTCTCCTGCACGCGCATGCTCGTACAAACGAACACCATCTTTTTTAATAGCCGAGAAGATAGGCGGTTTTTGATCGATTTCGCCTAAAAATTGTTTTACAGTTTCATGAATCAAAGCTTCATCAATATGAGAAGTTGGAAAAGTCTGATCGATTTCAGTTTCTAAATCATACGATGGAGTAGTCGCTCCAATGTAAAATGTTCCTGTATATTCTTTTGCCTGACCTTGCAGCTCGGAGATTTTTTTTGTGAATTTTCCAGTACAAATTAATAAAAGTCCGGTTGCTAAAGGATCTAAAGTTCCTGCATGGCCAATTTTGAACTTTTTTGGAAGTCCAACTTTATTAATCAAAAGGTATTTTAATTTATTGACAGCTTGAAACGAACTCCATTTTAATGGTTTGTCAATCAATAAAACTTGTCCGTTTAAATATTCTTCAGGTGCCATTATATAATCGTAAGCGGGTGAATGAAAAAGTGAATCAATAATAAAATGATTCCGGCAATAATTCGGTAATAGCCAAATACTTTAAAACCATTTTTAGTCAAAAAACTAATAAAAGTTTTAATCGCTAGAAGAGCTACAATAAAAGCAACAATGTTACCGATAATTAAAAGATTTATCTGGTCGTGAGACAATTCAAATCCGGCTTTGTAATAATCATAGCATTTTTTTACTGTTGCACCTAACATGGTAGGTACGGCTAAAAAGAATGAAAATTCGGCAGCAGAAGTTCTGGTCAATTTTTGAGACATTCCACCTACAATACTGGCACCGCTTCGTGAAACTCCAGGAATCATAGCCAGACATTGAAAAAATCCAATTTTCAGTGCTTTTGCATATGTGATTTCAGAAGAAACTTCAGGATCATTTGGTTTGTTGAACCATTCGTCTACTTTTAATAAAATAATACCTCCAATTAAAAGAGAGATCGCAACTGTAACTGGATTTTCTAACAAATCGTCGATAAAATCGCTCAATAATAATCCTAAAACCACAGCAGGGATAAAAGCAACTAAAAGTTTAAAGTAGAAATCAAATGTTTGAAAGAAACGTTTGAAGTATAAAATAACAACCGAAAGTATTGCGCCAAGCTGAATTACAATGGTGAAAAGTTTAGTGAAATCGTCTTTAGCGATTCCAAAAAATGAAGAGGCAATAATCATGTGGCCTGTTGAAGAAACGGGTAAAAATTCAGTAATTCCTTCAATAATAGCAAGAACGATAGCTTGTAATGTGTTCATTTAGAATTTTAGATTTCAGATTTTAGATTTCATACTTCGCTTTGCTTAGCGATGTCCAAAATCTATAAATCTATTTATTTAGTTTTTTTGAAAATAGAATATATCGTGATTCCAAAACCAATTAAAACAGTAGTTGGAGCTAAACGAATACGTCTAAAATTAAAAATATCTTCGTTGAAAACATTTGGATTATCGCTTCCTCCGCCTGACATTAAAATAAATCCTAAAGTAATAACGGCAATTCCGATTAATAAGATTTTGTAGTTAATCCCGTCAAAAAGGAATTCTTGTTTTTGCTGTTGTTCTTTATTATTATCGTTTTTCATTTTTTATTTATTTTTTAGCGTGAGCAAAGTCAGAGGCTATTTTGTCTATGTTTGTCAGCCCGAGCGAAGTCGAAGGCCTTTTCAATCTAAAATTTAAAATCTGCAATCTAAATTAATAAAGATCGTCAGTTCTTAAATTCAAGAAACGTTGTGTTGCAAAATGTGTGCTTACCCATGTAATTAAAACCCCTAATCCAAAAACGGCTACTAACACCAACCCGATTAAAGCTTTATCTTCTAAGATTCCTAAACCAGGAAAATTAGTTTCTACATATCCTAAAAGAGCAATTAAAGCAATTATTGCTAAAGCTGCCCCAAGCATTCCTAATTTTACGCTTCTCATTACAAATGGCTTGCGAATAAAAGATTTTGTCGCGCCAACCATCTGCATGGTTTTAATAATAAAACGGTTTGAGTGTATCGATAAACGCAGTGAACTATTGATTAATAATACTGCGATAACTGTTAAGAAACCACTGATGATCAAAATCCACATACTAACTTTTTTGATGTTGTCGTTTACCAGATTTACCAATTGTTTGTCATAAACAATATCAGAAATCATAGTGTTTTTACGCAGATTGCTTTCAATTTCCAAAATGCTGTCTCTTTCAACATAATCTGCTTTTAAATGAATATCATAAGAATTCAATAATGGATTTTCTCCCAAAAATGTAAGGAAATCTTCGCCGATAATATCAGTGTGTTCTTTCGCTGCTTTTTCTTTTGTGACATAGACAAATGATTTAGCATAAGGTGCTCTTTTCAATTCAGTATTAAAAGCTTTGATAATACTATCGTTTGCTTCATTTTTAAAGAAAACGGTCATTGCAATTTTTTCTTTAAAATCGTCAGCCAGTTTATTAGAATTAATAATAAATAATCCCAGTACTCCTAAAAGGAATAAAACTAGAAAGACACTTAATACTACCGAAAAATAAGAGGAAATTAACCTGCGTTTTTGAAATTTATCAAAGTTAGAACTCATAGTATGCTTAAATTATGTGGTAAAAATAATAAAGAATTTCTTTATTTAAAGTTAATAACAAACTTTTATACTATAAATGTACGATTCGTTATCGAATAAAAAGTCCATTTTAGTGGTAAAAAAGTAATTTAATTATAAAGAGCACAAAATATTTTAATGTTGAGCTATTTAAAATGCAAGCTCCAAATTTTTGTACGTGTATGGTCTGTTTTGATCCATAATTTTGATATAAATAAGTATTTATGATTCAAACAAATGCGCTTTTTTACTAATCTTGAATGCATAATTGTTATTTTATTTTGTTTGTCAATGTAAATAGCTTTGCTACAATGCACAATAAATGTAAATTTGCGGCTTAAATTAATTAGTGAAAAGCTTAGAACCTTAGTAGCTTAGAATCTTAGTCACTTAGAAATGAAATACAATCCAAACGAAATAGACGCCAAATGGCAGAAGTATTGGGCAGAAAATCAAACTTTTGCTGCCAAAAACAATTCTGAAACTCGAGGCGAAGCCGAACAGAGCGAAGCTAAACCGAAGCATTATGTTTTAGACATGTTTCCTTATCCATCAGGAGCAGGACTGCATGTTGGGCATCCGCTGGGATATATTGCTTCAGATGTTTATTCTCGTTTTAAAAGACATCAAGGTTTTAATGTTTTGCATCCGATGGGATACGATAGTTTCGGATTGCCAGCAGAACAATATGCAATTCAAACAGGTCAGCGTCCAGAAGATACAACTCGCGTAAACATTGACGGCGGCGTAGATAAAGAAGGAAAACAAATTGCTGGTTACAGAAAACAATTGGATAAAATTGGTTTTTCTTTTGACTGGGGACGTGAAGTTCGTACCTCAAATCCAGATTATTACAAACATACACAATGGATTTTTATTCAATTGTTCAACTCTTGGTACAATAAAAATTCTGATAAAGCCGAAGATATTGCAACATTAGTTTCTGTTTTTGAAAAAGAAGGAAATGCCAATGTAAATGCAGTTTCTGATGATAATATTGCTGTTTTCTCAGCAGAAGAATGGAATGCGCTTTCATCAGACGAACAAGAAAAAATCCTTTTACAATACAGATTGACTTATTTGGCAGAAACAGAAGTAAACTGGTGTCCTGGTTTAGGAACTGTTTTGGCTAATGACGAAATCGTAAATGGAGTTTCAGAACGTGGAGGATTTCCGGTTATCCGTAAAAAAATGACACAATGGAGCATGCGAATTTCTGCTTATGCAGAGCGTTTGCTTAATGGTTTAAATGATATTGACTGGAGCGAATCGATCAAAGAATCGCAAAGAAACTGGATTGGAAAAAGTGTTGGAGCAATGGTTACTTTCAATGTAATTCCAACAACCAACAACCAACAACCAGAAACTATTTCAGTTTTCACAACAAGACCTGATACTATTTTCGGAGTAACCTTTATGACTTTGGCACCAGAGCATGATTTGGTGGCTAAAATTACAACTCCAGAACAAAAAGCCCAAGTTGAAGCGTATATCGAAAAAACGTCTAAACGTTCTGAACGTGAACGTATGGCTGATGTAAAAACGATTTCAGGTGCATTTACAGGAGCTTATGCGGAACATCCGTTCACAAAAGAACCAATCCCGGTTTGGATTGGGGATTATGTTTTGGCAGGTTACGGAACAGGAGCGGTTATGGCGGTTCCTTGCGGCGACGAAAGAGATTATGCTTTTGCTAATTTCTTTAAAGGCCAAAACGGAATGCAAGAAGTTAAAAACATTTTTGCCAATGTTGATATTTCTGAAGCCGCTTACGGATCTAAAGACAACGTTGAAATCGCAAATTCTGATTTCTTAAACGGATTAAATTATAAAGAGGGAACTAAAAAAGCGATCGAAAAACTGGAAGAAATTGGTCAGGGAACTGGAAAAACCAATTACCGTTTGCGTGATGCTGTTTTCTCTCGTCAGCGTTATTGGGGTGAGCCATTCCCAGTGTATTATGTGAATGGACTTCCAAAAATGATCGATTCTCAACACTTGCCAATTATTTTGCCAGAAGTAGAGAAATATTTACCAACCGAAGACGGATTGCCGCCATTAGGAAATGCTGCAGTTTGGGCTTGGGACAGTGTTCAGAATTCAGTGGTTAGTACTCAGTTGATAGACAATGTCAATATTTTTCCTTTAGAATTGAATACAATGCCAGGTTGGGCGGGAAGTTCATGGTATTGGATGCGTTATATGGATGCGCACAATGAAAATGAATTTGCAAGTAAAGAAGCTTTGGCGTATTGGGAAAGTGTAGATTTGTACATTGGAGGAAGCGAACACGCAACGGGCCACTTATTGTATTCTCGTTTCTGGAACAAATTCTTAAAAGACAAAGGTTTTGCGCCAACCGAAGAGCCATTCAAAAAACTGATTAATCAGGGAATGATTTTAGGGACTAGTGCTTTTGTTTACAGAATCGAAGGAACGAATAGTTTTGTATCTAAAAATAAAATTGGAGATCATAAAGTACAGCCAATCCATGCTGATGTTTCAATGGTGAATTCTTCTGATGAATTAGATGTTGAAAAATTCAAATCTTGGAGAGAAGATTATGCTGATGCGGAATTTATCTTAGATGATAACGGAAAATACATTGTAGGCCGCGAAGTTGAAAAAATGTCAAAATCGAAATACAATGTAGTAACTCCAGATGATATTTGTGCAGAATATGGTGCAGATACATTACGTTTGTATGAAATGTTTTTAGGGCCATTGGAGCAGGCAAAACCTTGGAATACGGCTGGTATTTCAGGTGTTTTTGGGTTTCTTAAAAAATTATGGAGATTGTATTTTGATGACAATGGTCTAATCGTAAACAACGACGAACCAACAAAAGACAACTTGAAATCGTTGCATAAAACCATCAAAAAAGTAGCAGAGGATATTGAGAATTTCTCTTTCAATACTTCAGTTTCTCAGTTTATGATTTGCGTTAATGAATTGTCTTCTCAAAATTGTCATTCAAGAGCGATTTTAGAACCATTAGCCATTTTGGTTTCACCTTATGCGCCGCATATTGCTGAAGAATTATGGTCGCAATTAGGACATACAACTTCAATTTCTGAGGTTGCGTTTCCTGTTTTTGAAGAAAAACATTTGGTTGAAACCAATAAAGAATATCCAGTTTCTTTCAACGGAAAAATGCGTTTCACAATCGAATTACCTTTGGATTTAACCGCAGCGCAAATCGAAGAAATCGTCATGAAAGACGAAAGAACACAAAGACAATTAGATGGTAGAACACCAAATAAAGTAATTATTGTTCCTGGGAAAATCATCAATTTGGTAGGATAACCAAATTAATTTTCAATATAAAAATTCCAAATTCCAATTTTACGATTGGGGTTTGGGATTTTTTTTATGTTTTTTTTCCGCCACGAATTCACGAATTTTTATTCAATTCATTCGTGAATTGCTTTGCCTGTTCGTTATCGCTCGAGTCGTGGCGGAAAATTACCCGAATCATTTTGGAATTTGGGATTTAAATATTGGAATTTCCCTCACAAACATTGGGATTTGGAATTTTTTTATTGAAATTTTAAAAAAATCTGTAACATTTTAATAGTTGCCGTATCAAAAGCACGGATCCGATTTAATTAACAACTTAAAAACTATTAAAAATGAAAAAGTATATCATCTTAATTATCGCATTTTTATTTTCAGCATTATGTTTAAATGTTTTCGGACAAACCAAACAATTTCCGTTTGAAGTTTTAAAAACTGGAAGCGGAGATCAATCTATTATATTTATTCCGGGTTTCGCCTCTTCTGGTGACGTTTGGAATGAAACCAGAGCCACATTCGAAAATCAATTTACTTGTTATACACTTACAATGGCTGGTTTTGCCGGAAGACAGCCACAGCCAAATGCCTCATTTGAAAAATGGAAAACCGGAATCGCTAATTATATTAAAGAAAATAAAATTGACAAACCCATTGTAATTGGTCACAGTATGGGCGGCGGACTGGCACTTGCTCTTGCATCTGATTATCCCGATTTAATTGGTAAAATTGTAGTCGTAGATGCGCTTCCTTGTCTGGCTGCCATGACTGATCCCGCTTTTAAATCAAAAGAGAATAACGATTGTTCGGCCTCGGTAAGTCAAATCACAGGAATGACCAATGATCAATTTTACGATATGCAGAAACAAACCATGCCAAGACTTTTGCAAAATCAAACCAAATTGGATATGGTGGTGGACTGGAGTATGAAATCAGACAGAACGACTTTTGGACAAATGTTTTGTGATTTCTATAATGTCGATTTAAGAAACAGAATCGCACAGATAAAATGTCCAGCTTTAATTCTATTAGAATCTTATTTTATAAATTTAAAACCGACTATTGAAGATCAGTATAAAAATTTAAAAACGGCTAATTTTCAATACGCCACAAATGGGCTGCATTTTATTATGTACGATGATACAGCTTGGTATTTACAGCAATTAAGTACTTTTTTAAAATCGTAAAAATGGAATTTGAACAAATCTACAAAACGTATTGGGATCGAATTTTCAGGCTTTGCATGGGATTTGTCAACGATTACGATGCAGCGCAGGATCTGGCTCAGGAAACCTTTATAATTGTCTGGCAGAAACTCGAAACCTTCAGAAACGAATCAGCAATTGGAACTTGGATTTTTAGAATTGCTTCGAATAATTGCTTGAGGCAGATTGAAAAACAAAAACGTTTTCCAAAATCAGAACTGCCAATTCATCTTTCAGAAGAAAAACAATATTCATTAGAACCACAAATCCAGTTTTTGTATAAATGTATTGCTGAACTTCCAGAAACCGATCGTATCATTATTTCATTAGAATTAGAAGATATCAAACAAAATGAAATTGCTAAAATCGTCGGACTTTCAGAAGCCAATGTTAGAGTGAAAATTCACAGAATAAAAGAAAAACTGACTCAAAAATTTAAAGAAAATGGACAACGATAACACTATAAATTTTAAAGATTTATGGAAAAAACAAACCATAAATCAACCCGATATGCAGGATTTGCTAATGAGAGTGAGTAAGTTTAAAAAAGCAGCTTTGCGCAGTTTATGGATTAGCAATATTCTGCTTGGCTTGACAAGTGCTTTTATAATATTTATTTGGATATATTATCAGCCGCAGTTTATTTCGACTAAAATTGGAATTGTTCTAGTAATTCTTGCCATGGTGATTTATCTGTTTGTGTATAACAAATTACTAAGCAGTTATAAAAATATTGATGCAACGCAAACCAATCAAGAATATCTGCAAAAGCTAATTGCCATTAAAAAGAAACAACAATTTTTGCAAACCAAAATGATGAGTTTCTACTTTGTAATGTTAACCGTAGGCATTTGTTTGTACATGTATGAATACGCCAGCCGAATGAGTGTTTTAGGAGCAGGTTTAACCTACGGAATTACACTATTGTGGATGTTGTTCAACTGGTTCTTCATTCGTCCAAAACAAATTAAGAAGCAGCAGGATAAAATAAACAGCCTGATTGAAAAGTTTGAAGAAGTAAACGATCAATTAGGAGAATAAAAAAAAGAAGCTTCGTAAAAAAATTACGAAGCTTTACTCTTACCAAAAACAAAAAATTAAATTCTAACCTTTAAAATTTATTGAGGAAATACGTGAGCAGTAAGCGCTGCTACAATAATTCCACTGTTATCTGCTGTGGCAGTTAACTCGTTTACTACTTTACCGCCAACTATCATTTTTACAGTAATTGTTTGTCCTGTAACTCCTCCGTTTCCGCTAGCACTTACTGAAGCTCCCATAGATTTAGGTTCAGCTGTAAATTCTTTAGTCCATGGAAGAGAGTTAACGTCCTCATTTAAAGCATTTCCACCTTTTTCAATGTAGGTTGCAGAAAGACTTCCGGTGTAATTTCCTGTAATTTCGTATTTTACATCTCTTGAAGCTCCTGCTGAATTGTCATCTTTATCGTTATCGCTGCTGCAAGAAACTGCTGTAAAAGCAAGTGTTAATACAATAGCAAGTGTTTTTAAAACTGATTTCATAATAAACATTTTTATAATTAATAAATTTGTTTAAACAAAATTAAGCGCTTATTAGAGAGAGGGCAATACCTGATAAAATGCATTTTATATTACCTGTAATCAGGTAAAAAAGTAAAAATCCTTTTTTGTACGGTTTTTAATTTAATAAATTTGGAGAAATCTCATTCTATGAAGAAAAACTACTTTGTAATCCTCTTTTTATTTTTATCCGCCTTTTCATATTCACAGGTTATTCTTTCTCTCGATGATGACTCTGTTTATATTGATAGTATCGCAAAGGTGACTAAAAATACAAAGTCCGACAGCTTAAAAAGTCTTTATAGTTTTAGATTATCGAAATTGTATTTGATGGTTCAGGATGCCGAAAAATCAAAACAATATTTAAAACAAGCGAATACACTCAAAAATAAATTCCCTTTTTTACAAGACGCTTCCATTTATTACAATTCTACCAGCTTTTTAGAAAAAGGCGATGTTGATGGTTTTGAAAAAGAACTTTTAAGAGCAAACGAAAAGCTTAAAAAATATTTTAATACCGAAGCTTTTAGACTTCGTGCCGTAATACTTCAGAATTATGGTATTATGCAGCAGCGAAAAAACAACGAAAAGGCATATATGAAACTGCTGATTAATGAAGCTATCCCAATAGCCAAAAAAAGCAGGGACTATGAACTTATAAGCGGTTTATACAAAGCGGTTGCTATTATTTTTATGAATACCAGCGAACGCGAAAAAGCCAATGAATATTTAAGTGAAGCTCAAAAATACATCGAAAGGGCATTGAGAAAAACGCCTACTTTGGCCGAATCGAAAATGGAAACCTATATTATAAATGCCGAAAACTTAGTCGAGCTGAAGCATTTTTATGATGCCAAAAAAGTTCTCGATAAAGCTTTTTCGACTTTAAAAGATTTCCCAGAATCCAATCTTAACGATTCGTATTATTATTCGGAAGGACTTTATTTTGCCAAACAAAATAAATGTACCGAAGCATTAAAAAGTTACGGAAAAGGAATTAAAGCGGCAGAAAAACATCACAATACAATTGCCTTAAACCGATTAAAGTTTGCTGAATATGAAGTACTTTTTAAATTAAAGAATTACGAGAAAGCCAAAAATAATATTGATTATTTATTAGCCAACACGCCTTTTATTGTAGAAAAAAAAGATTACTACAATGAAATGGCTAAACTTTATAACGCTACAAAAGAATACGATAAAGCCTATTACTATTCTAACAAATACAATGTGATCAATGACAGTTTAAACAATACCAAGTTTAAAACTGAAATTGTAGAACTTGAGGCCAAATACAAAAAAGCCGAAAGCGAAAAGAAAATTACACTGCTGCAGTCAGAAAACGAAAAAGCAGCTTTAATGGTCTATAACAATCACTTGAACTCAATTCTTTTTGCCGTTTTGTCTTTTCTTTTATTTCTTACCGTTTTGTTTCTGTGGATTTTCAATAAAAACCAAAAGAAATTAAGTGCCCAGAAAGAAATCAATTTAAAACAGGAATTAAAAGCCTTTGAAAACCGACATAAATTATCTGTTTCAAAGGCATTGATTCAAGGCGAAGAAGTAGAACGAAAGCGTATTGCCAGAGATTTACACGATGGTTTAGGAAGTATGCTTTCGAGTTTGAAAATTCATTTAAATCTGGCGCAGAAAGAAAAAGGAGAGGCGTTGCCAGGAGTAGGGAATTTATTGGATAATTCAATTAAAGAACTTCGAAATATATCTCAGAATTTAATGCCTGAAACATTATTAGAACTGAGTCTGGAGCATGCTTTGAGAGATTTATGTGCTGCAAATTCAAATGCAGTTACCAAAATCGAATTTCAATATCTGATTAAAAAATCAAAATTATCTAAAACTGACGAAATTATGATTTACAGAATTATTCAGGAACTTTTGAATAATGCTTTGAAATATGCCAATGCCTCTCAGGTTTTAGTTTCCTGTTCGCAGAATAAAGATGTGTTTTTTATAACTGTTGAGGATAACGGACTAGGATTTGATGTTTCGGATTCTAAAAAGAAAAAAGGAATGGGGTTAAAAAACATTATAAATCGCGTGGAATTCCTAAACGGAAAACTCGAAATTGATAGTAAAATAAACGAAGGAACTTCAATTTATATTGAATTGAATGTATTAAACGAAAAACAGGAAAATGAGTAAAAAATATAAAATGGTCGTGGTAGACGATCATCCAATTGTAATATCAGGAATTACAGGATTGCTTTCGGATCTGGATGATGTTGAAATTGTACAGAAAATGCATTCGGGGGTAACGCTCCTGGATTATATTGAAAACAATAAAGTAGATGTAATTCTAGTAGATATTTTTCTGCCGGTTATTACAGGAATTGATTTATGTAAATCTATTAAACAGAAGTTTCCTGAAATTGTAATTATCGGTATGAGCAGTCAGTCTGAAAGAAGTTTAGTAATGCAGTTTATCCGAAACGGCGGAAACGGTTATATTCTTAAAAATGCTTCTTTTGACGAATTCAAAGACTGTATTTACAAAGCTATTGATGGTGAAATCGTATTTAGCGATGAAGTTAAAACAATTGTAAGCCAGCCTTTATCTGAAGATTTGGATGTGGTTCCGAGTTTAAGCAGAAGGGAAAAAGACATTGCAATACTGCTTTCAAAAGGAAAACAAACACAAGAAATTGCCGATGAACTTTTCTTGAGTTTCTTAACCGTACAGACACACCGACGTAATATTCTCCAAAAATACAAGACCAAAAACGTAGCAGAACTAATAACATTGCTTTTAAAGAATAATCTTTTGGACTAAAATGTCCGAAAAAATGCCAAAATGACATTTTGTTAAAATGGTTTATAATTTGCTGTTTCTTTTGTAAATTTAAAATCAATCAAAAAAAGTTAATAAAATGGGAAGTGGATATTTAATTCTTGCCGGAGCTATTATGTTATTTAGCTGGATGGTGAGTTCAAAACTTAAAAGTAAATTCGAATTATATTCAAGGCTGCAATTACGAAATGGAATGAGCGGCCGAGAAATCGCAGAAAAAATGCTTGCTGATAACGGAATCACTGATGTTCGTGTTATTTCAACGCCGGGTCAGTTAACAGATCATTACAATCCGGCAGATAAAACAGTAAACTTAAGCGAGGCGGTTTATAATCATCGAAATGCTGCGGCTGCGGCTGTAGCGGCGCACGAATGCGGACACGCAGTGCAACATGCCATTGGTTACGAATGGCTTACTATGCGTTCTAAATTAGTTCCGATTGTTAGTGTGGCTTCAAACTTTATGCAGTGGATTTTGTTAGCCGGAATTTTAATGATACGAACATTTCCGCAGTTATTATTAGTGGGAATTATCATTTTTGCGGTAACAACATTATTTTCAATTGTTACTTTGCCCGTAGAATACGATGCAAGTAACAGAGCATTAGCTTGGCTTGAAAACAAACACATGCTTACAGCAGAAGAACAAGCAGGAGCAAAAGATGCCTTAAAATGGGCTGCAAGAACGTATGTAGTAGCGGCTTTAGGTTCAATCGCAACGCTGCTGTACTATATATCTATTTATTCTGGAAGCAGGAGGAATTAATTAGTTAATTGAGATAATTAGTCAATTAGATAATTAGTAGCAAACCCGACAGGTTTTAAAACCTGTCGGGTTTTTTGTTTTTTAGGAATTATCTAATTATCAAATTGGCACATTTTCTAATTCTAAAGCTGTATCTGTCTATCAATCTGTTGATCCAGCGAGATAAAAGTTTCCGTTCTGGAAACTCCTTCAATCGCCTGAATTTTAGTGTTTAAAAGTTGCATTAAATGTTCGTTGTCGCGGCAGATAATTTTAATCAAAACCGACCAGTTTCCCGTGGTATAATGACATTCTAAAACTTCAGGAATTTTTCGTAATTCTTTTACAGCTTCAGAGTTTCGAGAAGCTTTGTCTAAGTAAACACCAATAAATGCCATTGTATTATATCCCAACACTTTTGGGTTTACGGTAAATTTAGATCCTGAAATTACGCCAGATTGTTCCAGTTTTTTTAATCGCTGATGAATTGCTGCTCCAGAAATCCCAATTTTGTTAGCGATTTGAAGTATAGGTTTTCGGGCGTCGTCCATAAGATAACGGAGAATCTCTTTGTCGATACCGTCAATTTCAATTAAAAGGGAGTTGATTTTCATAACTTATAATTTGAAACTATTTTTGTGATTTGGGTTTAGAATAGAAATCAAATGTAATTAAAATGCTGTAGAAAAGAAAATTCTAATTTTTTAAATTCCAAATTCCAAAAAAGAGGAAATACCAATATTAAAAATCCAAATTCCAATCACGTTGCGATTAATTGGGATTTGAAATTTAATAATTTTATATTTTAAAGAATATAGCCCAAGGTTTGAACCTTGAGTACGCAGAGTTGTTTAGGTTGGAGTTTGAAATTAAGATTTGGAATTTGATTTGAAATTCCCGTAAAAAGAAAATTCCAAATCCCAAGTGATTAAATTGGAATTTGGAATTTTAAAAATTCTTTATTTTAAGGAACTTATTTTCCTTTGTTTGCCTCAGCAATATATTTTTCTAAAGCCATTGTCATAGAAGGAGTTTCAGGTGTTGGAGCAAGAATGTCAATTCTTAAACCGTGATCTAAAGCCTCTTTTTGAGTTGTACTTCCAAAAACAGCTATTCTGGTATTGTTTTGTTGAAAATCAGGAAAGTTTTTAAACAATGATTTAATTCCGGTTGGACTAAAAAATGCTAAAACATCGTAATAAACATCTGCAAGATCAGATAAGTCACTCATTACAGTTCTGTAAAAAATAGCTTGTGCCCAATCTACTTTAAGGCTGTTTAGTGTAATAGGAGCATCGGCATTTAGCTGGTCAGATGCAGGTAACAAAAATTTCTCGTCTTTGTACTTTTTGATAAGAGGAGATAAGTCTGCAAAATCTTTTGCTCCAACGTAAATTTTACGTTTTCTGTACACAACATACTTTTGAAGGTAAAAAGCTACTGCTTCAGATTGACAGAAATATTTCAATCCTTCAGGAACTTTGTAACGCATTTCATCAGCCACTCTAAAAAAATGATCTACAGCATTTCGACTTGTTAAAATGATCGCAGTGTAATGATTAAGATCGATTTTTTGTAATCGAATCTCTTTTGCGCTAACCCCTTCCACATGAATAAATGGTCTGAAATCAATTTTTATTTTGTGTTTTTGTTGGAGCTCAAAGTAAGGAGAATTCTCCACTTTAGGTTCAGGCTGTGACACCAAAATTGTTTTCACTTTCATATTATAAACATTTTCTAAGCACTCCCTTTTGTAATCCAATAATAGAGAAAATAATAAGGGGCTATTTCAAGAGCGCAAAGATATAAAATAAAATAAAATAACTTGCCGATAATTGCGTTTTGATATGTTTTAATTGAAATAAAATACGAATACAGGCTGATACACAGTGAAATACCAATGATAACAAGGGGTACAATCGTTGGAATATTGTCATAATAAAACAAAATAGCATTGATTGGGAGGATTAAAACACCTATATATGTTCTATAAGTTACTTTTTGTAAGTTAAAAAGCTCTACAAAATCATCAATATTGAATGAAGTAGCAACAATTTTTTCGATTAAATATTTTGCCAAAATAAAATAAAGAAGAAAAGTAGCGATCTGAATAAATAAAATCCAGTCCGTTTTTGCAGCATATCCAAAAATATTCATGCTGAGCTGAATGAAAAATGCAAACGAAATGACCTGAACAAAAAACAATCCAACCGTAAAACTGCTTTTCATGTGGCTGTTGTCACGATAGATTTTAGCATATTTATCTGAAAAAATAAGTTTGCTGAATTCTGAAAATCGAGTTTCATAAGCCGATTTTGTCATGGCAACAACGGCAAAAGTCAGGACAAATAATGCAGTCGCCCAGTCTTTGTTTTCAATTATTCGAGGATGAAGATGTTCAATCATAGTGTCACAAAATTAGTAATTTTTTGTATCAATAGTTTTATTATGTATTTATTATGAAGCGAATGCTATAAAAAGTTTACTTTTGCGGTGAAATTACCGAGAAAAAATGAGTGATAGTATTGTCATAATTCCTACTTATAACGAAATAGAAAACATAGAAAGTATCATTAGAGCTGTACTTTCACAACATAAACCTTTTCATCTTTTAATAATCGATGACAATTCTCCGGATCACACTGCAGATAAAGTTATTGCCTTGCAAGAAGAATTTGCCGGAAGATTATTTTTGGAGAAAAGAGCCAAAAAAGCAGGATTAGGAACTGCATATGTTCACGGTTTTAAATGGGCATTAGAACATAAATACGATTTCATTTTTGAGATGGATGCCGACTTTTCACACAACCCAAACGATCTTGAAAAACTTTATGATGCCTGCCATTTTGGAGGAGCAGATCTGGCTATCGGATCGCGTTATGTAAAAGGAGTAAATGTTGTAAACTGGCCGTTAAGCCGTGTTTTAATGTCTTACTTCGCTTCAGTATATGTAAAATTCATTACTGGAATGAAAATTCACGATGCAACGGCAGGTTTTGTATGTTATAAAAGAGAAGTTTTAGAAAAAATCAATCTCAACAAAATTAAATTTGTAGGTTATGCGTTTCAAATAGAAATGAAATACAGAACTTACTGTGCCAAATTTGCAATAAAAGAAGTTCCAATCATTTTTACAGACCGAACAAAAGGTGTTTCAAAAATGAGTAACGCCATTATTAAAGAAGCAATTCTGGGGGTAATTACACTTCGATTAAAGAAATTAGTCAATTCATTATAAAAAGTAAAGATGAATAGGATTTTAATAAAAAACGCCAAAATAGTAAACGAAGGTTCTATTTTTGAAGGCGACGTTCTGATAGAAAACGACTTAATTGTTGAGGTTTCAGACAGTATAAGTTTAAAAACATCTGATTGTATTGTAATCGATGCCGAAGGAAATTATTTAATGCCGGGAGCAATTGATGATCAAGTGCATTTTAGAGAGCCTGGATTAACTCATAAAGGAGATATTGAATCAGAATCGAGAGCGGCAGTTGCAGGAGGAATCACTTCTTTCATTGAACAGCCCAATACGGTTCCTAATGCGGTTACGCAGGAAATATTAGAAGATAAATATCAAATTGCTTCTCAAAAATCATTTGCGAATTATTCGTTTATGATGGGAGCAACTAATGATAATTTGGAAGAAGTTTTAAAAACCAATCCGAAAAATGTAGCTGGAATTAAAATTTTCTTAGGTTCTTCAACCGGAAATATGCTGGTAGACAATGAAGCAACTTTAGAAAGAATTTTTTCAAGTACACCAATGTTAATTGCGGTACATTGTGAAGACGAAACTACAATTCAGAATAATTTAGCCGAATTCAAAGAAAAGTACGGAGATGATATTCCAGTAACAGCACATAATTTAATTAGAAGTGCAGAAGCGTGTTATATTTCATCTTCAAAAGCAGTGGCGCTGGCTAAAAAAACAGGAGCGAGACTTCATATTTTTCATCTTTCAACGGCTAAAGAAATGGAATTGTTTACCAATAAAATTCCATTAGAAGATAAAAAAATCACAGCTGAAGTATGTGTGCACCATCTTTGGTTTACGGATGAAGATTATAAAACAAAAGGAAATTTCATTAAATGGAATCCGGCTGTAAAAACAGCTGCAGACCGTAAAGCGCTTTGGGAAGCTTTAAATGACGGACGTATTGATGTTATTGCAACCGATCATGCGCCTCATACGAAAGAAGAAAAACAACAATTGTATCTAAAAGCTCCATCTGGAGGTCCGCTTGTACAGCACGCAGTTGTGGCGATGTTTGAAGCACATCATCAAGGGAAAATCAGCGTGGAGAAAATTGTAGAGAAAATGTGCCACAATCCAGCTAAAATTTTCAAAATCGAAAAACGCGGTTTTATCAAAGAAGGGTATTATGCTGATTTAGTAATTGTGAATCCAAGTCTGCCTTGGAGTGTAAACTCTGATAATATTTTATACAAATGCGGCTGGTCTCCATTTGAAGGAACTACTTTTAAATCTAGAATTACACATACTTTTATAAATGGGGAATTGGTTTACAATAACTTTAAGATAAAAGATATTCGCGCCGGAAAACGTTTATTGTTTGACAGATAAAAAACTAAAATGAAGAATTGTTTAGTAATACTATTGGTTTTGTTTCTTTCTGTAAGTTGTAAAAAAAATGTTGTAAAACAACCTGCAAAGCTTATTGAGAAAGAAAAAATGATTGATATTATGTATGATTTGTCTCTTTTGGAAGCTATGAAATACCAGCATCAGGAATTATTAGATTCTACCGAAACAGATCCTACAAAATATATTTTGAAAAAATACAAAGTAGACAGTCTTCAGTTTGCCCAAAACAATAAATATTATGCGGCTGACTACGAGAATTACAAAGATATGTTTGATGAAGTTGGCAAGAGATTAGCTAAACTTCAGAGAGATACAGATTCTATTGTAACGATCGAAGAGAAAAAAGCAGCAAAAGAGGCTAAAAATAAACCAAAAGAAACTCCTAAAGATTCTATCAAAAAGCCGGCAAATGGAATTAATATCGATTCTATTAGACGACAAATGACAAAAAACCGCGCAAAACAGTAAGTGAAAATTATAATTTTGCGACGTCTTTAATATACTGATGCACATCTTGAAAAACCGTTCCTTGAACGGTTTTTATTTTTTCATTTGAATACAAATTCTTCGAATAAGAAGCTTTTGCAGTAGCTTTCGTAATGCTTCTTCGTTGGAAAAACAGGGTAGAAAAAATAAGGTCAGCTATCCACAGGAAATTCATAAAAAATGGTTTGGCGTGAATATGAGGCTTTTTAACTTGTAACGCTTCGGCTATTGTGTCTAATATATCTTTAAAAACAATGTTTTCAGCAATTAAAGTGAAACGTTCGTTTTTGATGTCGCTTTTCATTAATCGATACATTGTTTTTACAACATCATCAATAGAAATAAATCCAGTACTTCCAAGCGTGTAGAAAGAAAGTCCGTTGGCTACTTTAGTATATAATTCAGCACTTCCTTGGGGATTCTTTTTGGTTTTCGGAATTGGACCTAAAATAACACCTGGATTTACAATAATAACCTCTAAACCTTCTTGATGTGCGCGCCAAACTTCCATTTCGGCACCATATTTAGAAATCGCGTAATCGCTGTGTGGTTTTTCAGGATTCCAGTCGGTTTCTTCCGTAATATAAGTTTCATGGGCTGTTAAATCGCCAAGAGCAGCAATGGAACTCACAAAGCAGAATTTTTTTACTTCTTTGGCAATGGCAAAATTTACCATATTTGCTGTTCCTTCGATATTGGTTTTTCGAAGTGCTTCTTCATCTTTTGGATCAAATGAAATTAAAGCAGCGCAATGATATACACAATTAACATCAATAAAAGCAATTTCAAGAGAAGGCACATCTAAAATATCGGCTTCAAGCCATTCGACTTTTTCGAATAATTCTGCTTTTTTGTACAATTCAAAAACCGATTTTGCTTTTTCAACCGTCTTTTGGCTGCGGTAAATTGCCCGAACATTTTCTCCATTTTCAATTAAATGAAGCAATAAATGTGCGCCAACTAAACCAGTTCCTCCTGTTACTAATATCATTTTGTAAAGATAAGTTTTTGGATGAAAGGTGCAAAGTTACAGAGAAGCAAAGTTGTAAAGGTTTTTTGTAAAGGTTCAACGTTTCTAAGTTTTCTTGTTGATTTTTTTCCAATTGCCATTTGACATCATTGAAAATTGTTTTTTTGACATTGCCATTGTCATTGATTATATTTGCGCAAAATATTTTAAAAATGAAGAATCTAGTTGAAGAATTAAAGTGGCGTGGTTTGTACCATGATAGTATGCCGGGAACCGAAGAGCAATTGTTAAAGGAAGCAACAACTGCGTATATCGGGTTTGATCCAACGGCAGATTCACTGCATATCGGAAGCATGGTTCAGATTATTTTATTGGTTCATTTAAAGAATTTCGGACACCAGCCAATTGCTTTGGTAGGAGGTGCAACCGGAATGATTGGTGATCCGTCTGGGAAATCTGATGAAAGAAACCTGCTGAACGAAGAAACTTTAGCTAAAAACGTTGCCGGAATTAAAAGTGTTCTGTCTCGTTTTTTAGACTTTAATTCAAAAGAAGCAAATGCTCCGGTTATGGTAAACAACTATGACTGGATGAAAGAATTCTCGTTTATTGATTTTGCCCGTGAAGTTGGAAAACGTATTACGGTAAATTATATGATGGCAAAGGATTCTGTTAAAAAAAGAATTAACGGTGAAGGTGAAGGAATGTCTTTTACAGAATTCACGTATCAGCTAATTCAGGGATACGATTTTTATCATTTATATAAAAATAACAACTGCCTTTTGCAAATGGGTGGTTCTGATCAATGGGGAAATATCACTACTGGTGCAGAATTAGTCCGCAGAATGGGTGGCGAAAATGCAAAAGCTTTTGCGCTTACAACGCCATTAATTACGAAAGCAGACGGATCTAAATTTGGAAAATCGGAAGGTGGAAATGTTTGGTTGGATGCTGATAAAACTTCGGTTTATAAATTTTACCAATTTTGGGTAAACGCTACCGATGCCGATGCTGAAAAATACATTAAAATCTTTACTTTCTTAGATAAAGAAACGATTGACACGTTAATAGCAGAACATCAAGAAGCACCACATTTAAGAGTTTTACAAAAGAAATTAGCAGAAGAAATTACAATTTTTGTTCACAGTAAAGAAGAATTAGAAAAAGCAATCCAGGCTTCGAATATTTTATTCGGAAATTCAACTGCTGAAGATTTAAAGAAATTAGATGAAGCAACTTTCTTAGAGGTTTTTGATGGAGTTCCACAAGCTGAAATCGCAAAAGCGGATTTAGAAAGCGGATTGGATATTATCACTGTTTTGAACGAAAAAACAGGTTTCTTTAAATCAAATGGAGAGGCAAGACGTGCTTTAACAGCGAATTCGATTTCTGTAAACAGAGAAAAAATAAAAGAAGATTTTATACTAACGGCAAATGATTTAATCAACCATCAGTTTGTGTTATTGCAAAGTGGTAAGAAAAACTATTTTGTGATTCGTGTAGTTTAATCGGTAAATCTTTTAATCGATTAGTACTTTTAAAACGATATATATTAAATCCAATGTTCAAATTGAATATTGGGTTATTTTTTGAAAGTTGTTTTTCGATGAAACAATCTAAAGCACCATCAAATTGCATCCGCGTATATCAGAATTGTCAAAACGTCCCAATACCTCAAAAGAGTTGTTGGGATTTTTTTTGCCTAAATCCTGTGTGGCAATAAAAGAGCAGGAGTTAATGTTAGCCAAATCAATAACGTTGATTCCGCCGGTTTTTCCATCTTGAATATAGGTTAAGGCATCTTCGGGATCGCGAACTAGAATATGCATCCATGATGGACATTCAAAAACGCCTTCTCCTAAAGAATACGCTTGAGCCAGAAGTTCCGTCATTCCATATTCAGAATGAATGGAAGAAACACCAAAACCCTTGCATAAAATTTCGTGTAACTCTTCGCGAATCATTTCTTTGCGTTTCCCTTTCATCCCTCCAGTTTCCATAATAATGGTATTTTGAAGGTTGAATTGATGTTTTTCGATCAAATCCAGTAGCGCATAAGTAACACCAATTAAAATTACATTTTGACCAGATTCGTCTAATTCGGTTAATTTTTTAATCAAGTCGTCGTGATTGTGTAAATAAAACCCGCTTTCCGGCTGATTGGATAGTTTTATAAGGTCTTCTACCATGTAAATGAGTGAAGATCCTTCTCGTTCAAGATAAGACGGCAAAAGGGCTAAAACAACGTAATCTTCTATATTGCCATAAAACTGAGAGAAACCTTTGCGATAACTTTCTTCATAAAGTGAGGCATCCGTAACCAAATGTCGGCTTGTAATCATTCCAGTTGTACCACTGCTGGTAAAAGTCACCTGTGCTGGATCATTATTTGAAACGACATTATGGCTTTTGAAAAACTGAATGGGTAAAAATGGTATCTGCTGTAGAGATTTTACGCGTTGCGGATCTGTTTTTAAGAAATCACAAAACTCACGATATACCACATTATTTGCATATTGATGACGAAACACTTTTAATGCTGTTTTTTCAAATTGTTTGTGGCTTGAGATGGTAAATATATCGGTAGCTGTAATCAAAACTTTCTTTTTGTGCAAAGATATTGTTTTTAGGTTTTCGTCGTGATTTTCAGTAACAGTTTTCAGTCGAAAACCAAATCTGTAAACTAGTTACTGCGACTGTAAACTAAAAAAAGCCCCAACAGGAGCTTTTTTTATATTATCGAATGATAAGTTTTCGGGTTGAAGTGGCGTTTTGTTCACTAATTTTTATAATGTAAACACCTGGAACTAAATCTGAAACGCTAAGTTCCTTAGAAACTAAATGTGCCTGCAGTACTTTTTTTCCTAGAATATCAAAAACAATGACTTCTTTTTCCAAATCATTTTTAGAAGAAATATATACCTTTCCATTTAATACTGGGTTAGGGTACAAGCTTAGCCCCTCAATACCTGCAGTGTCTTGAGGTTTTGGTAATTGCTTACTGTCTTGCGCCGCAACGTTTACAGAAAAGAAAAAAGCCAATATGAATGTAATATAAAAGTAGTTTTTTGCCATCGCGTTTATTTGGATATTGTAAATATACAAAAAAAATGACAAAAATTACGCCAAAAAAAAACATCAATATTATTTGTGATGTTTTTAACATTTTGTTTCCGAAGTTATTAGGGATCGATATAATGATTTCCTTTATGATAAAGGACATAGCCTAATTTTTGCTGAGAGTTCTGGTCATAAAAAAACCGCCTGAATATTCAGACGGTTTCATTTTATTTTTTTATTCTAAATTACTTAGTCCAGTTAGCCCAAGATGGTAACTCAGCACCAGCACCAGCACCAGTTGCACCAGAAGTTTTTCCTGATAATTTAGGACCATCAAAAGTAGTTACAGAAGCTCCAAAAGTATAGTCTGTAATAGTGAAGTTACCAGCAGCGATATTTGCAGTTGCACCAGCATCTGTAGATAATTTAGTTAAAGCAGCAGGCATTCCGTCAGCAACATATAAGTTTGTGTAAGCTTGTTTTCCACCACCTTCTTTGTAGTTGATTGCTTTTTCGTCAGCTAAGAAAGTAGCACCACCTTTAACAATAGAGATGTTAACGATTTTAGCATTAGTCATTGGAACAGCTCCACTTGGATCTTTTGCGTTAGTAGAACCTTCAACACCAGCTTTAGTTACACCTTTAATGTAAACGTTTGTAGCAGTACCTTGCCATCCGTCAGCGAAATCTAATGAATCGTCATAAGAGTTGATGATTGTTAAGTTAGTAGCGTTTACAGCTCCTCCGAAGAATTCGATTCCGTCATCACCACTTTCGAAAGTATAGATATCAGATACTACAGTTCCAGAACCTACTCCGAAGAAAGAAATTCCATTATATTCTTTTTCAGCAGTATATTTAGAACCTGTGTAAGAAATTTTTAAGAAGTTGATGTTTCCAGAAGAATCTGCATTGTTGTTACCTCCATAGCTTAAACCACCTACTTCAGAAGTACCATTGTCTCCAGTATTTACTTTAGCATTACCAGCGATAATTAATCCACCCCAGTCACTTTGAGCTGGATTTGCTTTTCCAGATGTCATAACAACTGGTTTAGCAGCAGTACCATTGATGTTGATTTTTGCATTTCTTTCTACAGCGATATATAAAGAAGTTGCTTCTGCAGTAGCAGAACTTTTGATTACTGTTCCAGCTGGAATAACTAAAGTTGCTCCACCTTTAACTACTAAACCTCCAGTTAAAGTGTAAGTTTGAGTTGGGTCTAAAGTAACAACACCATCATTGATGTTACCTTTTAAATCGTCAACTTTTAAAACGAAACTACTTTTGTTTTCGTCTTTGTTGTTATCGTCAGAACTACAGCTCGTTAAAGCAAGTCCTAATATTGCAGCCATTGCAAAAATACTTTTTTTCATTTTTGTTGTGTTTTATTGTTTTATTTATTCAAGGCAAAGTAAACGAACGTATGTTTTTGCTGAGTTAAGTCGAGATTAATAATACATTAAGTATAAGAAGCAAAATAAAGTTTGACTTAATATAAAATTTACATTGGATGATTCTGCATAAAAAAAGGTGATTAGTATTAGCTAATCACCTTTATTGCATATTGTTAGAAATTTATTTCTTAGAATGTATAGTTCAAAGTAAGTCTAAGATCTGAACCTGCTTTGTATGAAGTAACAGTGATATCACCAATTGCTTCTTTTCCTGGTACTTCTCCTTGCTCTTGAACACGTTTGAAAGTTGGGTTCAAGATGTTATTGTAAATAAGACCAAGTTTAAGATTTTTAGTCAAACTTGTATTGGCAATAAAATCTAATTTATTTACTGCTTTATCAACCATATTTCCAACTCGTGAAGTTCCAATTACAGCTAGTTTATCTGAAAAATAAGAATAAGATACTGTTGCACTGAAATCACGTCCTTCTCTAAATTCATTTATAAATGATACGTTAGCATTGGCAAGGAAATTAGAAGCTCCTGTTAATTTACTATCTGTAAAAGTAAAGTTAGCTCCAAAATCATTTTCATTGTTTACTTTATCATTGCTTAGATCTTGGTTTGTGTATAAATAAGATCCGTTTGCGTCAAAAGAAAGTTTTGTTTTTAGATTGTCATCTTTTTCAATTTCGAAAATGTCTTTTCTAAATTCTACTTCAACTCCAGCTACTGTCGCTTTATCTCCTGTGTTTGCGTAAGAGATATCATTTGAAGAAGAGTTTAAGAACATTTCGTTGATTGGGTTTTGAATAATTTTTCCAAATGCAGTTACCGAAACTAATTCGCCAGCTTTCGGGAAATATTCCCATCCTAAATCGAAGTTATAATTTGTTGAAGCGTATAATCTTGGGTTTCCTTCGTATGCTTGTGCAACATCTTCGTAAATAATTGGCACTTTTTCTTTAAACTGAGGAAGTGTATAGGTTTTACTTGCAGAGAATTTTAAATTCTGTTTGTCAGTCAAAGTATATTTTGAAATTAAACTTGGTAAAATATTAAATTTCGAATCGTTAGAACTATCACCACCAGGAACTGTAGTTGTGATATAGTCAACATTCTGAGTTAATTGCTCAAGTCTAGCACCTAATATTACACTTAATCTGTCAGTTAAAGAATATTGAACATTTGCAAAAGCAGCGTTAATATCTAAATTTCCATTATATAATTGGTGGATTCTATTTGAATAAGATGAACCCCAATGTGCAGGATCTAAATAGTTATCTACATGGTGGATATCTTCTTTAGGGAAAGAAATTGTAGTTCTGTCTGGGAAGAATGAAAACTGCTGCATGTCGTAATTTAGATCTTTGAATTTTCCAGAATAACCAACAGTTACTTTTCCTTTATAAGTATCATCACTACCTTTTTTGAAGTTATAAGAAAGAGCAACATTTGCTGCTATTTCATTTTCTTTTAAGTCTTGAAAAAATCTGTGATTGTTGATGTTTGAGTTGGTAAAGAAAGTATAATCAGTTGCGTTAGGCGCTAATACAAAAGAGTTTTGCATACGATCTGGAACTGCACTGTTAGAAATACTGTATCCAACTCCCCAGTTTAAATTCCACTGATCGTTGAATTTGTTTTTACCTGTTAATTGGTTTACAATTAATTGGGTTCTTTCAAAAGTACCACGTTTAATAAAACCTGTAATTTGTTGAGTAGCATCTCCACCACCATCAAAATTCTGGTTTGTTCCTTCATACTCACTATAATCTTGATCACTAGAATTTAAGAATAATGAAGTAAAGAAAATTGAGTTTTTGTTGTTGATTTTATAATCAGCCGTACCCATAACAGTTGTAGTAGTGCTATGTTTGTAAGCTTTCCTAATGAAATCAGAGAAAATATCTCCATCAGAAGTAATTCCTCCTCTGCTGTAACCTTCAGTATATTTGTTTTTTGCACTAAACGAACCTGTAATAAAAGTCCCAATTGAACTCTCGTCGTTTATTTCGAATTTTTTTCCACCAGAAACAGTATAGAAAGCATTTAATACATTCTTGTTTTCTTTTCTGTCCCAGCTTGTTGCATAGCTGTATGGCTGCAACGGAGCATCAGGAATTCCAACTTTTTTAAATCCTGTGTAAGTTGGTCCGTCTTGTAGGTAAAAATGATCTTGTCCTAAAACATTTGTGTTAGCACCAGATCCAACTGAAACACTAACAAATGGTTTTCCACTGAATTTTTTTGCACTAATATCAATATTTGCTCCACCAAAATCGGCATAGTTTTGAGATTCAAAAGTTTTACTAATTCCGATATTGTCTACAATATTTGTAGAGAAAATCTCTAAAAGAATGTTTTTGTTAGCAGGATTGTTTGATGGTAATGGAAGTCCGTTTAAAGTTGTTACATTGTAACGATCTCCCAAACCTCTTACGAAAACATTTCCTGAATCATCTTGTTTAGATACACCGCTCACTTTAGCTACTGCATTCGCTACGTCGTTAACCCCTTTTCTAGTGATTTCCTCTGCGCCAATAGCCGCTTTAAAAGAAACTGCATTTTTTTGATCTAATAATAAAGCTGATTCTTTTTGTTTGTTAGCAGTAGTTGATTTAACCACTACATCTTTTAATGTGAAACTTCCAGAAGAAAGTGCTTGATTGATAACTACAGTTTCGTTTGCTTTTACGGTAACTGGAGCTTCTACAGATTCATATCCTAAAAAACTAAATATAACAGTGTAGTTTCCAGGATTTACGCTTAACGAATATTTTCCGTCAACGTCAGTATTTACGCTAATGTTTGTACCTTTAATTAAAACATTTGCAAAAGGTAATGGATCGTTGTTCATTTCTTTGTCGGATAGAACTCCAGAAATCGTACCTTTGTTTTGCGCGATCGAAATCGTACAAATAAATAATGCAATAAATAGAAATCTTAAATTGAATTTCATTGAGTGTGTTGTGTTTAATTTATTTTTGTGCAAAGAAAGAACCGCCCTGTAAAGTCCATGTTATGGACTTGTTATGTTTTTGTGTTGTTAAGATTATCAAATTGTTACCAGATTAAATTACCGTTAACACCAATTTTTAAAGGTTTATTTGTTAGTATATTTACCCTGTGAAATACAAAACATCGGATAAATAATTACAATATTTGATGTAAAAAATCTCAATTTTTGCTATTTATGAAAAAAACACAAACTAAGATTTTATTAGTTGACGACGAACCAGATATCTTAGAAATCGTTGGCTATAACCTTGCTCAGGAAGGCTACCAGATTGTTACAGCTTCTAATGGAAAAGATGCTATAGCAAAAGCTCAGAAAGAATTGCCTGAATTAATTATCATGGACGTAATGATGGCAGAAATGGACGGAATGGAAGCATGCGAGCATATTAGAAAAATTCCAGAATTAAATAATGTTATCATAACATTCCTAACGGCAAGAAGTGAGGATTATTCGCAAGTAGCTGGTTTTGACGCCGGTGCCGATGATTATATTACAAAGCCTATAAAACCAAAATTATTAGTGTCTAAAGTAAAGGCTCTGTTAAGAAGGTTAAAAGAACAAGAAATAGTTTCAGATACTATAAATGTGGGCGGAATCGAGATTAACCGCGAAGAATATAAGATCATAAAAGGCAACGTAGAAATTGCTTTACCAAGAAAAGAATTCGAACTATTTTATTTATTAGCTTCAAAACCAGGTAAAGTTTTTAAAAGAGATGAAATCCTAGACAAAGTCTGGGGGAATGAAGTAGTAGTTGGAGGAAGAACAATCGATGTTCACATTAGAAAACTACGTGAGAAAATTGGCGAAGACCTTTTCAAAACCATTAAAGGGGTTGGTTACAAATTTGAAGTTTAGTACCCACTATAAATTTGAACCATTAAGTGATATAGTTCATTTAATTTATAGTATACATATTTCCTTATCAAAGTTGTCTTTGTCAAAGTTTTTAACTTTGACAAAGATTTGCTTTTTTTAGTTCGTATGTGATTTATCCAATTAAAGTTTTACTTTTAAATGAGCTTATATCACTTATATGGTGAAAAATAATCTTTTAATGATTTTTTTCTTTTAAACAATTTCAATGAAAATCAATTTTAAAAAAACATACAAATTTGCTATTAAATCAGCACTGTATATAAGTCTGTTCGCCACAGGATTTGTGCTGATATTAATGTCCCTTTTTTACAAGAATCAATTAAAACATCAAATAGCATTTGGAATAGTTTTCATAATCATCATTTACATATTCTCTTTTCTAGTTTTACAATATCGTGTAGAACGATTTATTTACCGACGTGTCAAGAAAATTTATGATGAGGTTTCTCTTTTAGAATCAACCACTCTTATTAATCAGCCGATTAATACCGACATGGAAACACTTTCAAGAGAAGTGAAAAAATTCGCAACCGATAAAAAACTTGAAATCGAAATGCTCGAAATTCGTGAACAGTACCGAAGAGAGTTTTTAGGCAACGTTTCGCACGAATTAAAAACACCATTATTTACTGTTCAAGGGTATGTTTCAACATTGCTTGACGGTGCTATGGATGACAAACACATTCGAAAAAAATATTTAAAACGTGCCGAAAAAGGAGTAGAACGTTTAATTTATATCGTAGAAGATTTGGACATGATTACCAAACTTGAATCTGGTGATTTAGATTTGGTGATGACTGATTTTGATATCGTGGAATTGATTCAGAATGTTTTTGAATTATTGGAAATGAAAGCCGATAAAAAGAAAATCAAACTCTCGTTTGAAAGCAAAAATGTACAATCGGTTATTGTGCGTGGTGATCAGGATAGAATTCAGCAGGTTTTAGAAAATCTAATTGTGAATTCTATTAAATACGGAAAAGAAGGAGGATTGACCGAAGTTGGTATTGTAAATTTAACCAAGAAAAAAGTCCTAATTCGTGTTAGTGATACAGGAGAAGGGGTTGAAAAACAAAATATCCCAAGACTTTTTGAACGTTTTTACAGAGTAGATAAAAGCGGAACTCGTTCTGAAGGAGGTTCTGGTTTAGGTCTGGCAATTGTAAAACACATTATTGAAGCACACAAAGAAAAAGTATATGTAGAAAGTGAATTCGGAATTGGTTCTGAATTTTCTTTTACACTTGAAAAAGCATATAAAGCACAAAAACCTGAGGTTAAAAAATCGTAACCTCGGGTTTTGTAAAAGCCGTAAAACGAAGGTTTTAACAATAAATCAACATACGGATTTCGGCGATAACATTAAATTTTTATTATAATAACATCTGGTTAATGATTTCTTAACATAGGTGATACATCTTTGCATCCTGAAATTAAGGGATTTAAAGAAATAATGATAAAAAGAAAAATATTAGCAGTTCTATTACTGTTTACTTGGGTTTCGAATGCTCAGGAATTAAACAAACAGGATGTAAAAAACGAAGTAATGCGTATTTTAGATTCTATAAACAAAGCAAAACTGCCAGAAACAAAATCTGGAGGAGGAGTTGAAGAACATTGGTATGACAGAATCTCTCTTAGAGGTTATGCTCAAATTCGATACAATGGTTTGCTTTCTACAAATGATAAAGTTTCCTGCGAACAATGTGATAGATCTTGGGGAACAACTTCTACAGCTCCAGATGCAAAATCCAACAACGGACTTTTTATTCGTCGTGCCCGTTTAGTATTTTCTGGACAAGTACACCCAAATGTACTTTTCTATTTTCAGCCGGATTTTGCGAGTTCGCCAAGTGCAGGAGTTCAAAACTTTGTACAGATTCGTGACTTGTATTTTGATCTTTCTTTTGATAAGAAAAAAGAATACCGAGTTCGTATCGGGCAAAGTAAAATCCCGTACGGATTCGAAAACATGCAGTCAAGTTCACAACGTTTAACATTAGACCGTTCTGATGCGATCAATAGTTCAATTTTAAACGAGCGTGATTTAGGAGTTTTCTTTTACTGGGCTCCAGCCGAAATCAGAGAACGTTTCGCCATGTTGGTAAAAGACGGATACAAAGGTTCTGGCGATTTTGGAGTTTTCGCTTTTGGAGTTTACAACGGGCAAATTGCGAATAAACTTGACGGAAACCGTGATCTAAATGTAGTGACCCGAGTAACCTATCCTTTTGTAATCGGCAGTCAGATTATCGAACCGGGAATTCAGGCATATACCGGAAAATGGGCGTTTACCGGAGAAGTTTCTTCAGGAGTTACCGTTAACGATCCGCAATATGTAAAAGATCAGCGAGTAGGAGCAACATTTGTTTTGTATCCAAGACCTTTCGGAATCCAGACTGAATACAACATAGGAAAAGGGCCTCGTTACAATACTTTAACCAAAACAATTGATGAAACCGACTTAAACGGTGGTTATGTTTTGCTGAATTATAAATGGAATATTAAAAAACAAGTTATCTATCCTTTTGCCAAATTTCAATATTATGACGGAGGAAAGAAATATGAAAAAGACGCCAGAAGTTACGTAGTAAGAGATTACGAATTTGGTATAGAATGGCAGCCACTTAAAGCCTTTGAACTTACCGCAGAATATGTGGTAGCCGACAGAACTTTTGTAGACAGTGCGCTTCCAGTCAACAGGCAACAAGGAAATGTGTTAAGATTGCAAGCGCAGTTTAATTTCTAGACTTTATCTTCAAAAACAGAAAATAACGATTCCCAATCAATATTATTTTCAAATTGGGACAATCCTTTAAACGACTTTACCTTTGATAAATCATCAATCGTAAAGTCGTCTTGCATTGTATAAGGTACAAGATTTTCTTCTTGAAGTTTTACCGCCAGATATTCCTGTTCGTATTGTCCTGGAGTTGGAATAAAAAAGGCTTTTTTACCCAATTTAGCTAAATCCATAACAGTTGTATAACCCGAACGGCAAAGAACAAATTCACTTTCGTTAAAAGTCTGCTCCAGCTGTTTAGAATTCATGAAATTGTAATATGTAACATTTCCTGCCTGCCATTTCTCCTGCGTTTTTTCTACAATTCCTTGTACAAAAACGACTTTTCCATCAAACTTAGCGGCTTCTTTCTGCAGTTTTTCATCTAGAAAAGTACGCTGTGGTTCTGGGCCAGAAAGTATAATCATCAAATCGTATACAATTGGTGTTTCCTTTTTCTTCATTCTGCTCAAAGGACCAATATATTTTAGATTCAGTTCTTTGGTTTCAAGATGTCCTAAATTACCCGTAAGATTTACTTCTCCATCTGTATCGGGAACCCAGCACTCTGTATATTTTTTGATAACCTGTTGGTGACATTTACTGGTAAACCAAGTAGTATTTCCAGTCATCACATTCAATTGATGCGTCATAAATACAGAAGGAACTCTTTTACTGAAAACCCCAAGCCGATTGTCAGAAATTATTCCGTCAATACCATGTTTTCTAATCCATGAATTCACCATTTTTTTCTCGTCTAAAATGGCAGTAATCATTTTCGGAAGATTTTTAATAAGCTTCCATTTAAAGTTTTTACCATTCTTGGCATATTCAATATGATAAGAAGGCAGTTCTAAAGTCTGAATATAAGGGAATTCCTTTCGTAATAAAGCTAGCGCCACACCATCAGAAGCAATAATAGGAATAAAATTGTTTTCTTGAAGCGCCTTGATTATAGGAATACATCTCGTGGCATGCCCTAGTCCCCAATTTAAGGGAGCAACTAAAATAGTTTTATTAGCAGAATAGTCAATGCTCATAATTTTTAACGCTTTTTAAAAAACGAAGATAAAAAAATAAGCTTCTGATGCTATTTCGTAGATATTACTAAATTATTAACTCTACAGACGCGCTGAGACGTGATTTTTCGTTAAAAAGATGGCAAAAAAACTCTTAACTAGACAATAAAGTTACTTATATGTTAAGTAGATTTTGACCTTAAAACTCCTCCAAACAAAAAAAGGAACTACATATATAGTTCCTTTTTAAGTTCTGTACGCAGTTCTATTAGTCCTGAATATAGGTTTTATTTCCGTTTTTGTTAATGTAATATTTACCGCCTTTTGGACCAGTATATACTTTTTTACCATTGTACTCTCCTGTAACTTTGTCTGGTGTTTTCGGAGCCTTTTCGTTTGTTTCTTTTAACGTTTTTGTCGCTGCTTTTTTAGTAGCAGTGGCATCTTTCTTAGCGGCTTTGCTTGCTGCGTCTGCTTTAGCTTCGGTTTTTTTTACTTCAGCTTTTGTGCTTTCAGCTTTTGCATCCTTTTTCGCTTTAGCGGCATCGCTTTTTGCTTTTGTGGCTTTCGCCGATGCATCAGTTGCCTCTTTGGCTGCTTTTTTAGATTTGTCAGCTTCTTTTTTTGCATCTGCCGTAGCTTTATCGGCTTTAGCTTTTGCCTTTTTTGCAGAAGCTTCAGATTTCGCTTTAGCGTCTTTTGCAGTAGTTTCCTGAGCGTAGAAATTAGTAGATAAAACTACTATAAAGCAAAGTAATAATAATTTTTTCATGGTGGTTATAGTTTAAATTTCTTACTAAAAGTAAGAAATTTTTTCGTATCTTTTTCATTTGCCACTAAAAATAAGCACGAAGCTGGACGTTACCTGTATGTATTGTCGATCCAGTCTCACTTTTTCGTCCTTGGTAGTTTAAATTTATATCCAAAAATTGCGTAATATTCTTTTGCAGAAGCAGTTTCCAAACCAGATTTTGTCCCGCCTGAAGACCTTCAAGCATTTGAAAACCAACAGATGAAAATTCATTTCCGTTAAACTTATTTTCATAAAAAGAAAATTCCCCATTTAAAGTTATTTTACTTTCTCCCGAAAACGAAAACGAAGTCCCAAGTCTATTTTGAATCAGAGTTTCTAAGTTCCCAATTTGATTTTCCTTATTCTGAAATTCGTAAAAGAAATCCAGACTCGTATTTTTCGAAAACAAATAACTAATTTTTGGCGCCAGCTGATATCCTTTTAAATCATAATTCTTCTCGGTAAAATCGGCTGAGATTAAATTGGTTTTAATCGTTTTGGTAAAGAAATTAAACAGCCAGCTTTTTTGATACAAATGCGTGTACTGCAATTGATGCGAATTATTTTTTAAATGCTGCGATCCAATCGAAAGCAAACTTTTACCATTATTAATAAGGTACGAATACGTAACCGAATGTTTTTGTTTCCCGCGATTGTAAAATAAACTATTTCTGAAACTTGAATTTAATCCCAGAATATTTTCTTCTGAAGAATAAAACGGATTCAGTTCTAAACGATCGCCTTCGCTTCGTATTTTCCGATCCATAATAAAAGACGTCTGATTGTAGAAATACGACAACATCTTTTTCAAACCGTTTTCATTCTGCCATTGCAGCGGATTTAAAATAACCGATTGCGAAAATTTATTCTGATTGGTTTTAATATAAATCCTGTTCGGTAAAAAGATCCTCACGAATTTTGCCTGATCGGGAAAAGCGGCAATTTCAAATTCTTCCAATTCCTGAATCCCGTTTCCGTTGTAATCGTTCCAAGCATATACACCTTGTCCCGCGGGAACTTCCAAATACGTAAATTCCTGCTGCGCAATAGTTCCAGAACTGGTTTCGTAAACCGTTCCAATCTGCATGAACTGATTGAAGAAACGGTCATTATATAAAATTCTCGAATTTAAAGAAGGTTCATTTTTTCGGGCAGGATCTGTAAAATTCAAATTTCGATAACTCGCATAAACCGCTAAATCAGTTGTTTTGTTCTGAATCAGTTTTGACTTTACATAATAGGTCTGCGAATTGTTTACGTGCTGTAAAAGTCCGTTTTGCAAACTGTCATTTTTTCGCTGTAAAAAACCTAACTCCACAAAAACTTTCGTGCTGTCGCCTCGTCCCACAAAAGCACCGTATTCAGAAAATCGTTGGCTTAAAGCCGAAAATTGATTTGTTGTTTTATCTTTTTCCTGATTGTCTTCTATTTGAAAACTTCCTCCAATCCAATTTTTTCCAAAATGATATTTAGCTCGGGCTTGATTTCGGGTAAATTTTGAAGTAGAAGTGGTAGCATCAGAATTGAGGAAACTGCCTTGATTTTCAATCGTCCACTTTTTTAATTTGAATAAAGCCGATGCCGTGTGTCGTCCTCCCGAATAACTTTCGCTAAAATCTAGTTTTTCAAACTGATACGTAAACAATCCAATATTCGAAGTTTCTTTCTTCGCAAATAAATCAAAATTAAGACCTGTTACAAGCAGACTTTGGTTTCCTAAAAAAGTCGTATTTAAATTCCAATCACGGTTAAACTCAATATTATACAAACGTTCGACTGATCTAAAATCTTTCTGTACAAACTGATAATTGGCAAAACCGTCTAAAGTCCAGTTTCTGCTGAAAAGACATTTTTTGATATTGGTTTTAAAAGCCACACCTTCGTTATCAGAATCATCAATTCCAGAAAAAAGGTTTTTATCATTATTGCTCACCGCAATTTCAAAATCAACAAGTGTTTTTTCATCAGGATTGTATTTTCCAAGAAATGTTGCCACTTGAATTTTCATGGGCGCCACAAGCTGAACGGTTGGTTCGTAATTACCTTGCGGAATTCCGTTTGCAGGCGAAACGTATTCGTAGATTTTTTCGACAGCCGTACTATTTTGAACGACATAATTTCCGAGATTATTTCCAACAAGACTAAATTTTACATTGTACAAAACATCTTCAGAATTATTCGAATATTCATATATCTCAATTCCGTTTACAATTGTTTTTTTGTATAAAATCTTATTTTCAGAATACGTGTCTTCGTATGCTGAAGGTGCTTTCATTAAATTAGGATCATCACCAGCTTGACTTAAAATCTGAACTTGTTCTGTTGAAAGATTCTGTTGTAAAGGCTGGTTTTTTAAATCATTTTCAGAATAAATATAACCGCCAAAACTCCAGCTTTTATTTTCGTGCGTTGCTCCGGCATATGTAACCAATCGATTATAATTTCTTTCCGAATATTGGTATTCAACATTAATTCTCATTTCAGAATTAATGGGGAAAAGTGAGGTAAACACAATTTCTCCTGCATTGTAATCAATAACATAATCGTTGTTTTCGCCTCGTTTCAATAACGTGCCATTTACATACACACGTTCTGAACCCGAAATTACCAAAACATACAATTCGCCGTTTTGCCCTTTTAATTTATAAGGCCCTTGATTTCCTTCCTGTCCCGTAAAAGTGCTTTTGGCATATTGTCCTTTTACAAATGAAACCGAAGCAAAAACATTGGTTTTGCTTTTTTCGGTATCAAAATCGACACTTGCGGCAACTCCTTGTACTTTTTTGTTAAAACTTAGAAACTGCGTTTTCCGATTTTCCAGAAAAACGTCTCCCGCCCGAATGTTCCAGTCATCGCTGAAAAGTTCCATAAATATATTATCAAACTGATCAAGTTTTTGCGAATAACCCCCATCTTGAAGCGGAATATTATTGTCTTGAAGTGACGCCCGCAGACTGACTTTGTCGGATATTTTTCCTGTAATCTGTAAATCAAGATTCGAATTTAAAACCGTATTTTGGTTGTTCCCAACGGTTACGCCTCTGGTAATACTTCCTGTTGTGTTGAGTCCGTCAAACGGAGTTACTTTTTTACCATTGTCGTTGTCGATTTTGTATAACTTATCAGTGCCGACATCGTTGCTCACAACCTGGCTGTTTTTGTAAAGGCTGTATTCTTTTGTCAGGAAATCAGGATAATTGAGGTAATTAATTACTAAAGTATCAGAAACCGAAGTGAATTTTTCGTTTAAAAGAAGTGTTCCTTTTTGAAAATCAACTTTATAAAAAGTCGAATCGATAGGCTGGTTTTTGGTATTTAAAAGTTCGAAGAAATCAGAGTTGATGCTGAAATTTTCCAGCTGGATCGTGTCGCGTGTTGCAATTACTTTTTTGGTTTTGTACAATGATTCAGTATCCTGTGCCTGAAGCCCGGAATACCAAATCAGCACCGCAAAAAACAGTAATTTTTTAAACATAAACATTTTAACTCCGAAAATTCAAAAGTAGTATTTATAATCAAGAAATAATCAGGCATTTATTGACTGGTAAATGACTGAATTTAATGTGCTTTTGCAGACATTCCAAAAAATGTAAAGCACTGATTGTTTATTTTTTGAAGTACAATTCTCATCATAAATCAATCTTTTTTATAGCTTTGTTAGGCAAAAACGAATTCAAACCATGGATACCGGTAAAGAACTTTTATTCTTTTTTAGTGCTTTGGGCGCTTTCAACGGAATTATTCTGGGCGTTTACTTTTTCTTTTTTACCAGAAAAAAATACCTGACGAATTACTTTTTAGGCGCACTTTTATTTGCGCTAAGTATTCGAATTGGAAAATCGGTTTTTGTTTATTTTCATCCTGAGCTGCCAAAAATGTATTTGCAGTTAGGACTTACGGCCTGCTTTTTTATTGGCCCTTGTTTGTATTACTTTCTTAAATCGGCAGTTGAAGAAGTCAATGTAATGCCAAAATCATGGAAACTGATATTGGTTTTCTGGGCAGTTCTAATTGTAGCGTTTGGAATTGCATTTCCGTATGAAGATTACCCCGATTTGTGGAGACAGTATTTTATAAAAGTCATTTATTTTCAATGGTTTGTTTACATTGCTTTTTCAACATTTCTTATTGAAAACGTTCTGAGAAAAATATTCAGCAGTAAAGAAAAAACAACTCCCGCCGAAATGTGGTTTGGAATGCTTTTTCTGGGGAATTTTTTATTGTTCCTTTTTTACTTCCTTTCGATCATGGGCGCTTCGGCAGCAACTTATATAAGCGGTGCAGTCGTTTTTTCATTTATTCTGTATCTAATTATTTCAATTCTTTTATATAGAAAAAAGACCGACGATTTGTTTCTACTGAATGGACCAAAAATCTCAGGCAAAAAAATAGAATCAGAAGAAGCTTTGATTTTATCTGAAAAACTGGAAAACATAATGACTGAAAAATCATTATATAAAAATCCCAATTTATCGCTTCAGGATTTATCGCAAGAAATTAATATCTCAAGTCACCAGCTTTCACAGTTTCTGAACAACAATCTCGGAAAGAATTTTACCAGTTTTGTGAATGAGTTTAGAATAAATGAAGCCTGCCGAATTATTACTTCAAATGATAAACTAACTTTGGAATCGGTTGGTTATGATGTGGGTTTTAATTCGAAATCAACATTCTTTGCTGCGTTTAAAAAACATACCGGAACGACTCCGCTTAATTATCAGTTGCAAGCTTTACAAACCTAAATGAGTATTGGTAAAGAAATATTGTTCTTCTTTGGTGCTTTGGGCGCTTTCAACGGATTTGTTTTAAGTCTGTATTTTTTCTTTTTAACCCAGAAAAAATATTTAAGCAACTACTTTCTCGGCGCCATGTTACTGGCTTTAAGCATCAGAATTACGGTTACGGTTTTTGTTTATTTCAATAATGATCTGCCTAAAACGTATTTGCAGATTGGACTTTCAGCGTGTCTGCTAATCGGTCCGTTTTTATATTTTGTTTTGCAATCAGGAATTCATTCTATTGTAAAAATTCCGTTGCAATGGAAACTGCATATAGCAGTTTGGCTGGTCATCATTATGCTGGCTGGATTTTGGTTTCCGTATCAAAACTATCCCATTTTATGGAATAACTATTTGGTTGCCTTGATTTTCTTTCAGTGGTTTTCGTATAGTCTTTTATCAGGTTTTGAAAATAGAATGCTTCTTCAAAAAATAATCTCAGATTATGCTAACGCTGTTCCAGCAGAAAAATGGTTTGGAACTATATTTCTTGGAAATGCGTTATTATTTCTATCCTATTTTCTAGGATTTTCAAGAGTGCCTTTTGTTTCATGCATAACTGGCGCAATTGCATTTACGTTTATTTTGTATTTGATTATTTTAGTTTTGATGCACAGAAAACGAACCGATGATTTATTTGTGTTCAACATCAAAGAGAAAAAACTGAACCAAGAAGAAGCTTTCGTTTTATCTCAAAAATTGGAAAAATTAATGCTCGAAAAGTCATTATTTAAAAATCCGAATTTGAGTTTAAACGATACGGCAAAAGAACTTGGGATTTCGACGCATCAATTGTCACAGTTTCTGAACAACAATATCGGAAAGAATTTTACCACTTTTGTAAATGAATTTCGAATAAACGAAGCCTGTGAAATTATGCTTTCAAACGAAAAATTGACTTTAGAATCTATAGGTTATGATGTAGGTTTTAATTCGAAATCAACATTTTTTGCGGCATTTAAAAAACATACTGGAACAACACCTTTAAATTACCAGATTCAGGCTTTACAAACCTAAAAACGAGTATCGATTTATAAATCCGTACTCCTGATTTCCCTTTCGATTACCTCATGTCGCGATTTACAGCTGACTTTTGTTCAACAAAAAAGTCAAATCTTAATCGCAAAAAATTTATGAGGTTTTTAATTCTAGTTTTCGTTTACCTGTATGTTTTCCTTTTTAATACTGCAGAAGGAAAAGCACAATCCATTCAAAAAATTTCAGGAAAAGTCGTCAATTCAACTAACGAATTTATGATGGGAACTGCGTCTGTCATCATAGTTCAAGATTCAACAATCATCAAACAGCAAGATTTTTTAGATGGAAGTTTTCAAATATCCGACATCAATCAAAAAGAGGTTTTAGTAAAACTAACTTCGGCTGAATTCGCAGACCGTTTTTTACGAGTTAATTATAACGGAAGTGAAAATGTAGATTTAGGAACTATTATCGTAAAAGAAAACAACAATCAATTGAATGAAGTCGTAGTTACAAGCCAGCCTTCGCTGTTGAAATATGGCGCCAACGGAAATATTGATGTTACTGTAAAAGGAACGGTTCTCGCCACGAGCAGTTCGGTTGATGAATTATTAGGAAGAGTTCCAAATGTAGTAGTTTCCGAAGGACAAATCAGCGTTCTTGGGAAAGGGGAAGCCATTATTTACTTAAATGGCGTATTGATTAATTACGAACGATTTGCTGCTATTCCGGTTTCGCAGATTGCAAAAATTGAAGTGATTTCAAATCCATCATCAAAATACGATGCCGAAGGTAAAGCCGTAATTAATATTGTTACCAAACAAAGTATTGAAAGCGGCATAATGGGAAGTGCGAGCCAGCATGCAGCGGTTTCTAAATTTGGAGGAGCCAGCACCAACACTTTTCTTGATTTTAATTATTCGAAAGGAAAATTCTCTTTTATTACCAATTACAGTTTACAGTTGGGCAGAAACCGCGAACTTTTGTACACCACAAGAACACGATCCAATCCTGATGATTATATGAAATCTGAATTGACAACTGATTGGAAAAGAAGATTCAATAATTATTCGAATTTCGGATTCGGTCTTCAATATAGTTTTTCTGCCGATAATTATCTTTCGCTTGCCTACAGCGGAAATATTAGTGATTTAGGCGGTGTTGTCGAAAGTCGGAATACACTCGATAACTATTCTGGACGCAGTTTTTATGCAACTGATGTTGACCGAAATGATGTTTTGCTCAATCAATTTATCAACTTAAATTATAATTTAAAAACAGATCAAAAAGGTTCAACACTGTTTATTGGTTCACAATATTCGAATTACAATCAGACAATAGGTGATTTAATTGAAGAAAACAGTTTGGTTGATGAAGAAACAGATCGACGATATTTAAAGAATAATGTAGGCAGCAGAATCAATATAATTGCAGTGCAGAGCGATTATATGAAAACGATAAATGAAAAAACGAAAATCGAAATAGGAGCGAAGTTTAGCCACGCCACCATAAAATCGGGAACGGATTTTTTAATTGCTGATGATATGAATACAGATTTCGAACTCGACGATGAACTTTCGAGTGATTTTGAATACAATGAAAAAATCGCTGCTGCTTATTTAAATTTTGGCGGAGCATTAAGCAATAAAGTCAATTTTTCTGTTGGCGCAAGAGCCGAAAAAACGAGCTATAATTTGTTTACAGATGCAAACGGAATCCAGAAATTTGAGAAAAGCTACAGTAACTTTTTTCCGAACTTACTTTTAAATTTCGATTTTTCTGAAGATTGGAAAGGACATTTTTCATACGCGGCCCGAATAACAAGACCGAGATATCAGGCATTAAATCCGTATGTTATTTATCAGGATCCGTTTACCACAATAGAAGGAAATCCAAATTTGCTTCCGGAAAAAACACATTCTTTTGAATTTGGCACGATGTACAAAAAGTTCGATTTTAAAATAGGCTATACGTATAAAATTGATCCTATTGCTGCGGCTGCACTTCGTGGCGACACGCCAAATAGTTATATCTTAAGAGCTTTAAACATCGAAAAGGGACATACTTTTTTTAGTTCGCTTTCTAGATCTTTTAATCTCAAATGGTGGACTTCAACCAATACCATAAGCGTGAACTTAACAAAATCAATTGACAACTTTTATGAATATGCTTTTAGTCCGGTAAAACCTCAAATTTATTTGTATTCGAATAATACTTTTACCATTCCGAAATATTTTAAACTTCAATTGCTGGCTTGGTATTTAGGAAATCGCAGTTACGGATTAGGAAGTGATAACAGTCGTTCGACTGTAACAGTAGGAATTGAAAGAAACTTTTTAAAGGATGCATTAAAGCTCAATTTTTCGGCAAATGATATCTTTCATAAATTTATGGTTTCTGGAGATTATAATGTTGGTCAAACACAGATCTATTACCACAGAACCTACACGAGTAATTATTTTAAATTGACAGCCACTTACAACTTCGGTAATTCCCAAAAGACGACTTATAAAAAATCTGAAATTGAACAATCTGAGAATAATAGAGCGAGATAAAATTATTGTTTTTGAATATCAGTTTAAAAAAAAGACTTCACTTTTTGGGTGAAGTCTTCTATAATGTGAATTGAAATAATTACCTGCTTATAAATTAATTTAATTCCTTAGTAACAATCTGCATTGTTTCACGGCTTACTTGTTTTAGTAAAACCTCTTTGTTGGTTTCCACAATTTGCGCGGCTTCTTCGGTAAAGTGACGAATAGTGTATAAAGTTACATTCTGGCTGTATTCTACTTTGAATTTTTTGGAAAGAATCGCATTCAATTCTGGGAAATTTCCAAATTTATCTTCCACACAAACAGAGAAACTAATCGCCGAATTCTGAATCAAGTTTACTTTGATTTTAAACTCGTGGAATAATCCAAAAATCTCGCTGATGTTTTCTTCCATAATAAAAGAGAAGTCAATAGAGGAAAGGGAGATTAAAAGCTGTTCTCTTTTTACAATAAAACATGGGTATTGTGGTTCTAAATCAACCCCTTTAGAAACGCAAGTTCCTTTTAAAAGCGGATTCACGAATGATTTTACATACAAAGGAATTTCTTTTTTCTGTAAAGGCTGTAACGTTTTTGGGTGAATAACCGTTGCTCCGTAAAATGCCAATTCGATTGCTTCACGATATGAAATTTGATTTAATAAACTTGCATTTTCAAAATAACGCGGGTCAGCATTCATAACTCCAGGAACGTCTTTCCAGATCGTTACGCTTTCGGCATTTAAGCAGTATGCAAAAATTCCGGCAGTATAATCAGAACCTTCACGTCCTAAAGTAGTCGTGAAATTGTTTTCATCAGCACCTAAAAATCCTTGCGTAATATTCAGCATTTTTCTAGGTACATTTTTGCTGATGTTTTCCTGAGTCGTTTCCCAGTCTACTTCTGCATCTCTGTAATTTGCATTTGTTTTAATGAAATTACGAACATCCAGCCATTGCGTCTGAATTCCTCTAAAATTCATATAGTGACTTAAGATATTAGTAGAAATCAATTCACCAAAACTTACCACTTGGTCGTAAACAAAGTTGTAGTTTGGAGATTTATTGTGAGCAAGAAAATATTCAAGTTCGGCAAACTGCGTATCTACAGCTGCGAAAACGGGATTGCTTTCGTCTTCAAATAAATCCAATAAGATTTGATTGTGATATTTTTTAATTTCTTGTACAGAAGAATTTAACTCAGGTGATTTATCAAAATAATTCTTGATAACGACTTCAAGAGCATTTGTTGTTTTTCCCATAGCCGAAACTACCAGAATCACATCTTCGTAACCTACTGTTTGTAAAACGTCGTAAACGTTTTTAATTCCATCGGCATCTTTTACAGATGCTCCTCCAAATTTAAATACTCTCATTTTTTAATTTATAGATTTTATTTTTCCGCCACGAATTCACGAATTATCTTTTTAAATCTTTGCGAATAAAAATTTCGTGAATTCGTGGCGAACAATTTTTTATAGTTTTTCTAAAAATGCATTAACGCCTGCTTCATCCATTTGTACCACTTGCCAATCTTCAAGAATTCTAGCACCGGAATTCTTGTAAAAATTTACTGCCGGTGTATTCCAAGCCAAAACATTCCATTCTACTCTGCGTACATTATCTCTTTTTCCTTGTTTCATAATTTCAGAATAAAGAGCAGAACCCAAACCTGTTCCGCGCATTTTTTCTTTTACAATTAAATCTTCAAGGTGGATTGTTTTTCCTTTCCAAGTAGAATAGCGGTAATAATACAACGCAATTCCAACAATCTCTTTTTGTTTTTCTTCGTTTTCAATCTCTGCTACAAAAACATGAAATAACGGTTTTTCGCCAAACCCATCACGTACCAGATCTTCTTCTGTAATGACAACCGCCTCGGGTTCTTTTTCGAATATTGCCAGCTCCTGAATTAGCTCCAACACCGATTTCATGTCTTCAGGATTTCCCTTTCTAATATTCATAAATTCCTATTATTAATTACTTATTAGCTAAAAAAGCTACATTTTATTTGATGCTTTTTGCTGATAATTAGCAAATATACAATAGTAGCAAACTAACGAAATAATTTTTAAATCATTCTCACAAAATACACGATATTTGTGACTTAAAATTAAAACTACAACGATATAGTAATGGAAGAACGCAATAAAACACTGGGAGAGTTTATTATTGAGAACCAAAAAGCATTTCAATATTCGTCGGGAGAGCTTTCCCGAATTATCAACTCTATACGTTTAGCGGCCAAGGTCGTAAACTATAAAGTAAACAAAGCCGGATTGGTGGATATTATTGGCGCTGCAGGCGAACAAAATATCCAGGGAGAAGATCAGCAAAAATTAGATGTCTATGCCAATGAAGTATTTATCCAGACGTTAATAAACCGTGAGATTGTCTGTGGTATTGCTTCTGAAGAAAACGACGATTTTATTACAGTTCAGGGGAGCGACAACTGTCATAATAATAAGTACGTGATCTTAATGGATCCGCTCGACGGGTCATCTAATATTGATGTCAATGTTTCTGTGGGAACTATTTTTTCTGTTTTTAGAAGAATAACTCCAATAGGAACTCCGGTAACTATTGAAGATTTTTTACAGCCGGGCATAAATCAAGTGGCAGCCGGATATGTAATTTACGGAACATCAACCATGTTGGTGTACACAACCGGTTATGGTGTAAACGGATTTACTTTGAATCCTGCCATTGGTACATTTTACCTTTCACATCCGAATATGAAGTTTCCAGAAAACGGGAATATCTATTCTGTAAACGAAGGAAATTATGTTCATTTTCCGCAGGGCGTAAAAAATTACATTAAATACTGCCAGCGCGAAGAAGAAGACCGACCTTATACTTCTAGATATATAGGAAGTCTCGTGGCCGATTTTCACCGAAACATGATTAAAGGCGGAATCTATATTTATCCAACAAGTTCAAAAGCGCCAAAAGGAAAATTACGTTTATTATACGAATGCAATCCAATGGCTTTTATTGCTGAGCAGGCTGGAGGAAAAGCAACAGATGGTTTCGGACGAATTATGGAAATCCAACCAACCGAACTACACCAAAGAGTTCCGTTTTTCTGCGGAAGCAAAAGCATGGTAGAAAAAGCTGAAGAGTTTATGGCTGAATAGCTTTTAGTCTCAGTTTTTTAGTCACAGTCTCAGTTTGTCAGTCTGAAAACAAACCCGACAATTTTAAAATTGTCGGGTTTAATATTTATATGTATTAATCCATTTTATTTAGGAGATGTACATTCCATAGGAATGTTTCATGGGTAGAATTAAATTTGGAGTTCAGTTATACGTTCCGTAGGAAGGTTTGATGATGATGCAGATGTATTCTTCTATAAAAACAAGTGTCCTGTAAGGACACAAACGCAAAACAATAATTTTTTTTATACCGATCAGATATTCCTACGGAATAATAAAACATTCTTATTTGATACTAGCTGAGCAAAATACTGTAAACTAAAAAACGGCGACTGTAAACTGAAAAATACTAAAAACATACGCAACCATTTTTGTACTTACTCATCTTTATTAAGATAACCACATATTTATTATTCAAAAAAATAAAATATTATGAAAACCAGATTACTATTTACCTTGTTTAGTGCGCTTTCCTTTTTTATAATTTCCTGCAGTACTGATGAAAATAATGGCGGCGGTGTTATAGGCGGCGGTTCTGATCCTATTAAACTTTCTAATAAAAAAATAAGTTTCAGTTCAGAAGCAAATTCAGTTACAATAACTTCTCAATCAAAATGGTGGAAGATAGGTGATATAAGACTGAATGATGAAAAATTCGGTTTTAACAGCGAAATAGCAGCTCAGCAGAGTTTTATTTTAAAGTACAACGAGTTTCAGATCGAAAGAAAAGAAGGAACGACTATCATAATTAATATAAATAAAAACACGACCAATCAGGACAGAAATCTTATTATTACCCTGCAGGAAGGCAATTATTATGATAATATAAATATTTCACAGGCAAAATAAATTCAGTTGTTATAATCGGAACTACAAAATAAAAACCCGACAGATTTTAAAGTCTATCGGGTTTATAATTTAATGTAAGTTTTAAAAATTCGGTATAAGTTATAAACTGCGACCGAAAACTAAACGCTATTATTTGTTCATATTCTCCATTTCAAAAAGGAAAGTATCTAGATCTACCTTTTTGTCAACTAGAGAAAGTGCTTTTGCTACAATGTGGTTTACGTTTCCTGGAGTAAATCCTAAAGCTAATCCCATACGTCTTAGCATTACTTCCTGAAGATCTCCTAAATGATGGTCAACATGTACCATTCTTGCTAAATCATATAAACGCTCTAAACGCTGAGTGTATAAATAAGGTGGGTTTATTGGGTGTTTCCAAGGGTCAGCAAGAATCTCTTTGTATTCCTCGTCTGAAATTTGCAATGTCGACGCAATTTTATCCAAAAACTCTTGTTCCTGTTGGTTGATTCTACCGTCAGCAAAAGCTACACGCACAATTGCAGAGAAATGACCTCTGTTTCTTTGTTTGAATTCGTTATCAAATAATTCTGAAAATGGCATAATTAAATAAGTTTTTATAGAACAAATATAGTCCTATTTTTAAATTATCGATTTTAAATTTCTCATAAAATTTAACTTATTTTTATTGTACGATTTGACAAGGTAAATCCTTAAGTTTGAAAATTAATCGTAAGTTTACAACCCCTAATTATTTAATTTTCGAATACCTATGTCACAATTTTGGATTTATTTTCAAATAGGATTAAAACATGTTTTAGATATCAATGCCTACGACCATGTTCTTTTTTTAATTGCCCTAACAGTGCCTTATACTTTTAAGGATTGGAAACGTATTTTGCTACTGGTATCTGTGTTTACAATCGGGCACACATTGGCGTTAATACTTTCTGTTTTTGGAATAATTGCCATAAAAGTGAATATAGTAGAATTCTTAATTCCGATTACAATTTTAATTACCGCTTTATATCATTTATTTACAGCAGGAAAGACCTCAAAAAATGATAGTATAAATCTGGTATTTTTTATAACTTTATTCTTTGGTATTATTCATGGTTTGGGGTTCTCTAATTATTTCAAAACAATCTTAGGAGGATCTGCCACATCAAAATTATTACCTTTAGGAGAGTTTGCTTTAGGAATAGAAGCGGCACAGCTTGTAGTTGTTTTTGTCGTTTTGGTTATATCATATATAGTGCAGACCGTTTTCCGTTTTTCAAAACGTGACTGGGCACTAGTAATGTCGGCTTTCATTATTGGAGTAGTAATTCCAATGATCATTGATAGTCCGATTTGGAACAGATAAATTTAAATGGAAGTAAAAAAACTAAATAAATACGATAAGGCTTATCTGCGAATCGCCACAGAATGGAGTCTGTTATCGTATTGTAAACGAAAACAAGTTGGAGCCATAATTGTAAAGGACAGAATGATTATTTCTGACGGATACAATGGCACACCATCTGGATTTGAAAATTGCTGCGAAGACGAAAACGGATTAACACGCTGGGACGTTCTGCATGCCGAAGCAAATGCAATATTAAAAGTAGCCAGATCAACACAATCTTGTGAAGGAGCTACTTTATATATTACACTTTCGCCTTGTAAAGAATGCAGTAAATTAATCCATCAATCAGGAATTAAACGTGTAGTGTATCACACTGGTTACCGTGATGATTCTGGGATTCAGTTTTTATTAAAAGCAGGTGTCGAAGTAGAACATATTCCTGTTTTAGAAGAATAAATGAAATTCAATTCTAAATATCTGCCAATTGTAATAGGAGCGACTTTTGCTCTTGGAACCATAGCTGGAAGTTTAATGAACGCTCCTGCTAACGATCAGTTTTTGGCTAAAAATTACTCTAAAACCAAACTGAATAAACTGATTGATTTTATCAATACAGAATATGTTGACAGCATCAACACTGATTCGATCGTAAATCTTACCGTTGATAATATCCTTTCAAAACTCGATCCGCATTCCGTTTATATTCCGCCAAGCGAACAGGCAGAAGTTGCCGAAAGCATGAAAGGTGATTTTGTTGGAATTGGAATTAATTTCTACATGTACAAAGATTCGGTTGCCATCATAAAACCAGTCGAAAACGGGCCTTCTGCGAAAGCGGGACTAAAATCTGGAGACCGAATTTTATTTGCTGGAAAAACCAAATTATACGGTAGAAAATTACCTTCAGATAGTTTATTCTCTAAATTAAAAGGATTAAAAGGTTCTGAGATCGAACTGACGGTTTTTAGAAAATCGGAACAGAAGAAATTAAAATTTAAAATCAAAAGAGATGTTATTCCAATAAAAAGCGTCGATGCTTCTTTATTGATTGGAAATAATGTTGGATATATAAAAATCAATCGTTTTGCCGAAACTACTTTTAATGAATTTAAAACCGGCTTAACGAAACTAAAACAAAAAGGAATTCAGTCGCTTGTGATCGATCTTCGCGATAATGGCGGAGGTTATATGGAAGAAGCGATTGCAATTGCTGATGAATTCTTAAAAGACAAACAGCTCATCGTTTTCACCAAAAGTAAAAACGGAACTACCGAAAAAACATTTGCTACAAAAGCTGGAAGTTTTGAAACTGGAAAAGTATATGTTTTAATTAACGAAAACAGTGCATCTGCCAGTGAAATTTTGGCTGGAGCTATTCAGGATAACGACCGCGGAACTATTGTTGGGCGTCGTTCTTTTGGAAAAGGACTTGTACAGCGCGAAATGGATTTTAACGACGGATCAGCTGTTCGTTTAACCGTAGCAAGATATTACACACCAACCGGACGTTCGATTCAGAAACCGTATAAAAAAGGAAATGAAGAATATTTTAAGGAATCAGAATCAAGAATTGCAACTGGCGAATTGTATGCAAAAGACAGCATAAAAGTAGCGGATTCTTTAAAATTTAAAACACCAAAAGGAAAAATCGTTTACGGCGGGGGCGGAATCGTTCCGGATGTTTTTGTGCCAATGGAAGCCGAACATGGAAATGAAAATGTAGCCTATCTTCTGCAGACTGGAATCGTAGGTCATTTTGTTTTTGAAGAATTAGACAAAGACCGAAATGCTTTTGCAGGACTCAAATTTAATGAGTTTCTGGATAAAATGAAGAATTCGGATTCGTATTTTAAAAAATTCAAAACTTATATTGCTTTAACAGGTTTAGATTTAAAACTGGACAAAACAAAATCTCTGGTAAATCGATATATTACGGCAGAATTTGCCCGACAGTTGTTTGGTGAAAATTATTATTATGATGTTATTTTAAAAGATGACGCCATGATTAAAACCATTTTGAATCCGAAAAAATAACTTTAATCTTTAGTTTAATGGAAAAAGCTGCAATTGTAACCGCTGAAATCGAACTTTTAACAGCTATTAAAACGGCTGATGTTGAGGTTCTGGATAAAATGTTGCATCAAGATTTACTCTTTAATATGCCCGATGGGCAAACGATTACTAAAGAATTTGATCTGCAGTCCTACCGTTCTGGAAAAATGAAAATTGACAGCTTAGAAGCTTTTGACCAAGTTATTAATGTAATTGATGATTCGGCAGTTGTTGCTGTTACGATTTCATTAAAAGGAACTTACGATCAAAATCCTATTAAGGGCGTTTTTAGATACATTAGGATTTGGAAACAATTTAATGAAAACTTAAAAGTAATTGCCGGAAGTTGTACGCAACTGGCATAAATTTTGACCGCAGAAATAACATAACTTAAAATATAAAGCAATCTTTTCAATAGTAGAATTATTATTGAATTTCGGTTAAAATTTGTCCTATGAAAAATCTAAAAAGAATCAGTTTACTTGTCATTTTAATCACCTTTATTATCTCCTGCTCAGGTGTGAAAAACAATAATGCAATTTCAATTTCAGGAAAAGTCGAATCAATTGAAGGTGGAAAAGACGGCTACACGGCAAAAATCATTACTGATAAAAAAGAAGTTTATTTTGCTACCATCAGTATTGTAAATGTAGGCGGACCTCAAAACTACAAACAATTGAAAATTGGCAATCAAGTTTCCTTAAAAGGAGAAGGCTGGAAAACCGAAGATGAAAATCATCTAAAAGTAACTGAAATCGTTTCGGTTAAATAATTAAACATAAATAAAAATAAACCATTAAGAGATTAAGTGTATTAAGCTTTACAGCTTATTTTTTAATCTTTTAATGGTTTTTTTATTGTTAATTCATAATATTGCTTCGACAAAAAGTATTTAAGGAAAGCTTAATCCACTTAATGCCTTAATGGTTCAAAAGAAAAAAAATTATCGAATACTATCGTGAGCGTGAGTTTGCACGCCATTATTCCATAAAGTAAGAATGTCTGTTGCAACAGCAGCACCGCTGCCGGCAGCAATTGCTAACTGGCTTCTCCAGCCTGCCAAAGTTCCAATCACATAAATACCGTCGGCAACCTTGTGGTCTTCGTTTTTCAGCTGAATACGCTGTTTTTCAGGAAGAGCTTTTTTATGCGGTTCAACAAACTGCATCAAGCCTTGGATGTCAAAAGTATTAGCAGAACCAATTCCAACCACGATATTTTTTGATTTATACGAGTTTTTGTTCGTTACTACCGTAAATTCAGGATAAGAACCCTCAATTTGCATTACTTTTTCATTTGGAATCTGCTCAATATGCGGATAAGTCACTGCAAGATCCTGAGTGCTTTCTGTAAGCAATTCACAACCTAATTTGCCTGGAACGATTCCGTAAGCGTTATAAAAGATCGCTTCTTGTAAAGAAGAATTTTTTTGATGTGTAAATATTCCGATTTTTTTGTCGGTAACAAACGATTTGTTTTTTGCTGATCCCAGAACCAGAGCGCAGGACATTCCTGATACTCCACCGCCGATAATTAAAACATCAAACATATATTATCTGCCATTTGTTTTTTCTTCGATTCTTTTAGAAATTCTAAAAATCAGAAGAATCAATACGGCGCAAAAAGAAGCTGCGATTCCAATAAATGCGACCATACTATCACCCTGAAAAGGATTTTTAAAGTCTAATAGCGTTATATTAAAAACAATTAGAGCCAATGCTAAAAGCACTAAAATTGAAGTAAAGATTTTCATATTGGTTGTTGTTGGTCTAAAATACTCAAGTTAAACTTTGTGGTTACTAGCCTTAAAGTTGTGTTTTAGAAATTTTATTGGGTAAAAGTATAAAAATAAATCTTAGACAAACAAACCTTTAACATTAGCAGCGAATAATTTAACAGCAATTGCTAAAAGTATCACTCCAAACGTCTTACGAACTACTCCAAGTCCATTTTCACCCAACAAATCTTCTATCTTTTTAGAAGACTTCAAAACCACATAAACCAGAATAATATTCAGTACAATTGCAATGATTATATTAATGGTGTGAAATTGCGAACGCAATGATAATAAAGTAGTCATAGTTCCGGCTCCGGCAATAAGTGGAAATGCCAATGGAACGATAGAAGCAGAGCCTGGCTCTTCGTCGCGGTAAATTCTTATTCCTAAAATCATTTCCAGAGCAAGAAAGAACAATACAAACGATCCGGCAACGGCAAACGAGTGAACATCGATACCAATTAAATTCAATAATCCTTCTCCAACAAAAAGAAAAACAATCATAATGGCGCCAGCAACGATAGATGCTTTTTCAGATTCGATGTGTCCAACTTTTGCTCTTAAATTCACAATAATCGGAATAGAACCTACAATATCAATTACGGCAAAAAGCACCATACTAACAGTAATGATTTCTTTAAAATCGATTTCTAACATATCGCTTTGATTTTTAGGGTTTAAAAAACTGCTGCAAAAGTAGTTAATAAAGTTAGGTGTTTTTTCGACAGATTGTACTTTTGTTATAAAAACATGTTTTGTTGGTTAAAAAAGTGATATTTGTAACATTTATTGTTTTCTTTTGCATTTAGTAAAAAGTTATCATAGGTTTAACCCCAAAGCACGCAAAGTTGTTTCGCAAGGTTTGTAAGTTTTAATGGCTATTGTCAGTCTTGCAAAAATAATTTTTGCGAACACTGCGTAAATCCCTGCGAACTTTGAGGTTAAATTTTTGACAATGAATATCTGCTTGACTATCTTTGCACTTTATAAATTACAGTATTTTAAAATCATGTTTCAGTTAGGTAAAACGATTATTTCAGAAGACATTCTGGAAAAAGAATTTGTGTGCAACTTGTCTGCTTGCAAAGGGGCTTGTTGTGTTGATGGAGATGCGGGCGCGCCTTTAAATGAGGCTGAAACGAAAATCTTAGAAGAAATTTATCCGAAAGTAAAACCCTTTTTACGGAAAGAAGGAATTGAAGCAATCGAAGCTCAGGGAACTTGGGTAACAGGAACCGATGGCGATCTTGAAACTCCTCTTATAGATAATAAAGATTGTGCGTATGTCATTTTTGATGGTAAAACAGCGCTTTGCGGAATTGAGCAGGCATACAACCAAGGAGTTGTTGACTGGAAAAAACCCGTTTCGTGTCATTTATATCCAATTCGAGTAAAAGACTTCACAGAATTTGCTGCGGTTAATTATGACCGATGGGATATTTGTGATGATGCCTGTTCTTTAGGAAAAGAATTAGAAGTTCCAGTGTATAAATTTGTTAAAGAAGCGCTCATTCGACGCTTTGGAGAAGACTGGTATATGGAACTTGAAAAAGTAGCCGAAGAACTTAAAAATTCGTAAAAAAGTAAGCCTATAATTTAGGCTTTTTTTATGCGCTTTTTTGACTCAAAAAAATATAGTTTTAACTCAAAAAATCTTTTTTAAAAGTATTTAAAAATTCTTGTTTTTTATTTCAAAAATTCTATATTTTACGCGGGTTTTCAGTTGAATTAGTGTTGTTAATACACTCATTTGCAATCCTTTAATTGTTTTCTTGAAAATAGTGCGTTTTTTTGGCGTTGTTAAAAACTCCATCGAATTGTGAATAAGTTTGGCTTTCATTTTTGGCGTTAATTGACAATCTTTGTAGTCTATTGATTTGGATGAAAAATCGGTACAAAAATTAAACAAAATTGTCATGTCGCAAATAGAGCCAATCTTACAAGAAAATAAAAATCGTTTCGTCATTTTTCCTATCAAACATCATGATATTTGGGAATGGTATAAAAAAATGGAAGCTAGTTTCTGGACTGCTGAAGAAATTGATTTGCACCAAGACTTGACTGATTGGAATAACAAACTTAATGACGACGAGAGATATTTTATTAAACACATTTTAGCATTTTTTGCTGCGTCTGACGGAATCGTAAATGAAAACCTTGCCGAGAATTTTGTTAACGAGGTTCAATATGCCGAAGCGAAGTTTTTTTATGGGTTTCAAATCATGATGGAGAATATTCATAGTGAGACGTATTCTTTATTAATCGATACTTATGTAAAAGACGAAGCAGAAAAAACAGAATTGTTTAATGCTTTAGAAGTATTCCCTGCAATTGCTAAAAAAGGAGAATGGGCTTTAAAATGGATCGAGTCAGATTCATTTGCTGAAAGACTTATTGCTTTTGCTGCCGTTGAAGGAATCTTTTTCTCAGGTGCTTTCTGTTCAATTTATTGGTTGAAAAAACGTGGTTTAATGCCAGGTTTAACATTCTCTAATGAATTGATTTCTCGTGACGAAGGCGTACATTGTGATTTTGCAGTTCACCTGCACAATCACCACTTAGTAAACAAAGTGCCAAAAGATAGAATTAAAGAAATCATTGTTGATGCTTTAGATATCGAAAGACAGTTTGTTACAGAATCTCTTCCGGTAAGTTTAATTGGAATGAATGCAGCTTTAATGACACAATATTTAGAATTTGTTGCAGACAGATTGTTAGTAGAATTAGGTTGCGAGCGTGTGTATGGATCAGCGAATCCGTTTGATTTCATGGATATGATTTCTCTTCAAGGAAAAACTAATTTCTTTGAAAAACGTGTTGCAGAGTATCAAAAATCAGGTGTTATGAACACCGACAGCGATGCCCAGAAAATTTCATTTGATGCAGATTTTTAGGTAACAAAAATACTTTTGGCGTCTACTCTTCAAGAGACGCCGAAAAAAGATAACAGAATATTTTTAAGGTTGAATCTCTTTCCCCAAGTCGCAGATTCAATAGCAATTTTTGACGTATTTAAATTCGATTTTCGAATTTGAAACGAGTAACTATTGAGAATTTGGTAATTCTCAAAAAATAAATTTAAAACACGCAATGTTTAAGTACCGGAACTCGTTCTCTAGGTACTTTTACTTTCATTTTTTCAACAAACTAAAAAAGTAAGCTTATGTATGTAGTAAAAAGAGATGGCCACAGAGAGCCCGTAATGTTTGATAAGATTACAGAAAGAATCAAAAAATTGTGTTACGGCTTAAATGAGCTTGTAGATCCTGTTAAGGTAGCCATGAGAGTTATCGAAGGATTGTATGATGGGGTTTCTACTTCTGAATTAGATAATCTTGCGGCAGAAACTGCTGCTTCTATGACTATTGCGCATCCTGATTATGCACAATTAGCAGCTCGTGTGGCAATTTCAAATTTACACTCAAATACTAAAAAATCTTTCTCGGAAACGATGAAAGACATGTATAATTATGTAAATCCAAGAAATGGACAAGAAGCTCCATTAATTGCTGATGATGTATACAAAGTAATTCAGGAAAATGCTGCATTTCTAGATTCTCACATTATTTATACAAGAGATTTTAATTACGATTACTTTGGTTTTAAAACCTTAGAGCGTTCTTATCTTCTTAAAATAAACGGAAAAATCGTAGAGCGTCCGCAGCACATGTTAATGCGTGTTTCTGTTGGTATTCACTTAGATGATTTAAAATCAGTAATTGAAACGTACGATTTAATGTCAAAAAAGTTCTTTACGCACGCAACGCCAACGTTGTTCAATGCAGGAACTCCAAAACCTCAAATGTCTTCTTGTTTCCTTTTGGCAATGCAGGACGATAGTATTGATGGTATTTACGATACATTAAAACAAACAGCAAAAATCTCGCAGTCAGCAGGAGGAATTGGACTTTCTATTCATAACGTTCGTGCAACTGGATCATATATTCGTGGAACGAACGGAACTTCAAACGGAATTGTTCCAATGTTAAGAGTGTTCAACGATACGGCTCGCTATGTAGATCAAGGTGGTGGAAAACGTAAAGGAAGTTTTGCGATTTATATCGAAACTTGGCATGCTGATATCTTTGAATTCTTGGATTTAAAGAAAAACACAGGAAAAGAAGAAATGCGTGCGAGAGATTTATTCTTCGCCATGTGGACTTCAGATTTATTCATGAAACGTGTTCAGGAAGATTCAACTTGGACTTTAATGTGTCCAAACGAATGTCCAGGATTATATGATGTTTACGGAGAAGAATTCGAAGCATTATACACAGATTATGAATTTAGAGGAAAAGGAAGAAAAACAATCCGTGCTCGTGAATTATGGGAGAAAATCCTAGAATCTCAAATCGAGACTGGAACGCCATATATGTTGTACAAAGATGCAGCAAACCGTAAATCGAACCACAAGAATTTAGGAACTATCCGTTCTTCAAACTTGTGTACAGAGATTATGGAGTTTACTTCTAAAGATGAAATTGCAGTTTGTAACTTAGCTTCAATCTCATTGCCAATGTTCATTGAAAACGGACAATTCGATCACCAAGCACTTTACAATGTTACAAAACGCGTAACTCGTAACCTGAACAAAGTAATCGATAGAAACTACTATCCAGTAAAAGAAGCTGAAAACTCAAACATGCGTCACCGTCCGGTTGGATTAGGAGTGCAAGGTTTAGCAGATGCTTTTATCATGTTGCGTATGCCTTTTACAAGTGATGAGGCTAAAAAATTAAACCAAGAAATTTTTGAAACATTATACTTCGCTGCTGTAACTGCCTCTATGGAAATGGCAAAAGAAGAAGGACCATATTCAACTTTCGAAGGTTCTCCAATGTCACAAGGAGAATTTCAGCACAATATGTGGGGAATGAAAGACGAAGAATTATCAGGTCGTTGGGACTGGGCTTCCTTAAGAAAAGAAGTTATGGAGCATGGAGTTCGTAACTCTTTATTAGTGGCACCAATGCCAACAGCTTCAACTTCTCAGATTTTAGGAAACAACGAAGCTTTCGAACCATATACTTCAAACATTTATACGCGTCGTGTATTGTCTGGAGAGTTCATCGTAGTAAACAAACATTTACTGGAAGATTTAGTAAAATTAGGTTTATGGAACGAGTCATTGAAGCAAGAAATTATGCGTCATAATGGATCTGTTCAAAATATTGACATTATTCCGCAAGACTTAAAAGACCTTTACAAAACAGTTTGGGAAATGTCAATGAAAGATATTATCGATATGTCTCGTCAAAGAGGTTACTTCATTGATCAATCTCAGTCATTGAACTTGTTCATGCAAGATGCAAACTATTCTAAACTGACTTCAATGCACTTCTATGCTTGGCAGTCTGGTTTAAAAACAGGAATGTATTACCTAAGAACAAAAGCGGCTGTGGATGCGATTAAATTCACATTAAACAACGATAAAAAAGAAGAAACGGCGCCTTCTTTAGTTCAAGAAAGTGAAGCAATCAGCGTTGAAGATTACAAAGCAATGTTATTAAAAGCACAAGCTGCAGATCCAGAGGATTGCGAAATGTGTGGCTCTTAATCTTTTTTAAAAGACAGAAAATAGAATAAAGAGAAAAATTTTATTCTTATTGATATAGAAAGCAGTTGTCATTTTGATAACTGCTTTTTATTTGGATTTATTTTCTGAACTTTGTTTGAATCAGTATAAGTTTAAAGTTTTTTGTTTAAAAAGCTATACCAGCATTTGTAAATTTCAAACCAGTTATATTGATTTCATTTATTTTGTCGATAAATTTTTGTGTGCAAAAATAAAAAGAGCTGAATCTTTTGTCTCGAAAAATTTCTTTATTGAGAATGTTCTCGAGTTTAAATTTCATCGTACCATTTTTAAATGAATTCATAAAATCTTCGTGCGAAATTCCTTCATATTCTATAGTTTCAACTGATTTGATTATATTGGCTATATAAAAAGAATCATTAAGCTCAGGAGTGTTGATCTTTAAATATTCAATACTTTCTTCAGAGAGTTTAGTGAAAATGTCTTTATAGTTTTCTTCAATCATCAATACTCCTGAATGGTAGCAGCTGGCTTTGAAATCAATTTTCCGTGTGTCAGTTTTCTTTTTAGGATCTTTAAATAAAAAGTAATTGCACGATTTCCAATTCTTAATTAAAGATGTGCCGTCAGTGCTTGTTAATCCATTATCATCAAACGGAATTAAGAACCTATAATTCTCATAGTCAGACCCAATTTTGTAAATATCCATTTCTTGAGTTTTTATAATTTCACATTTCAGGTGTAAATTTCGAATTACTGATGATAAAAAAAAGACATGAAAAGGTTTTAAAATAATAAGTTAGGGTATTTTTATAGTTTCCTATTGCAGGAGCTATTTCCCGCTTTACGTTTCAATCTTTTTATTTTTAAAGAAAAAATAAAAAGGATTTCCACTTCAATCGGGGCTAAAATGTTTAGATTGTATTAATATAATTTGAAAAAATGGGTTTATTAGAAGAAACAATTCAAAATAAAAAAGAGCTTTATGATCTTGCAACACAGTATTTGGAAAAGATCGATCCGCAAGAAATTGAAAATTTAAATTTTGATAATGTTGTTTCGAAATCTATCTCAATTTTAATTAATCATGATTTTATTAAAACTCCTTGTATTGAAATCAATTTAGAACTTCAAAAAGATCAAGTTAAAGCTGGAAATTATTTCTTATATATTGATGAAAATAAACAATTTTTGGATGAATTCTTATTTTAAAAATTTTAAAATTATTAAATATAGCCCAAGGTTTTAACCTTGGGTACATAACGAGAGGGAAAACATCGAAAGCTTGGGCTATGTTTGATTATGAATAAACCAGTTTCTGGACTATTTTGAGTTGTTAGCCACGAATTCACGAATTTTATTTTTGAAAACCTATATGTTTAATAGGTGCAATTTGAATTAATAACCACAAAGATTCGCTTAAATTCGTGAATTCGTGGCGAAAAAAAACCTCAGAACCTCGTTTTAATATTCTCATTTTAAGCCGATTTTTTTATATTATCATACAAAACCTTCTAAATTTGTTAAGAAATCCTTTTTTGTTTCATAAAATGCAATCTTTTTTTTGGTGCAGTAAAAATAATTTATACATTCGCAAAGAATTTACAAAATAACACAAACAAAATGGCAACTAACCGTTTTTATTTTAGCAACAATTTTTATTTCTTCTTTAGTAGAAGTCAGGATTGTGCTATGGTTATTTGAGATCAAATTTTAAGACAAATAAAACTAATATACAATCCTGATGCAAATCAGGATTTTTTTTTGACTATATGACAACGAAAATTGCAATACAAGGTATTAAAGGATCATTTCATCATCAGGTTGTGAAAGAGTATTTCTCTGAAAATGTGGAAATTGATGAATGCTTATCTTTTGAAGAATTGATCGACAGCCTTATTGCCGGAAAATCTGATCAAGCTGTAATGGCGATCGAAAACTCGATTGCTGGCCCGATTATCCCGAATTATGCCTTGATCGACAAGAATAATTTGCACATTATTGGAGAGCATTATTTGAATATTCAGCAGAATTTAATGGCTTTAAAAGGTCAGAAAATTGAAGATATCAGAGAAGTTCATTCGCACCCAATGGCACTTTTACAGTGTATGGATTTCTTGAAACAATATCCAAATATCAAATTGGTTGAGGATAAAGATACAGCAGAAACAGCAAGAAGAATTCAGGAAAACCGATTAACCGGAATTGCTGCCATTGCGAGTGTAACGGCTTCAGAAATGTACGATCTTGATATTATTGCATCATCGATTCAAACGATCAAAAACAATATGACTCGTTTCGTAATCATTAAAAAGCAAAATTCATTTTTGCCAGAAAGCGAAATCAACAGAGCTTCTGTCAAATTTGAATTAGATCATAAAAGAGGAAGCTTAGCAGCAGTTTTGAATGTAATGAGCGACTGCAAACTGAATTTGACAAAAATCCAGTCGCTTCCAAAAATAGAAACACCTTGGAAATATTCATTCTTCGTTGACGTAACATTCGAGAAATACGAAGATTTTGCAAAAGCCAAAGCGTTATTAAACATAATGGCAGAATATTTTAAAGTGTTGGGAGAATATAAAAATACGAGACCTTAAAGAAATTATAAGTTAAGAGTTATAAATTATAAGTTACAAGTTATAAAGCTTAAAGCTTATGGCCTAAAGCCTAAAGCAAAAATTAAAAAGCAAATAAAAAAATGATTACAACAGCAAAACGATTAGACACAGTTGAAGAATACTACTTCTCATCAAAATTAAGAGAAGTGAGACAACTGATGTCTGAAGGAAAATCGATCATCAACATGGGAATTGGAAGCCCTGATTTGAGTCCGTCGAAAGCAGTAATTGAAGCAGTAGCTTCAGCAATTCAGGACGAGAATGGGCATGGTTATCAAAGCTATCAGGGATTACCAGAAATGAGGCAGGCGATGGCAGATTTTTATCAAAATCAGTTTGGTGTTGAAGTGAATCCGAATAATGAGATTTTACCGCTCATGGGTTCAAAAGAAGGAATTATGCATATTTCGCTTGCATTTTTAAATCCGGGCGATCACGTTTTAATTCCGAATCCAGGTTATCCAACTTATACTTCGGTAACCAATTTGGTAGAAGCAGTTCCGGTTTATTATGACTTGAAAGAAGAAAATGCATGGGAACCAGACTTCGAAGCTTTAGAAAAATTGGATCTTTCGAAAGTAAAAATAATGTGGCTGGGTTATCCACACATGCCGACAGGAGCTAGAGGAAGTTTGGCGTTATTTGAAAAATTGGTTGCTTTTGCTAAAAAACACAACATATTATTGATTAACGATAATCCGTATAGTTTTGTTTTGAATGATAATCCGATGAGTTTATTGCAAGTTGAAGGGGCGAAAGAGGTGGCTTTAGAATTAAACTCTTTAAGTAAAACATTCAACATGGCAGGCTGGAGAGTCGGAATGGTTTTAGGAAATCCTGAAGTTATCGATGCGGTTTTAAAAGTAAAAAGCAACATGGACAGCGGAATGTTCTACGGAATCCAAAAAGGGGCAATTGCAGCTTTAAAGTGTGATAAATCTTGGTTTGAAGATCAAAACAAAATTTACAAACGCCGCAGGGAATTGACTGAAAAGCTAGCAGAAAAATTAAACTGCAAAGTGTATAAAGAAGGAGTTGGGCTTTTTGTCTGGGCTAAACTTCCAGAAGGAATCGAATCAGCAGAGAAGTTCATTGACGAAATATTATATGATAAACATATTTTCATTACCCCGGGAACCATTTTTGGAAGCAACGGCGAAGGATATATTAGATTCTCATTGTGTGTAAAAGAAGAAAAAGTACAAGAAGCGATTGATCGATTTTAGGACTAACGTTTCCTGCAAGGTTTTCAAAACCTTGTAGGTATGAATTCGAAAGTCTGAAATTAGAAACCTACAAGGTTTTGAAAACCTTGCAGGAACGGCTTCAAATAAAAAAGAATATGAAAGTATACGTAATAGGAATAGGATTAATAGGAGGTTCAATGGTGTTAGATATCAAAGGACGTTATCCTGATGCGACTATTTTAGGAATCGATAATAACGAAAAACATTTGCAGGAAGCAATTGATCTTGGAGTTATTGATGAAGCGGGAAGCTTTGACGATTTACAAAAAGCCGATTTTGTAATTGTTTCGGTTCCAGTAGATGTATCACTGACCGTTTTACCTAAAGTTTTGGATGCAGTAGGAGATAAAACAATAGTTTTTGAAGTAGGATCGACTAAAAAACCAATTTGTGAAGCAGTAGCCAATCACCCAAAAAGAAGAAATTTTATTGCCACGCACCCAATCGCCGGAACAGAGTTCTCAGGGCCATCAGCAGCAATAAGAGGTTTGTTTCAAGGAAAAACAAACATTATCTGTGAAGTCGAAAAGACAGCTTTTAAATTACAAGAGAAAGCATTAAATCTTTTTACTTCAATTGGAATGAGAATTCGATATATGGATCCCGTTTCGCACGATAAACACATTGCTTATGTTTCGCATTTATCGCACATTAGTTCGTTTATGCTCGGAAAAACTGTAATGGTAAAAGAAAAAGATGAACAAGATATTTTTGATATGGCGGGAAGTGGATTTGAAAGCACCGTTCGTCTGGCAAAAAGTTCACCCGCGATGTGGACACCCATTTTTAAACAAAACAAAGAATACGTTCTGGAAACCTTAGAAGGGTATATTGCAAATTTAACTCAATTTAGAGATTTGCTGGCAGACGATAACTACAACGCCATTTTTGAAGAAATGGAAAGTGTAAATAAAATTAGAGAAATATTAAACGGAATAACTATAAAAAAGTAAACTATAAAAACGATGGAAAATAAAAAAGAAATGAGAAAGTGGTTAGAAGATTTCAATTTAAATCACCCACTTGTGATAGCTGGACCTTGTAGTGCAGAAACTGAAGATCAAGTTTTGAAAATTGCTCACGAATTAAAAGATTCAAAAGTAAGCGTATTCAGAGCGGGAATCTGGAAACCAAGAACGCGTCCGGGAGGATTTGAAGGTGTTGGTGAAATTGGATTAAAATGGTTACAAAAAGCTAAAGCTGAAACTGGTTTATTAATGGGAACTGAAGTAGCAACTGCAGCGCACTGTAAATTAGCTTTAGAACACGATATCGACGTATTATGGGTTGGTGCACGTACAACTGCAAACCCTTTCGCAGTTCAAGAAATTGCTGATACATTAAAAGGAACTGATAAAATTGTTTTGGTGAAAAACCCAGTAAACCCAGATTTAGCTTTATGGTTAGGTGGTGTTGAACGTTTACACATGGCAGGTATCGAGAAATTAGGTGTTATCCACAGAGGTTTCTCTACTTACGAAAAAACAAAATACAGAAACATTCCAGAATGGCAGATTGCTATCGAATTACAAAACAAATTCCCTGATTTACCATTAATCATCGATCCATCTCACATTACAGGAAACCGTAATATGATTTTCGAAGTAACTCAAGAGGCTTTAGACTTGAATTACGATGGTATGATTATCGAAACGCATTTTGATCCAGACAATGCTTGGTCTGATGCAGCTCAACAAGTAACTCCAGATTCTTTAAAACAAATCATCAAAGATTTGACGATCAGAAAAACGGATGATACTACAGATGAGTACAGCCAAAAAATGACAAAACTAAGAGCAAACATCGACGTTTTGGATGCGAACTTATTAGAGTTGTTAGGAAAACGTATGAAAGTGGCTGACGAAATTGGTCAAGTGAAAAAAGACGCAAACGTTGCCATTCTTCAAAACAACCGTTGGAACGAAATCTTAGGAAAAATGATTTTGGAAGGTGAGAAAAAAGGTCTTACAGAAGAGTTTGTTTTGAAATTATTCAAAGCGATTCACCAAGAAAGTATTGGTCACCAAGAGAAAATTTTCAACGCATAATTTTCTTTTAACCACATAAGTGATATAAGTTAATTTAAGTTTCTTTTGAAATTTGTTATTTGATTTAATTATATCATTATTTGAAAATAGATTGTTTTTTAAAATCCTCATCACTTTGTAAAAGAAGTGTTGGGGATTTTTGTTTTTTAAAACATAGCCCAAGTTTTAACCTTAGGAACGCTATCCATATCCCAATCTTTGTCTCCCACGGTTGAAACCGTGGGCTATGTTTAAAAATATTCATTTATCTTTGCAGAGATTTAGGCTAAAATCTAAAATCAGAAATCTAAAATCAACAATTTGAATTGAATGACAGGAACCGTTTATAAATCTACAGGAAGCTGGTATACCGTAAAATCTGAAAATGGAGATTTTGTGGAATGCCGTATGAAAGGGAAATTCAGAATAAAAGGTATTAAAAGTACCAACCCAATTGCTGTAGGCGATATAGTCGATTATGAATTGGAGCAAACTTCGGATGCTGTTACTGGAATGATTCATAATATCCACGAAAGAAAAAATTATATCGTTCGTAAATCGGTTAACTTGTCTAAGCAGATTCACATTATTGCTTCTAATATCGATCAGGTTTTCCTGTTGATTACAATCGATAATCCGCCAACTACTACCAGTTTCATCGATCGTTTTTTAGTTACTGCCGAAGCGTACGGAATTGAAGCTGTTCTTGTTTTCAATAAAATCGATACTTTAACAGATCAGACTCTAGACGATCAGCTTTATCTACAACATATTTATTCTGAAATTGGATATAAATGTCTCCGAATTTCTTCTACAGAAAATAAAGGTGTTGACAAGCTGAAAGAAATGATGATTGGCAAAGTCAGCATGTTTTCCGGCCATTCTGGTGTTGGTAAATCTACTTTAGTAAATGCTTTAGAACCAAGTCTTCATTTAAAAACTTCCGTAATTTCAGAACAAAGCAAACAAGGACAGCATACTACCACTTTTGCCGAAATGTACGATTTGTCTTTTGATGCCCGAATTATCGATACGCCAGGAATTAAAGGTTTCGGAATTGTCGATATGGAACCTTCAGAAATCAGTCATTACTTTCCAGAATTCTTCAGATTGCAAGATCAATGTAAGTTCAATAATTGCCTCCATAAAGAAGAACCACATTGCGCCATCAAAACTGCCTTAGAAAAAGATGAAATTGCTTGGTCACGTTACAATAGTTATCTCAAGATCCTCGAAGGCGACGACGAACATTATCGTACCGATATTTATGGTGAAGATCGCGCTGCTAGTGATGAAACGAGAAAGTAATTGTGAATGCTGAATTGTAAATTGTGAATTATGGCTGACAATGTAATAAAAACAAAATCTTTTAATTTTGCTTTGAGAATTATTAAACTTTTTCAATTTTTAAAAGATGAAAAGAAAGAGTTTGTTTTAAGCAAACAATTACTTCGAAGTGGAACTGCTATTGGAGCCTTAGTCAGAGAATCTGAACAAGCAGAAAGTAAGAAAGACTTTATCCATAAACTTGTAATAGCGCAAAAAGAGGCTAATGAAACTGATTATTGGATTGAATTATTGTTTCAATCAGATTATTTAAATCAAATTCAATTTCAATCTATAAAAAGTGACATAGTTGAATTAAATAAAATCCTAGCTTCAATTATTATTACTTCCAAACAAAAGCTTACAGTTTAATAAAATTTAGCATTCACCATTCACCATTTACAATTATAATGAAAGTAGTAATCCAAAGAGTCTCAGAAGCATCAGTGACCGTAGAAGGTCAAAAAACAGCAGATATTAAAAAAGGGTTATTGGTTTTAGTCGGTATAGAAGATGCCGATACACAAGAAGATATTGACTGGCTTGCTGGCAAAATTGTTAAAATGAGAATTTTTGGCGATGAAAACGATGTTATGAATTGTTCCGTTCAGGATATTGATGGAGATATTATTGTGGTTAGCCAATTTACACTTCATGCATCCACTAAAAAAGGAAACCGTCCTTCTTACATAAAAGCTTCCAAACCTGATTTTGCCATTCCTACTTACGAGAATTTCGTAAAAGCAGTTGAAAAAGAACTTGGTAAAAAGGTACAAACTGGAATTTTTGGTGCCGATATGAAAGTAAATTTGCTAAACGACGGACCTGTAACCATTGTTATAGACAGTAAAAACAGGGAGTAAAAAATAAAGTAAACGACTGTTAAGAAATTCTAAAAATACTTCTATATTTGGCGAAACTATGTATTAATGAAAATGACCCTTTTAAGGCTTTTTCTCGCCTTATTTTCCATTACCTCTTTTGCCCAAAAGAGCGATTATTCCATTCTTAAAATCTCCGACAGTCTTAAAGAAAATGCCAATGCTGTTCTGCGTTTAGATCAAATGGATATTGTAATTTCCTCACAAAGAAATATGAATATCAAGGTACAGAGAATTGTATCTGTTTTAAATGAAAAAGGGCTTAGGAATATTGATGCTTACCAAAATTATGATAAAACAACTTCTATAAAAAATATAGAGGCTGTTGTTTATGATGCATTTGGAAAAGAAATCAAGAAAGTTAAACGTAAAGATTTTAGAGATCAAAGCGCCGTTGATGGCGGAACTCTTTTTTCAGATAACCGTATTCTTTTTTTAGATTATACACCCATAACTTATCCTTTTACAATTGCGTATTTTAGCGAAGTAGAAACTTCAAATACAGCTTTTATACCACAATGGTATTTTTTAGGAGATTATAATTTAAGTGTTGAAAAATGTGCCTTAAACGTTACTTTTCCAAGCGATTTAGGATTCAAAAAGAAAGAATTTCAATTCTCTGATTTCAACATAAAAAAAACAGTTGAGTCCAATACACAATTAAGTTATACCGCAAACAATATTTTAGCCCAAAAAGCCGAAGAACTGAGTCCGTTTTCAAGTGATCTTTTTCCAAAAGTAATGATGGGACTGGAAAAATTTCATTTGGAAGGAGTTGATGGTACGGCGACAACTTGGGAAGCATTCGGTAAATGGTATGGAGATAAGATTCTAACAGGGACAACTATTTTACCAGATGAAACAACAGCAAAGATTAAAGCACTTGTTGGGAATGAAAAGGACCCTGTTAAAAAAGCAAAAATTATATACGATTATGTTCAGAAAAAGTCTAGATATGTAAATATTGCAGTTGGCATAGGAGGATGGAAACCTATGCTGGCATCAGATGTTGATCGTTTAGGATACGGCGATTGTAAAGCATTATCTAATTATACGAAAGCGCTTCTGCAAGCGGTTGATGTACCATCGTATAATACCATTTTATACGGCAGCCGTTATAAATCAAATATTCAGTCTGATTTTGTTTCAATGCAGGGAAACCATATGATACTTGCGGTTCCTAATGGAAAGGATTATATCTGGCTCGAATGTACAAGTCAAGATGATCCGTTTGGTTATCAAGGAACTTTTACAGATGACAGAGATGTTTTGGTTGTAAAACCTGAAGGTGGAGAAATTGTACGAACTAAGATTTACGATGATAAAGGAAATACTCAAAACGGAAAAGGAAGTTACACAATCGATGGAAGCGGAAATTTCTCAGGATCAATTGTGATAGCTTCACAAGGTTCGCAATATAGTTCAAAAGCTAGGTTAGAAAATGAAATTCCTACTGAAAAGGAAAAACATTATAAAAACTACTGGAACAATATCAACAATCTCAAACTCGGAAAAATAACCCTTGATAATAATAAAGAAGAGGTTCGTTTTTCTGAAAATGTACAGATAAGTGCCGATGCTTATGGAGTAGTAAGCGGAAACAAAATGATTTTTGTGGTGGATGCTTTCAATCAAAATTCTGAAAATGTAAAACGAATCAGAAACCGTAAAAACCCATTTCTAATTCAGCGCGGTTATTTAGATACTGATGAAATCGAAATCAATCTGCCGGCTGGTTTTTCGATCGAATTTCTGCCTGCAAACTATGAATTAAAAGGGAAATTTGGAGAATACAAAACCGAAATCATAAAAAAAGATTCTAATAAACTTACCTATAAGCGTTCGATTTTTATCAATCGAGGAAAATATTCAAATAAAGAATACGATGAATACCGTCTTTTTATGGAACAAGTTTCTAAAAATGATAATGCCAAAATCATATTAAATAAAAACTAACCAAAACAAAAATAAAACATGAAAATTACCAGATTATTTGTTTTTATATTTCTGTTATTGTCTGTTTCAAATATAACAGCACAGGAATTTAAACTAGGAAAAGTAACCATTGCTGAGCTTCAACAAAAAGTGCACCCAAAAGATTCATCAGCCTCAGCCGCTATTCTGTATAAAAGAGGAAAAGCAAGAATAGATTACGATCAAAACGATGGATTTATAACAGTTATGGATGTTGAAACCCGTATTAAAATTTATAACAAAGAAGGTTATGATTGGGCAAATCAAGAAGTCTGGTATTACTATGGAACTGGTTTCAAAGAAAAAGTATCAATTAGTGATGCTGTTACATACAATTTAGCAGGCGGCAAAATTGAAAGTACCAAGTTAAAGAGCGATGGGATATTCGATGAAGTAATCAATAAATACCGAAGCAAGAAAAAAATGACGATGCCAAACGTCAAAGAAGGATCTGTTATTGAATTTAAGTATACCATTAAAAGTCCTGATGTTTTAATTCGTGATTGGGATTTTCAAACCAGTATTCCGGTAAATTATTCAGAGTTTAGAACATTTGTTCCTGAATATTTTGTTTTTACACCCGCACAAAAGGGATATGTTTTTCCTAAAGTTACTTCTGAAAAAAGCAGTAAATCATTTATCATAAATTCTAAAGAAAGATATAATACTGGAAATTTTGGAGGTGGAGCCACAAAAACAGAGTTCTATCAGGATAAAATTGATTATATGGAAACCCAAACTATTTACCTTGCCGAGAATTTCCCTGCTATGAAAGACGAAGCTTATGTAAATAATATTGATAATTATACATCATCTGTTGGTCACGAACTGTCAATGACAAAATTCCCAAATAAGCCAATAAAACAACTTTCCACAGATTGGAATTCTGTAGTTAAAACAATTTATGACTACGAAGATTTTGGACCTGAATTAAATAAAACAGGTTATTTTGAAGAGGATGTGAAAAAATTATTGGCAGGAACAAACACGCCAGAAGAAAAAATCTGGGTTATTTTTAACCATGTAAAATCAAATGTAAAATGGAATACCTATAATGGTTACAGCTGTGACAGCGGTGTTAAAAAAGCCTACAAAGAAAAAACAGGTAATATTGCCGATATTAACCTGATGCTTACTGCCATGTTACGTTACGCAGGCTTAACAGCAAATCCGGTTTTAGTTAGTACACGTTCAAATGGTATTGCTTTGTTCCCAAACAGAACTGCATTTAACTATGTTATTGCTGCGGTTGAAACACCAAACGGATATGTTTTATTAGATGCATCTGAAAAATTCTCTACTCCAAATGTTTTGCCTATCAGAGTTTTAAACTGGTACGGAAGATTAATACGAAAAGACGGTACATCTGAAGAAATTAACCTGATGCCAGAAAAAACATCTGGTGATAATGTTTTTTTGACTTACAGTATTGATGCCGAAGGGAAAGTAACCGGAAAAACAAGAAGACAGTGTTTGGATTACAACGCTATGGTTACCAGAAGTAATATAAACAGTCTTAAAGAAGAAGAATATTTAGATAAATTGGAAAATAACAATGGTAAAATAGAAATCAGCGAATATTCTAAAACCAATGAAAAAGATATTCTACTTCCTATAATTGAAACGTATTCTTTTACAGGAAATAATCTATGTGAATTGATTGGAGGAAAAATTTATGTAAGTCCAATGTTATTCTTTACAAATGACAAAAATCCGTTTAAACAGGAAGTGCGTGAATATCCAGTTGATTTTAGTTATCCTTTTGCAGATAAATACAATATTACAATTCAAATTCCAGAAGGTTTCGCTGTGGAAACATTACCAGCTCCAGCAGCTGTAAATATGGAAGATAATTTAGGATATTTTAAATTCAACATTGCGGCTAGTGGCAATACCCTTCAATTAGTTATTTCACATCAAATAAATGAGGCAATTGTTTCTGCTGATAAATATGGAATGCTAAAAGAATATTATAAAAACATGATCGCAAAAGAAACTGAGAAAATAGTTCTGAAAAAGATTTAACTCATGAGATTTTCGGGTTTAATTACAATTGTCATATTCTTTTTAATTGGTATAAAAGCTAATTCTCAAAACTACGAATTAGGCAAAGTGACTATTGCAGAACTACAGGAAAAAGTACATCCAATAGACAGTAGTGCCTCGGCAGCGATTCTATTTAAAAAAGGACGAACATTTTTTACGTATTCAAGAGATGTGGGTTTTACAGCCAATCATGTTTGCGAAATAAAAATTAAAATCTATAAAAAAGAAGGATTAGGCTGGGCCGATCAAAAAGTACGGTATTATATTGGGTATGAAAACTTAAACAAAGAACAATTAGAGTTTTCAAATGCGATTACCTACAATTTAGAAAATGGTGCTATTGTAAAAACAAAACTTGAAAATCAAGGCGAGTTTAAGAAAAAGATAAACAATTACTGGAAAGAAAAATCGATTACTTTCCCAATGTAAAAGTCGGTTCGATAATCGAATACAAATACATTCTTAAATCTGAAAATATTGTAAAGTTCCCGGATTTCGACGTTCAGTACGAAATTCCGGTGAACTACTTTTATTATAAAACAGAACTTCCCGAATATTACATCTACAAACCAATTTTAAATGGAGGAATTCCCCTTGAAACCGATTCGAAATTTAAGAACGCAAGCCAGAATTTTGAAAATGAACACAACCAAACGAATACGCTTTATTACAAACAAATAGAATCTTTTTATTCGGGAAAAAATATTCCTGCTTTAACAGAAGAACCTTATGTTAATAATATTGAAAACTATAAAGGAACTATAAAGCACGAATTGGAAAGAGTACGTATGCCTGACCAACCTGTTAAAGATTATGCCTTAACATGGGAAGGTGTAGCCAAAACGATTTTTAAGGATGAAGATTTTGGAAAACAGCTCAGCGAAAAAAGCTTTTTAGTTGAAGATGTAAAACGTTTAGTTGGGAATGTGGAATCTTTCAATGAAAGACTCAATCTTGTTTTTACCTACGTTCAAAATAGAATGAACTGGGATGAAACAAGAAGTTATTATACAGATAAAGGCGTTATAAAAGCATACAAAGATCAAACAGGAAATGTAGCCGAGATTAATTTTATTTTAATCAGCATGTTGCGCCTTGCGGGTGTAGAAGCAAATCCAGTCTTAGTCAGCACAATCGAAAATGGATTACCGGTTTATCCTACCAGAACAGGATTTAATTATGTCATCGCAGCCGCCGAAATTGATGGTAAGCAAATTTTGTTAGATGCAACACATAAATTTACATCTCCGAATATTCTGCCATTAAATGTTTTGAATTGGAAAGGTAGACTTATAAAAAATGACGGAACTTCTATAGAGATAGATTTAGAACCGTCAATTCCATCAAAGGAGAATTTTAATTTGATGGTTTCCATTGATAACGGAGGAAAAATGAACGGACAAGCGAGAATTCTGCGTACAGATTATGATGCATACCGATTCAGAGTGGAAAATAATGCCAAAAACCAAGAAAATTATTTGGAAAAATTTGAAACCGAACTGGGCGATTTAAACATTTCAAATTATCGTATCGAAAACCAAAAATCAAATTTAAAAGATCCTATCATCGAGACTTTTTCATTTGCATCAAATAATCAGTCGGATATTATTGGAGATAAAATTTTTGTAAATCCATTACTTTTCTTTACCCGAACAAAAAATCCGTTTAATCAGGAAAAAAGAATAATGCCCGTATATTTTGGATATAAAAATCAAGAAAAATATAATATAACACTTGAAATTCCAAACGGTTATACAGTAGAATCACTGCCAGTCCCTATGAAAATTGCTACTGAAGATAAAGGGATTGTATACCTTCTTAACTTTTTTGCCGAAGGAAAGAAAATCCAAATAAACTGTACAAAAGACATTAACAATAGTATTTTTGCAGCTGAGGAGTATCAAACATTGAAAGATGTCTTTCAAAAAGTTACTGCCAGTCAAAATCAAAAAATTGTCCTTAAAAAAATATAATCATGGATTTGAAAAATGCACAGCTTGATGTCGATAACTGGATCAAAGAACACGGAGTTCGTTACTTTAACGAATTAACCAATATGGCACAACTTACTGAAGAAGTGGGAGAAGTTGCTAGAATTATTGCACGTCGTTATGGAGAACAATCTGAAAAAGAAAGTGATAAAAACAAAGATTTAGGGGAAGAATTAGCAGATGTTGTTTTCGTAGTTTTATGTTTAGCCAACCAAACCGGAATCGATTTACAAGCCGCTTTTGATAAAAAAATGGACTTAAAATCAGTTAGAGATAAAGATCGTCACAAAAACAACGATAAATTGAAATAATTGTGAAATTTAAGCGTGAATTTTGATTTACGCATGAGGAGTGGTAAATTGCGGGGCTGAATTATTTTTCTAATCATTCATAATTCATAATTCACAACTTACAATTAAAAAAATGAATTTAAAATTAACGACGAATTCAACATTCACAATTGATGATTCGCAACTAAATATTACAGGTTCAAAAAGCGAAACGAACCGTTTATTATTACTAAAAGCATTATTTCCAAATATTACTTTAGCCAATACTTCAAACTCAGATGACAGCGAAGTAATGCAGAAAGCATTAATTGGAAACGACGAAATTGTAGATATTCATCACGCAGGAACTGCAATGCGTTTTTTAACAGCTTATTTTGCTGTAAACGAAGGAAGAGAAGTGGTAATGACAGGTTCAAGCAGAATGCAAGAGCGTCCTATTAAAATTTTGGTCGATACGTTAAGACAACTTGGAGTTGAGATCTCGTATGAAAAAGAAGAAGGTTATCCGCCAATTCGAATCAAAGGGAAAAAAGTTACCGCTTCTAAAGTAACCTTGGCAGCAAATGTAAGCAGTCAATATATTTCGGCACTTTTATTAGTCGCTTCTAAATTAGAAAATGGTTTAGAACTGACTTTAGAAGGAGAAATTACTTCCATTCCGTATATCAAAATGACTTTGGCTTTGCTTAATGATTTGGATATTCAAACCAGTTTTGAAGGAAATATCATCAAAGTGTATCCTAAAGAAGCAGTTGCATCAAAAGAAATGGTGGTTGAATCTGATTGGAGTTCGGCTTCATATTTCTTTAGTCTCGTAGCTTTGTCTGATGCTGCAAAAATCACGTTGAGCAGTTATAAAGAAAATAGTCTTCAAGGAGATTCTGAGTTAGTTTCTCTCTATGCAAAAATGGGTGTAAAGACGACTTTCCAAAACAATAAAATGACTTTGGAAAAAGTGGCAGGATTCAATTATCAAGATGTAAATTTCGATTTGAACAATACACCAGATATTGCGCAGACAATCGTTGTAACTTGTTTAGGTTTAGGAATTGGATGTCATTTAACAGGCCTTCATACTTTAAAAATTAAAGAAACAGACCGACTCGAAGCTTTAAAAACCGAGCTGACAAAATTAGGAGCAAATATTTCTGTTACTAACGACAGCTTGACTTTAGTGAAATCTAAGAAAATAAACCACGATGTAAAAATTGGAACCTACAATGACCACCGTATGGCAATGGCATTTGCACCATTAGCGATTAAAGTGCCAATTATTATTGAAGATGCTGGAGTAGTTTCGAAATCATATCCAGATTTCTGGAACGATTTAAAAGCTTTGAATTTCCAAATCTCAGAATTGTAAAATAAGATAGCCACGAATTCACGAATTTAATTTTAAAATAATAATTCGTGAATTCATGACGAAAAAATGATAGCCTCTGGTTTCAACCAGAGGTTTTTTTTATGGATAGCCATTTAGTATAATCGTAAAGTTTGTCAGTCTGAGCGAAGTCGAAGACCACGTAAGAAGCTCGACAAAGATTGGCAATATATTTTGTAGAGTTCCTAGTGTGATTTTTCCCTTTAGTTGAAATAACACAAAAAAAGTTAAAATTGACTTAAAGAATTTATTTTTAAATCAATCTGAAAGCTTGGTAAATCAAGGACTTTTGAAAATAAACGCCAAAACACTTGACAACGCCTGTCTCACAATCGTATATTTGCATCCGATTTAAAATTTTAGGTACATAAATCTAAAATCTACACTCTAAAATCAATAATTCAAATATGAAATTATCACACTTCAATTTCAATTTACCAAAAGAACTTTTGGCTGAATTTCCAGCAGAAAATAGAGATGAATCTCGTTTAATGGTAATTGACCGTAAAACTCAAACTATCGAACATAAAATGTTTAAAGACGTTATCAACTATTTTGATGACGGAGACGTTTTAATTCTTAATAATACAAAAGTTTTCCCTGCACGTTTGTACGGAAACAAAGAAAAAACTGGAGCTAGAATTGAAGTTTTCTTATTAAGAGAATTAAATTCTGAGCAAAGACTTTGGGACGTTTTAGTAGATCCGGCTAGAAAAATCCGTATTGGTAACAAACTTTATTTTGGTGACGACGATTCGTTAGTTGCTGAGGTAATCGACAATACAACTTCTCGTGGTAGAACATTACGTTTCTTATATGATGGATCTTACGAAGAATTCAGAAACAAATTAACAGAACTTGGAGAAACTCCAATTCCTAAATACATCAACAGAGACGTTACTCCTGAAGATGCTGAAAGATACCAAACGATCTATGCAAAAGAAGAAGGAGCTGTAGCCGCACCAACTGCCGGTTTACACTTCTCAAAACACCTTTTGAAAAAATTAGAAATCAAAGGAGTGAACTTTGCTGAGGTAACTTTACACGTTGGTTTAGGAACTTTCAACCCAGTTGAGGTAGAAGATTTATCGAAACACAAAATGGATTCTGAGGAATTAATCATTACTCAAAAAGCTTGTGATATTGTAAACGAAGGAAAAGCAAAGAAAAAACGTATTTGCGCAGTTGGAACAACTTCTATGCGTGCAATTGAAAGTTCTGTTTCTTCTGCTAATACTTTAAATCCTTATGAAGGATGGACAAATAAATTTATTTTCCCTCCTCACGATTTCAGTATTGCAAACTGTATGATTACAAACTTCCACACACCAAAATCAACCTTATTAATGATGATTTCTGCTTTCTGTGGACATGATTTAATGAAAAGAGCATACGAAGAAGCAATCAAAGAAGGATACAAATTCTATTCTTACGGAGATGCGATGTTAATTCTTTAATCGGAATTAATTTTCAATATAATAACCCGATAGTTTTTTAGAACTGTCGGGTTTTCTGTTTTTAAATGGTTTAACGTTTCAAGTTTTACATTAGTTGTGAAATTTTTTATCACAAAGTTCGCAAAGATTTCATTTAGCAAGAGATTATGCAGATTACCATAGATTTAAAAAATTCCTTTAATCTGTGGCTAACTTTTTATATATCAATTCGCAATTTATTCAGAACATAGCCCAAGGTTTCAACCTTGGTACACAAAGATTGGGATACGATACGTCTCCAAGGTTGAAATCTTGGCTATGTTTTATCTAGAGCTTGCAAAAATGTTTTTAAGACAAAGCTTTGCGAACTTAGCGTTTGTAAACGTTAACCTTAATAACAAATCTTAGCGAACTTTGCAGTAAATCACGCACAGATTATCAACATGAAACTTGAAACCTGAAACTTCAAACAAAACAAACAAAATTTGTTATTTTAGCAATCAAAACAAAAAACAATGACTTTTCAAAATACACGCGAATTTGCACGAGAGCTAGATTCGAAAGATCCATTAAATCATTATCAAGACCAGTTCATTTTTCCGAAAGTAAACGACAAACGAGTAATTTACTTCACAGGAAATTCTTTAGGCTTACAGCCAAAACGTACCAAAGCATACATAGACGAAGTAATGAATGACTGGGCTGAACTGGCAGTTGAAGGTCATTTTTATGCCGAAAAGCCTTGGTGGGATTATCAAGAAAGATTTGCAGAACCATTGAGTAAAATTGTGGGAGCACTTCCATCAGAAGTTACTGTTATGAATACGTTGACTGTGAATCTTCACTTGTTGATGGTTTCTTTTTATCAGCCAACTAAAACACGTTATAAAATTATCTGCGAAGAAAAAGCTTTTCCATCAGATCAATATATGTTTCAAAGTCAGGTGAATTTTCACGGGTATAAACCTGAAGATGCCATTATAGAAATCAAACGTAGAGAAGGAGAACACAATATTCGCCTGGAAGATGTTTTAGCAAAAATCGAAGAAGTGGGCGATGAACTGGCTTTGGTTTTAATTGGCGGTGTAAACTATTATACCGGACAAGTTTTTGACATTAAAACCATAACGGCAGCCGGACAAAGAGCAGGAGCAAAAGTAGGGTGGGATTTAGCACACGCTGCTGGAAACATCAAGTTAGAACTTCACGATTGGAATGTCGATTTCGCTGCTTGGTGTAGTTACAAATACATGAATTCTGGACCAGGAAATGCTTCGGGATGTTTCGTTCACGAAAAACATCACAATTCTGATCTGCCAAGATTTGCAGGATGGTGGGGACATAATAAAGAACGTCGTTTTAAAATGGAACCAAATTTTGATCCCGTTCATGGTGCAGACGGATGGCAGATTAGCAATCTTCCAGTGCTTTCTTTAGCACCTTATTTAGCTTCAGTTGAAATGTTTGCTGAAGTTGGAATGGATGCTTTAATTACAAAACGAGATCATATTACGTCTTATCTCGAATTTATTCTTCATGAAATTGATAAAGAAGTAAAAGGAAATTTCGAAATAATTACACCTTCAAATCCAGCAGAAAGAGCTTCGCAATTATCCGTCTTTTTACACGGAGAAGGAAGAGCATTATTTGACTATTTGATGAAAAATGGCGTAATTACAGATTGGAGAGAACCAAATGTTATTCGTCTGGCACCAGTTCCTTTGTATTGTTCTTATGAAGATATGTACGATTTTGGACAAATTCTGAAAAAAGGAATTTTAGGGAAATAGATATTACTCTCGCAGAATCGCAAAGTTTTTAAAAAAAATTCCGTTAGGAATGTCTCAATATTGTAGCAACGGATTTTAATCCGTTGAATAAAAAATTGACATCATACATTGAGTTCCGTGGGAACGATGCATAAAAATATGTTTCGATCCTACGGATCTTTAATATTGTAAACGTTATAAAACAACCGGATTGAAATCCGGCCCTACAATATAGATTGAGCCAAAGGCTCTTTTAATTGAATTGCCTCCAGCTTTAGCTGGAGGATTTAAAATTGGCTCAAAAAGGCTTTAGCCCAAATGATAGTTTGGCTAAAGCCTTTCTATTATATTTCAATAATCTCCAGCTAAAGCTGTAGGCAATTCAAAATTTAAAAGCTTTGTATTTACTTCCAGATAACTTTAGGAGCAAAAAAACAATGAGATTTTAATTTTATAAATTTTCTAAAAAATTCTGTAACAACCTATATGCCAGATATGTCGTATTTTGTAGTGTATAATTTAAAATATGATGATCATGAAAGGCTTATATATTTTATTAGCAGCGATACTCTTAACTTCTTGTCAAAATCAAAGTAAAGAGAATATAAGTAAAGCCAAACAAGCCAGTATTGATTCAATGAAAGTTGAGATTAATAAACAGCGTATAATCGATTCAATGAAAACTGAAATGGCTAAGATAAAAGAGCAACAGCAAGTTGAATCTCAAAAAGAAAAAGTAGTTGTTGTACATCAGCAGGCAAATGGAACAACTGCTGCAACTACAACTACGACAAAAAAGAAAGGATGGAGTTCAACGGCTAAAGGTGCTGTAATTGGTGCCGGAGTGGGTGCTGCAACTGGAGCAATTGTCAGTAAGAAAAAAGGCGAAGGAGCCATCATAGGTGGATTAGCCGGAGCTGGAGTAGGTGCCGGAACAGGTGCTATTATTGACAGCAAGAAAAAGAAAGAATAAATTTTTAATTCTAGAAATAAATAAAAAATGCCGATTTAGAAAATCTAAATCGGCATTTTGCTTTTAGGCTACTTCGAGTCTTGGAATCTGAATTGCGTTTAATTCTGATTTATAAAAATTAAATTGCGTTTTGATTTTTTCTTCATCATTCTTAAAATAAAAAGTGGATGAAAATAGATTTTGATAGTATTCAATTCCTTCTAAAATATTAGCTTTAAAAGAATTCCATTTTTTAATTTGATTAGATGTGATTTCTCCAGAAATGTTTTCAATTTCATTTCGGAAATAATCCACATACATTTTCAATTCTTTTACAAATAAGTTTGGACGATCATTGGTTCTTAAAACCGATTTTCCTTGATAAATATGTGCTAACATTTCTTTCAAAGAAACTTCATGATCAAAATACGCGAGATTTGGTCCCGGACAAATCACAACTCCCTGCGCCTGACCTTTTATGGTTATATCGTTTTCAAGATAAGAAGCATTTGCTAGACCAACACACAAACACGATTTCTCAGTGATTTTGATTTTGCCCTTTTCAAATTCTTCTGGAGATAAAGTGTCTTTTTTAGATTCTAAATCTTCCAGTTTTATATCCTGATATTTTTTAGATGCCGTGCAAATTCCGTGTGGATCGTATTCTTTGCTTAATGCTAAGAATTTTTTCGGACAAGAACTTCCGGCTTTATTTTCCTGAATGCGCTTTTGTTTTAAGAATTCATTACTTGTACCTCGTAAAGTGTTAAACGGAACTCCCAATGGCGAAATGTTGCTTAAGTAAAAATCATCTTCTTTGGCATTCATCAATAAATTACGGGTTTCTTGGTCTACAGAAGTCGCTTCCGGAACTAATAAAAATGGAGAACCCCAGCCTACAGAATCTACTTTATATTCATCTAATAAAAACTCATGTTCCTCTGCCGTTCCAACACCGCCTTGAACGGTAATTTTCAATTCAAGAGGGTTTTCTGGGAAATGCTGATTTTTTGCCTCTAAAGCTTTAATCATTAAATCGTGAGCCGATTGTACTAGTTGTTCTTTTTTCTGCTTGAATTCCTCTAAAATAGCGCCTAATAGCAGTCCGTCGGTGGCAAAAGCGTGGCCGCCGCAGTTCAATCCTGATTCAATTCGGTATTCTGAGACCCAAAGCCCTTTTTTGGCTAAGAAATTTCCCTGAATCATTGCCGATCTAAAATCGCTGACTTTTAAAATGATTTTCTTTTTAAGCTCGTTATTTTCGTTTGGAAAAAAATCTTTGAAGTTTTCAAAGTAACCAAACAATCTCGGATTCATTCCGGCCGAAAGGACAACGGAAGATTCTAAATTACTATTGGCAAAACCTCGTAAAGCCGCATGAGCGTCGTTGAATTCGATAGGAAGCGGTTCGTTTTTGACAAAATTATCTTTATCCAATTTTGTCATGATATTTACGTCAATTTCTCCCGGAAAAAGATGCGATTCAATATACTGCTGAATGTTCTCTTTAAAGGCAATTCCGTCATCGAGCAAATTTTGAAATCCTTTTTTAATATCAGAAGTATTTGGTAACATCGCCATAAAATTTTCAACAGCTGTTTTGCTTTCTGCTAATTCTGCTTTAAAGCTTTCGAATTTTTCTTTAACGATTTTATCAACTAAATTTAAATACGAGGTAATTCTTTCGGCACGATAATCATGAAATTTCTGAGTGATTTCTTCGTATGGAAAATTGAATTTAGTGCTGTAGAAATTACGCATCTTCTCAATTAAATCGTCATCTGCAAGAGCAACAACAGACGAAATACCGTACTGCGCCACTCTTATTGGGCTGTCAATGGTATAAGCAAGCCCCATTACAGGGATATGAAAAGTGTGTAAGGGTGTTTTTGTCATTTGTTTTTCAGATTAAAATAAAGACAAATGAAAAAAAATATTTTTGTGCAAAACCTGATAATTGTCAGGTTCGTAAAGGGTTGAGTATAATTTTTTTCAGCCACGAATTCACGAATTAGCTCAAATCTTTGTGATTTTTTAATTCAAATTACATAAATTCTAAAAGTAAAATTCGTGAATTGCTTCGCCATTTCGCTACCGCTCGGGTGGTAGTGGAAAAAAAAATCAAATCAAAATCTTCTTCAAAGATTCGGCGATATTACGCCATAAAAAGTTGTAGAATGATTTTTCCTGAATGCGTTCCAATTCTACATCGGCTGTTTTGGTTTTGTCTTTTGAATCGTCTTTTACAAATAAATTGACAACAGCACTTTTGAGTTTCGCTTCTTTTTCAGGATTTTTCTTTTTGTATAATTTGACTTTAAGATCGTCATAATCCAGAGAAGCATTTCCTTTTGAAACATCATCATTTCCATAAAAATTAAATCGGTATTTATGGAAAGTTCCTGTAAAAGTAGCGTTCATATATGGTTTACTGAATCGTGTCATCGCATTAACATTAAAATTCGAAATCACGCCTTGAATATGAAAACTGTCTTTTTTGTCGAGAACATTAAAATTCCAATCAACATCAAGAGGAGATTCTTTCATGAAAATGCATTTGACTTTGATTTTTACATCGTTCGTTTTTTTCAATCCAAAACCACTTCGAAGATTCGTGGCTTGCAAATTGAATTTATCAAAAGTTAAAACTCCAGGACCTTTCGAAAAATCAACTTCTTCTTCATATACCAATTTCGATTTTAAAACCTGTAACGTATCAATCTGAAGCGGAAATTTCAGGTTTCGTAATAAATGATTGTACAAATATTTTTTGCTTAAATCATCTTTTGGCATTTTTCCACGATAAATATTGGCATCAAAATGATTGATCACTAATGAATTTGCTTTGAAATAAAAGCGGTCATTTTTAAAACCCCAATCCATTTTGGCTACTTGTGCCGAATCAAATTTAAGGGAATAAATATCCTTTTCTTTTTCTAAACGCTTTACAAATTCTGGTCTGGTAAATTGAGGGAGATTTGAAAAACTATTGATTTTTAAGAAATTTTTCTCGGTGCTGATTTTTCCAATATTAATATGATAAAAAGCACTTGGCCTGTAAAACAAGCTGTCAATGACTAAAGCATACGTTTTATATTGAATTGGAATTTTTTCTTTTAAAGTAGCATCGGTAATTAAAATACCTTCCAGTTTTAAAATGATTTTTTTGACACTGAAAATGGGTTTTTGAGTATCAAGTGAAACCACATCAACTGTTCCGTCATTCAGATAAATATTCGAAACGCCCACGATTTTGCGAAATGGTTCCACAATTTCATTTTTGATGCTTTTGCTGTTATTGATCAGTTTTTCCCCTTTTTTATATAAAATAACTCGAGGTCTATTAATGATGATGCTTTCGGCCTGAATAATATCGCGAAAAGCAAGATCCCAAATATTAAAATGTTTGATGGTAATGGATTCTATTTTGGTAAAAAGCCCATTTTTGCTGTCTTTCGGTTCGTTTTTCGGATTAACCAATAAAGTCTGGGCGTAGATATTTCTGGATAAGAGAGAAACTTCAATTTTTTCGTAATTAATATTATATGCCGTTTTGTTTTTTTCGTGAATAATAATCGGAAGCTGTTTTTTGATCCAGTAATTCAAGCCAACATTTGCTAAAATCACTAAAATAAAAAGAGAAATTACTCCGATTGCTATTTTTTTATAGATTGACATTTATAGTATTAATTTTAAATACATAAATTTAGACTTTTAAAAAAGAATGATTTTTACATTATTCTGCGATTTCTTTATATCATTTTAAAAACTTCATTATTTATACTTGCTGCGTAATATGAAAAAGCTTAAAAAAATCCTGCTTGTTTTAGTTATCCTTATTGTTATTGCTGGAATTGGTTTATGTGGTTACATTTTTCATTTGAAACCTAAATACGAAGGAGAACTACAACTGAAAAACCTTCAGGCAGAAACCACCGTTTATTTTGATGATTTTGGTGTTCCTCATATTTATGCCGATTCTGAAAAAGATGCGATGACAGCTTTGGGTTATGTGCATGCGCAGGAAAGATTATGGCAGATGGAATTACTCCGCAGAATTGCACCGGGACGTTTGTCTGAAATCTTCGGATCTGTAGCCCTTAAAAATGATAATTTTTTTGCTGGAATTGGTATTGAAGAAGCTTCGGCGAAAGCCATTGCCCAATTAGATAAAAATGGTCCAAGCTATCAATTAACGCAAGCGTATTTAGACGGAATTAATCAGTATTTAGAAGAAGGAGTTACACCGATTGAATTTACTTTGGTTGGAGTAAAAAAAGAAAAATTTACGATAAAAGACGTTTATAATATTTTTGGGTATATGTCTTTCAGTTTTGCGATGGCTCAAAAAACAGATCCCTTATTGACAGACATCAAAAATAAATACGGAGATGCTTATTTGAAAGATCTTGGAATTGAAAGCGAATTCAATACCACACGAATTAAAATCTCAAAAGAAAATGCAGAGGATTATGCAGCAATTTCAAAATCAGTAGCGGCTTTGTTAGACCAATCACCAATTCCGCCATTTGTGGGAAGTAACAGCTGGGTGGCGGGTCCTCAAAAAACGAAAAGCGGGAAAGTAATTTTTGCTAATGATCCGCATATTGGGTTTTCGCAGCCGGGAACTTGGTACGAAGCACATTTAATTACACCAAAACATGAGTTGTATGGTTGTTATCTGGCGGGAACTCCGTTTCCATTATTGGCACACAATCGTGATTATGCATATGGATTGACAATGTTTGAAAATGATGATATTGATTTTTATCAAGAGAAAAATAAAGCAGGAGATGCAAGCCAATATCAAACTCCGGAAGGTTTTGCAAAATACGAGATTATTAAAAAGACAATAAAAGTTAAAGATACTTCGGATGTTGTTCTGACTATAAAAACAACCCGACACGGTCCAGTGATGAACGATCTCTTGGAACGTTTGGACAGGAAAAATCCGATTGCGATGTCATGGACGTATACTCGAGAGCCAATTCAAATTCTCGATGCGGCTTACGGACTTTCGCATGCTCAAAATAAAGAAGATTTTAAAAAAGCAGTTGCTTTAATTGCTGCGCCGGGATTGAATGTAATGTACGGCGATGCGAAAGGAAATGTGGGCTGGTGGGCAAGCGGAAAATTATACAAACATAATAAAGGCGTGAATTCGCATTTGATTTTAGACGGTGCAAGCGGAAAAGAAGACATTGCCGAATATTTAGATTTTGAAAAAAATCCATCAGCCGAAAATCCGAAATGGGGTTACGTTTATTCTGCCAATAATCAGCCGGAAGCGATTGATAATGGATATTTATATCCGGGATATTATCTGCCTGAAGACCGCGCCAAGAGAATTTCTGGTTTGATGGACGCTAAATCAGATTGGGATAAAGAAGCGATCAGTAAAATGATTTACGATAATACTTCGGATGTTGCAGTTGGGGTTGTAAAAGATTTGATTTCGAATATTGATTTGAATGCTATTTCTGCAAAAGAAAAAGAAGCTGTTTCAGTTTTAAAATCATGGAAAGGAACGTCTAATTTAGAAGATGTTGCGCCAACGATTTATAATAAATGGATTTACTTATATCTGAAAAATACATTTGAAGATGAAATGGGCGAAGATAATTTCAATTTGTTTTTAGGAATTTCTCTTGGGAAACAAGTTATTGCTCGTCAGATTAAAAATGAAAATTCAGTTTGGTGGGATAATATCAAAACAAAAAATGTAAAAGAAACCAGAAAAGAGATTGTTACAAAATCATTTCATGAAACGGTTAAAGCACTTCAGGAACAATTAGGCACCACAATTACTGATTGGAAATGGGGAACTGTTCATACCGTAGAACACGAACATCCGCTAGGAAAAGTGGCCGCGCTTCGTGGTTTATTTAATGTTGGCCCTTTTGAATCTCCGGGATCAAATGAAGTGATTAATAATCTGTTTTTCGGTTTAACGAATGAAGGAAAATATTATGTAAAAGGCGGACCATCGACGAGAAGAATTGTTGATTTCTCAGATATCGAAAACAGCTGGAGCATTTTACCAACGGGACAATCTGGAAATCCATTCAGCAAACATTACCACGATCAAGCGGAAATGTATAACGCTGGCAAATTCAGAAAAATGAAATTGAATAAAGACGAAATCATTAAAACTTCTACAAAATTGGTTTTTAAACCGAAGAAATAATTTTTGTTCAAAGTCATAAAATAAAAAGGTTCAAAGTTTTTAGATAAAAACCTTTGAACCTTTGTTCCTTAGAACCTTAGCATTTTAGCACCTTTACTTAGAAACATATTTCCCCTTTACAATATCATTTGCGAAAATATTCAAGTTATTAATAAGCACTTTATTATTTGTCATAACATTATTGGTTTGATAAGCCGGATCTTTTTCGTAGGCTTTTAACAGCGTTTCCAATTCTACTTCGTCAAATACAACAAAGCTGTTATAAATTGCGTCTCTGAAATTCTTGTAATTAATGCTTTGTGTGATTTCCATTGCTTTTTGTTCGTTCCATTTTTCCTTGGCAGAAGCCTCATTTATTTTAGCCACACAAAAATCAATTACATACGTTTTGTAATGTGCAGCTTCGACAATTTTATCTACAATAATTTTATTTTGCTGTGAAGGCATTGCAGGATGCGTGTTTTGCGATAAAGATTTTGTAGAAACAAAAAGACAGAACAATACAGCAATGAAACTGTAGTTTTTTAGATTTTTCATAGGTTTTTGATTTGTTTTGGGTAGGGCTAAAATACTATTTTTAGAATAAATCAGATGATTTTTACTGTTACAAGTTGTAACAAAAAAAACTCCGATAAAACAGATATGAAATCTATTTTATCGGAGCTGAATTTTAAGCATTTTCTAAAAATTACTTCGCTTTATTTTTTAAAAGTTCATCCAGTACTTTTTTACCGCTTTGGTTGGAAGGATCTAGTTCAACCGATTTTGAATAATTTGCTATGGCTAATTTTTTATCGCCGTCTGCCAAATACGCTTCCCCTAAACTATCGTAAACATTTCCTGATTTTGGGAAAGTTTCTACGTTTATTTTGAAAACTTCGATTGCTTCTTTCTTCTTTCCATTCTGCAGCAATTGATATCCAATTTGGTTGATCTCTCCTTCTTTAATGCCATAAGTCGGATCGTTTTTTAATTTTTTGTAGCTCTCTAAACCTGCTGCTGTTCCTTTTTCTGAAAATACATCAAAAATTTCAAGCGCTAATGACCTTTTAGGCTGGTCAAAAGGTTGATTGTACAAAATGGAACGAATTGCAGCATTCATTTCTCCTAAAACAGTTCCGCCTGTATTGTTTAATAAAACTACCAGATTTTTATCTGCAGGAATGCGTGAAATAATCGTGTTGAATCCGTTTATACCACCGCCATGTTCAATAATTTTTAGTTTCCCCTTATCGCCATTGTTAATATCTTCAACAGACCATCCGTAACCATACGATTCATCTCCCCATGCCTTGATATAAGGTTTAAATAAAGATTCCATGGATTTTTCAGAAAGCAGTTTTTTTGTGTAAAGTGCCTGATCCCATAAATACAAATCTTCTACAGTTGAATATAAAGATCCTGCGGCATACGGAATACTCATATCCAGATAAGCTGCATTCACAATTTTTTTTCCATTTTTTTCATAACCCGCAGCTCGGTTTTTTAAAATCACATCGCTGTGGTCGAAACCGGAATTCACCATTTTTAACGGCGTAAAAATGGTTTCTTGTAAATATTGCTCATACGTTTTTCCTGTGATTTTTTCAATAATATAACCCAATAAAAAATATCCAGAATTACTGTAATTGAATTTTTCGCCTGGTTTAAAATCAAGTGGCAGACTTGAAAATGTTTTTACAAAATCGGCAGGGGTATAAGGATTTCTGGCTTTCTCTTTTAAGAAGTTTGGTGCATTGGTGTAATTTGGAATTCCCGATGTATGCGTCAGTAAGTGATGAATCGTAATTTTATCGCCGTTTTCTTTTGGATAATCCGGTAAGTAAGTGGTCACAGGAGCATCTAGTTTTATTTTTCCTTCTTCGGCTAATTTTACAATTAAAAGTGCCGTGAATTGTTTGGTGATAGAACCCAATCTGAATTTCGTGTCAGGCTGGTTTGGAATATTCCATTCCATATTGGCAGAACCAAAACCTTTTTTAAAAATAACTTTTCCGTTTTCTGCTACAAGAGCCGAACCGTTAAATTGTCCGTACTCGTTGTATTTGCTTAAAAGCTGTTCGATTTTCTGTGCTTTATCCTGTGCAGAAACAGTAAAAGTAAAAAACTGCAGTACGAAACAGAATGCAATTAGTTTGATTGATTTTTTCATAATGATTGATTATTATGGGGTTAAGATTAATGAAATGATCGTTTTTTGATTGATGACTGAAACTTGTTAACATGAAGATATTCAGAATATTAAACCGAAAGTACGATTTTTTTTACTTGAATAAATGAATGCTTACAAATTGTTAGACGATTGATTTTAGATTTGGTTTCACAATCTATTAACTTTTTTCATTTTTTCTTCATTTCATAATAATTATGGCTCAAAAGGTTTGTGTTCATAACTCACAACTCGTTTTAATTTCCAGTCTTTGTTTTTACGTTCCCATATATGTATAAACTTTCCTTTGACTTGCGGAATATCATTCGAATAAAAAGTGTGCTCGCCAAGCTGTACGGCGCCAAAGTCACCTAATTTATCAATTGTGCATGAATTTAGTTTTCGGGTTACTTTTTGTGATCTTGTATGTTTTCCAATCAACGATTTTATTTTATTGTCATTGGAAACATTTAATCCATAACGATCATCGTAGAATTCGACATCCTCACTAATTATTCTTCGAAAAGCTGCGGCATCATATTGATTAAAAGCAACATCAAAAAGCAAAGTGTCCATTTCGATTATTTCAGCATGTAAAAGATTGTTTTTTACATTTTCATGTTTTACGTAAGCAGATGCCTGTCTGCTTAAAAATAACATAAACAGCACTAAAGTATTTATCATCGGTACCATAATTTACAGGTTACTATTTATTCGTTTCGATAGAAATTATTTTGTTTCCATCTTCTCCTAAATAATGCTGAACTGCTTTCTCGTAAACTTTATAGCCATCGTCAACATTCGTAAAAATAACAAGACCTTGTTTGGTTTTTGGTAAAAGGAAAAAAATGGTCTGAACTCCTTTATCGGCGCCGCCGTGTGAAAGTGCATAATTGTTGTTTCCTAAATCATAGATTTCGAAACCTAAACCAAAATATTTATCCTTTTTTGTCTGGACCTGATGCGAAATCATATCATCAAAAACTTTTTTACTTAAGCCTTCGCTGCTCATAACACTGCATAAAAAAGTGCTGTAATCTTCAATTGTAGTTATTAAATCATCGGCAGCATTTGCCGTTTTATTTTTGGTTGGCTCGTAAGCATTTCCATTGTTGTCATAGTTAACAGCATATCTCGAAAGATCAATTTTATCATTCCAGATTAATTGTGTATCGTTCATTTTTAAAGGTTCAAAAATCAATTCTGAAGCCAGTTGGTCCAATGTTTTGTGGAATTTCTTTTCAAGTGCTTTTCGCAGATATTCTAAGCCTTCGCCCGAATATTGATATTGCGTTCCTGGTTTAAATTTAAAATCGAGTTTTCCAGATTCATTAAAATACCTCCAGTTCGGAAAACCAGTCTGATGGCTTAGAATAATTCTTGTCGTTAACAATTTATGATTCGGGTCTTGCGCAATATCGGGATCTGTCCAGTATTTATAAAGTGGTTCATCTAGATTCCATTTTCCTTGACTGACTAATTTTAAAGCTACAATAGCTGTAACGGGTTTGGTTAACGAAGCCACATTCCAAAGTGTATTATAAGGAGCAGGAACTTCTCTTTTTAATTTGCCGAATACTTTAACTTGTTTTAGTTTTCCTTCTGCAATAATGCCAAGACCTAAAGTTGGAACATTGTTTTCTTTGAGCCATTTTTCCGTTTCGGTATCATCGTCAAAAAGTCCCGAACGCGCTTCAGTTGTATTTGTGGCTTCGTGATCATAACTCAAGGATCGTTTTAACTTCCAGACATTATTTTCTAAAATCCACAAATGATTAAACTTGGCTTTGCCGACTAATTTTTCATTTTGTTTTAATAACGGCTGGCCTTTTGCTGTAGTAGTTTCATAAAACAAATGAATTCCTTCTTGTATCGCACCATATAAAACACCTTTATTATATAGCGGATAAATTTTGGTGCTTCCTGCAACTAATTCTCTTCTGGATCTATAAGTGTCCGGAGAACCGCATAATCCGCTTTTAAAAGTCTGTAGAAATTCAGCTTTATTTGATAATCCGCCTTTATCATGATAAAATTCTAGCTGATCGCTGAATAAGTTTTCGAATTGAGAAAAGTCGCAGGTATTAAAACCAATAGTAAACAGCAGGCTGTCGCGCGACATAATCGTTTTATACAATTCTGAATTTTGGGTTTCCTGCGAGAATCCAATTTGTACAAGAAACAATAGAATTCCAGTTAGAACTAATTTTAACTGAAAAATTTGATCGATAATTTTCATTTTGATGATTGATTGATGATTAATGATTTTGCAATAGTAGTACAATCAAAATAATCAAAATAGTACAAAAGCGAAATTTTATCTTTTTTTAGAAAGGAAATACAAATCAGGATCGAACATTTTAGGAGTTGTTTTGGTCACATCTTTAAACTTCTTTATAAAATGCGACTGATCGAAGTATTTGTTGTAAAGAGCAATTTCAGTCAGGCTTAGTTTTTCCAGATCCGCATTTACCATTTGATCGACCGATTTTCTGAATTTTAATATCTGAATGTATTTTTTAATGGTAAGTCCAGTCGAAGCTTTAAATTTTATTTGAAGTAAACGCTGTGAAGCATTCAATTGCTTTCCAATTTCCGAAACCGAAATTTCATCTTTTCCAAACCGGATAATTTCGCAGATTTTTTCAATGGTATTCAAATTCGGGTTTGAATCAGCCAATGTTTCAAAATAAAGATTTATGGTATTCAATAACTTTTCAATAGGAATATTTACAGTTGATTCAATTGAAAAAGGCAGTTCAATAGGATTTATTTTGATAATTGAATCTGTAAAATTGCTTGCATCATATTTAGGAAACATCGAAAGTGTCCAAGCGTGAAACTGAATTATTGTCACCTTTGTTTTGGGCTGTATATTAACGAGAACTTTATTCGTCATCTGTGAGCAAAAATAAATTCCTTCGTTCATCTCATATTTATTTTTACTCGTATGAACTTCGATTGCAGTGCCACTGACAATAGCAAGATTAAAACAGCCGTTTGGGAGCACTAATTTGTTTTCGATCAGGCTTTCGCCGATGCTGTTATCCAGACACCAGATCTTATTGACAAACCTTTCTGATTTTGTACTGACATAATGTTCTGAGTATAACTGCATTTGGGAATAAGTCTACGAATGATTTTAAGTGTTCTCAATCGTAGACTAAAATACTGTTTTTTAAACAAATTCGCCGAAATAATCTTGTTTTGTATTTTCCCATTCTTCTGATATAATGCTAAAATAAACGTCCGTTTTACTTTTTCCCTCAGAATCCACATAGTTATTTCTGAAAAAACCTTCTTTTATAGCTCCTAACTTTTTAATCGCTTTTTGGGATCTTATATTTTCAAAGTCGGCACTGAATTGTATTCTTCTAAATTGAATCTGTTCGAAACCAAAATTCAATAATTCAAATTTGCAGGCTTTGTTTAAACCGGTTCCTTGAAAAGCTTTTCCGTACCAAGTCCAGCCAATTTCACATTTCTGGCTTGCATGATTTAAATAGCCATAACGAGTGCTTCCGGCCACTTTATTGGTTACTTTGTCTATAATTAAAAACGGATAACAAATGCCATCAGTTTTCTGTTTTAAAGTGCTTTGAATATAATTTTCGAAATCCTGATCGTTTCGAATATACATTCCCATAAACTTCCATATTTCATCATCAAAAATAATTTCTTTGAGTTCGATGTTTCTTTCGTTTTCAAATGGAACTAAAAGCACTTTTTCATTTTCTAAAATAATTTTTGATCGCAATATTTCGTTATTCATACATTCTGATTTAAATATTCTAATAATTTTGAAAGCAAAAGTAATTGTTTGATTTCTGTAAATAAATTCGATAAAACAACAATTTGTTATAAAAATTTATCTAAAAAAATAAAACATCAAATTGAATCTATTTTGTTCTGTAGCATTAAATAATTGATTTATTTTAAGACTTATCTATAATTATTACTTATTTTTACGATCTTATATTTAGATTTCCCTTCATGCAAACTTCACTAAAAATTGCTGTCGTAGGTTCTGGACTTGTAGGATCGCTGCTGGCAATTTATCTCAAAAAAGCAGGTCACACCGTTCATGTTTATGATCGAAGCCCTGATATACGCAAAATAAATTTTTCCGGCAGATCTATTAATCTGGCCATGTCAAATCGCGGTTGGAAAGCGCTTGATGCTGTTGGAGTAGGCGATGCCGTTCGTGAAATCGCAATTCCTATGGACAAACGTGCGATTCATTTAGTTGATAAACTCAATTTTCAGAATTACGGACAAGAAGGCGAATCTATTTACTCGATTTCCAGAGGAACTTTAAATAGAAAAATGATCGATCTGGCTGAAAATGCTGGAGCCGAATTTCACTTTGAACAAAAAGTTTGGGACGTTACTTTAAACGATGCTACTTTGCATATTGGTGAAAGCGAAAGAGGCGAGTGGGAGGAACGAAAATTCGATATGGTTTTTGGTGCCGATGGCGCTTTTTCGAGAATTCGTCACAGAATGCAGCGTCAGAGCATGTTTAATTATTCGCAGGAATTTCTAAACATGGGATATAAAGAATTAAACATTCCGGCAAATCCAGACGGAACGCATAAACTCGATAAAAATTCTTTTCATATTTGGCCTCGCGGAGAATACATGTTAATTGCGCTTCCTAATTTAGATGGCAGTTTTACATGTACTTTATTTATGCCTTTTGAAGGAGAAAATTCTTTTGAATCGCTAACAGATCGAAAAATGGTGGAGAATTTCTTTGAGAAAAATTTCCCAGACTCAATTGAAGTAATTCCAGAATTGGCAAATGATTTCTTTAAAAATCCAACAAGTACGCTGGTTACCATGAAATGTTTCCCGTGGACTTTTGAAAATAAAATTGCCCTAATTGGAGATGCTTGTCACGCCATTGTTCCATTTTATGGACAAGGTATGAATGCTGGTTTTGAAGATATCACAGTTTTGAGCGAAATGATTGAAAAGTACCAAGACGATTGGAAAAAAATCTTTAGCGAATATCAGATTTCTCGAAAACCAAATGCAGACGCTATTGCAGAGCTTTCGTACCGTAATTTCGTAGAAATGAGTACCAAAACTGCCGATGAAAAATTCCTGTTGCAAAAGAAAATAGAAAAGGTATTTTCAGATAAACATCCTGATAAATGGATCCCGCTTTACAGTCGTGTAACCTTCAGTGATCGTCCGTATGCCGAAGCTTTGGCAATTGGTGATTATCAAAACGGAATTATGGAAGAAGTACTTCGAATGCAAAATATCGAAAACATTTGGAATACTCCCGAAGTTGAAAATAAAATTCTAGCATTGCTAGAAAAAGCATAATTTCGATATCAATAACAATGTCAATATCAATTTACAATTTTTTAATATTGTAATTTGATATTGATTTTTGACATTGTAATTGTATTTTTTTACTTCTTTAGAAATTTTGATAAAACCCCAAAAACGCCTCTTATAAAGGTAGCACTTGTTACTACTTTCAGAACCGATTTTGTAACTACTTCTGTAGTGCTTGGTTCTGATTTTGAAGATTTTGCTGGCGCCTGTTCTTCCTTCTGAGCTGCTACTTCTGCGGCATCTGCAATTTTTTTGTTTAGAATTTCAAATGCACTTTCGCGGTCAATTTCTTCAGCGTATTTCTTAACGAGTTTCGATTTGTTGTTTATTTCTTCAATTTCTTCAGCAGATAAAATATCCATTCGGCTCATTGGAGCACGCATCATGGTTGCTACTAAAGGCGTTGGAATACCTTTTTCATTTAGAGCTGTTACCAATGCTTCTCCAATTCCTAAATTGGTCAATAATTCATCTGTTTTATAATATTGAGAAGTCGGGTAATTGTCTGCCGTTTTTTTAATTGCCTGACGGTCATTTGCTGTAAAAGCTCTTAAAGCATGCTGAATTTTTAAACCTAATTGCGCCAAAACTCCGCTTGGAACATCCATAGGATTTTGAGTTACAAAATAGATTCCGACACCTTTAGAACGGATCAATTTTACAATAGTTTCAATTTGTTCTAAAAGCGCTTTACTGGCTTCATTAAATATAAGGTGTGCTTCATCAATAAAAATTACCAGTTCAGGTTGGTCAGCATCTCCTTTCTCAGGCATTTTTTGATAAATTTCAGCCAAAAGGCTTAACATGAACGTCGAGAACAATTTAGGTTTGTCCTGAATATCAGTTAGCCGAATAATATTTACATAGCCTTTTCCGTTTTCGTCAATTCGCATTAAATCATCCGTTTCAAAAGATAATTCACCAAAAAATAAATCACCGCCTTGCTGCTCCAATTCGATAATCTTTCTTAAAATCGTTCCAGTTGTAGCAGTTGATATTTTACCATAACTAGCCGTGATTTCATCTTTACCTTCTTCAGTAATATAATTGATTACCTTTTTAATATCTTTTAAATCCAATAAAGGCATTTGCTTGTCGTCGCAGTATTTAAATATAACCGCAACCACTCCGGCCTGTGTATCGTTTAAATCCAGAATTCGAGAAAATAAAACAGGGCCAAACTCAGAAACCGTTGCACGTAAACGAACTCCGTTTTGTTTGGATAGTGACATTAATTCAACAGGGAAAGCTGCTACATGATAAGGTACATTAATTTTAGCGTGTCGCTCTGTAATAAAACCTTCTTCCTTTCCTTCCTTAGCAATACCGCTGAAATCTCCTTTAATATCCATCATTAATACCGGAATTCCCGAGTTTGATAACTGTTCAGAAAAAACCTGAATTGTTTTGGTTTTTCCCGTTCCAGTTGCACCTGCAATAAGTCCGTGGCGGTTTAATGTTTTCAGAGGAATCTGCACGTGAGCTTCTGCAACTGCTTCACCATCTAAAATAGCCCCTCCCAGTACTATTGTTGCGCCTTTAGCAGAATAACCAGTAGTAATGTCCTGAATGAAATTTTCTTTTTTATTCATGTTTTTATTTGTAATTTAGATGATTATCGGGATTTTACTTGATGTTTTAACAATTTGTATGTGTTTTTTTTAGTAAGAAAATGCTTTTTTTGATTGAAAAGTACATAAAAAATAATTTCGCAGCTTTTTAAGAAGATTTCAATGGATTAATTGAATAATTACTAAAACGTTGTAAATTTTTTATTATTCGCCTTTTTTTTTGTTTTATCAAAAAAATCACGCCGGCAAATTAATGAGATATTTTTTAAATTGACGTTAAATTTCCTTCAATAAAATTAAAAAAAGTTTTTTTATTTAAACTAAACGTATAAATTTGCTACCCTACAAGTTAAATATAACTAAAAAATAAAAATTATTTAAAACTATTAAAATTTAAAAAAATGGCAAACGTTAAAGTTAAAAAAGAAAGCACTTCAAATGGGGGAGGAATGATTACAGGAATCATTATTGCTGCGTGTATTTTAGTGGGGGTGTTTATTTGGAAAGTAATCATGGGAGACTCTGCTAACTTCGAAGGTGGTAACCCTGAAACTGGACATCCAATCAATACATTAGGACAAGTTTATAAAGGAGGATTTATTGTACCTGTATTATTAGGTATGTTTTTAATGGTTGTTGTTTTTTCTATTGAAAGATTTATCGTTATTGGTAAAGCTGCTGGTAAAACTAACTTAGATAAATTCATGAAAAGCGTTCAAGGTAGTATTAAAGAAGGAAACATCGAGGCTGCTATCGCTTCATGCGACAAACAACAAGGTTCAGTTGCTAACGCAATTAAATCTGCTTTAATTAAATACCAAGACGTTAAAAAAGAAGGATTCAACAGTGAGGAAGCTTCTGAAGTAATCCACAAAGAAATCGAAGAGGCAACTTCACTAGAAATGCCAATGTTAGAGAAAAACATGACTATCATCTCTACTTTAGTATCTTTAGGTACATTAGGAGGATTATTAGGAACTGTATCTGGTATGATTAAAGCGTTTGGTGCGTTAGCTTCTGCTGGTACTCCTGACCAAGCTGCTCTTGCAACAGGTATCTCTGAAGCACTTATCAACACTGCAACAGGTATCTCTACTTCTATCTTAGCTATCGTTTCTTACAACTTCTTTACTGCTAAAATTGACGATTTAACTTACTCTATCGATGAGGCTGGTACTACAATCGTAAATACTTACAGAAAATTCAGAGGAAGTTTAAAACAATAATTAATTTTTGATATTAATAATTACGATTAATTATATCAAAATAAAAATAAAAGATAATGGCTAAAATAAAAATGAAAAAGAAGTCAACGTCGACAGATATGACTGCGATGTGTGACGTTGCATTCCTTTTGCTTACGTTCTTTATCTTGACCGCAACTGCTAAAGTTCCTGAAGCACTTCCTGTAGATATGCCTTCTTCTACTGTACAAAGTAAATTACCAGATTCTGATTTGGCAATTATTACAATAGGTAAAGGAAAAGACGGGAAAAGCAAAGTGTTTTTTGACATTAAAGGAAGAGAAATCCGTAAAAAAACCCTAGAAGGAATGGGAGCTAAATACGGTGTTAATTTTTCAGAAGATGATAAAACGAAATTCGCTTTAATGGATGATTTTGGTGTACCAGTTTCTGGTTTAAAACAAATCATCGATTTAAAATCAGCTGATAGAGTTAAAGCGGATCAAACTGGAATTCCAATCGATTCTTTAGATAATCAATTAAAAGACTGGCTTTTAGTTTCAAGAAGAGCTGCAATTGACCTTGATGATAAAGAATTGCAGATTGCAATTAAAGGAGACGCGAAAGAACAATATCCACAAATCAAAAAGATTATGGATATCTTACAAGATCAGAAAATCAATTCCTTTAACCTAGTTACTGGAATGAGAGGAAAAGACTTTTAATTAAAAAAGATACACTAAAATGGCTGAATTAAATACCGGCGACGGTGGTGGCGGAAAAGGTGGCAAGGTAAGAAGTAAAAAGCAAAACTCGAAGGTAGATTTAACTGCCATGGTAGATTTGGCATTCTTATTGATCACGTTCTTCATGTTGACCACATCGTTGTCAAAACCTCAATCAATGGATTTGTCATTGCCAGATAAAGACGAAGATCCTACTAAAAACAAGGATATTAAAGTTGATGAGAATCGTACTATGACGGTAATATTGGGAGAGAACAATAAACTTACTTATTATATGGGATTATTAGAGTCTCCTATTGCTGGGCCTAAAGATATCACATATGGTAAAGATGGTATTCGTAGAGAAGTTCTAAAAAGAAAAAAATCAGTTTTAGAATATTCTGCTTCAATAGGGAAACCTAAAAATGGAATTATTGTGATCATTAAACCAACAAAAAAATCAACTTATCGTAATTTAGTTGATATGTTGGATGAAATGGCGATTGCGGGAGTAGATACTTATGCAATTGTTCCGGAGTTTACTCCAGAGGAAGCAAAATTGGCAGATCAAAAATAAGACTAGTCTTGTTTTTAACATCCTAATAATCAAGAATTATGAAATTAGATATTATAAAAAATCAGTGGCTTGATATCGTATTCGAAGGGCGTAATAAGATATATGGCGCATATGAGCTGAGAAAATCAAACGGAAAAACTACGGTAAAAGCACTTATCATAGGTTCTGTGATTTTCAGTTTTGCTGTTGCGGCTCCTCTTATTGCAAGCTTTTTACCAGATTCTGGTGAAGAAGATGCAAATACGGATATTAAGATTGCTACAGTAAAATTACCTCCTAAACCAAAAGAGGAGATAAAACCAAACCAACCACCACCACCACCACCGCCGCCAAAAATTGATCAGGTGAAATTCGTAAAACCGGTGGTTGCAAAGGCAAACGAGGTTACTGAAGATCCTCCAAAAATTGAGGAACTTAAAGACAAAAAAGTTGGTAACGAAACCATTAAAGGAGATCCAGATGCAGTATTAACTGTGGATGAGCCAGTTGGTAAAGGACCAGTTTCTCAGGTTGTAGAAGAAGATAACAGTGTATATAACACAGCTGGTATCGAAGTAAAACCTGACTTCCCTGGAGGAATGGATAAATTCTACAAATTCGTAGGAAATAACTATAAGACTCCTGAAGAAGAAGGTCTAAAAGGTAAAGTTTACGTTACTTTTGTGGTTGAAAAAGACGGTTCATTAACCGACATTAAAGTTTTAAGGGATATCGGATATGGTACAGGAGCAGAAGCAATTCGTGTTCTTAAAAAATGTCCAAAATGGACTCCTGGCGAGCAAAATGGTAAAAAAGTGAGAGTACTTTACTCTTTACCTATTACTATTCAATCTGCAGAATAATGTTAAAAGATATGCTTAATAATATTCAGAAGAAATCGCTCAAAGAGCGATTTCTTCTTGTTTTAGGAATACTGTTTTTTTTAATATATCTTGTACTAGGTTTAATGATTATGTTTTGGGAAAAGCTTCCTTTAAATATGGAACCTAAATACAGATATGCATTTGGTGGATTGCTTATTGTGTATTCGGCAATACGTTTTTTAAGATTAATAAATTCAAATACAGAGTAATTATGCTGAAGAATAGCAGATTTTTAGGTTTAGTTGTTTTTGTCTTTTTGTTTGCGATGTGTAACCAAAAAAGCAAAAATGAATCTGAGAAAGAAACAATTTTAAAAGGAAACTTAGATATTACTGTTGACGAAACAGTAAAGCCTATTGTAGACGATCAGGTTGCTGTTTTTGAAGGAACCTATTATGGGGCTAAAATTGCAGTTAAACCAAAATCTGAAGCTGAACTGATAAATGACTTATTAAACCAGAAAGCAAAAGTTGTTGTAACAGCAAGAAATTTGACTCAGGAAGAATTGAGCAGATTTGAAAAAAGTAAAATAAAACCTCGAGTTACTCCTTTTGCAACAGATGCAATTGCATTTGTTACTAACAAAAGCAATAACGACACATTAATTGCGTTGAAAACAGTACTTGACTTCATACAGGGAAAACCAGATACAGGAATTAAAGGACTTGTGTTTGATAATCCTAATTCAAGTACAGTTCGATACATGAAAGAGCTTGCAAAAGTAAAAGATGTTCCAAAAACGGGAGTCTTTTCTTTTAAAACAAATGATGAAGTGATTAAATTCGTTTCAGAAAATGATGGAATGATTGGTGTGGTTGGCGTAAATTGGTTATCACAGCCATCACCAAATATGATAGATATTATAAAAAAGATAAATGTTTTGAGTGTTAAAGGTCTAAATGATACAAAGTATTATAATCCTACTCAAAATGACTTGGCAGAGGTGAAATACCCTTTGGCACGTGATTTGTTTATTATTAACTGTCAGGGATATTCTGGTTTAGGAATGGGACTTTCTTCATTCATTGCTGGAGATATTGGACAGAGAATAGTTTTAAAATCAGGATTACTTCCAGTAAGAACTCCAGGTAGAAAACTACAAATTAGAAATGGAATTTTAAAAGATAACGAATAAATTAATTACTATAGAGATGAATAAATTTAAAATTTTTAGTCTTGCTTTGGTTGCTGCAGGTTCTGTTGCAAACGCGCAGGATATTAAAGAAGCAAAAAAGGCAATTGATGCTGAACAATTTCAAAAGGCGAAAACATTACTTAAATCAATCATTAAAGCAAAACCATCTGATGGAGAAGCTAATTTTGTTTTAGGTACCGTTTACTTAAATCAAAGTGTTGTTGATTCTGCGAAAATTTACTTTTTAAATGGAGTTGAAGCATCTGATAAGAAGAACCTAAACTATATTGGATTAGGTCAAATTGACCTTGATAACAAAAACACAGCTGCAGCACAAGCTAATTTTGCTTTAGCTACAAAAGATATGAAGCGTAAAGATGTAGATGAATATATCTACATTGGTAAAGCGTATACAAATTCAGACAATCCTGATTACAATAGTGCCATAGCAAGTTTAAAGAAAGCTTTAGCAATTGAGCCTCAAAATGCTAATGCTCTTTTAGCTATTGGTGATGCATATTATGGAGCTAATAATCAAAATGAAGCTTACAAAGCTTACCGTGATGCATTTACTGCTGATCCAACTCTTTTAAGAGCTAAAATGCAATTAGGTGTTTTATTAAAAGGAGCTAAATCTTACGATGAAGCTATTAAATCTTTCAATGAAGTTATTGCTTTAAATGCAAACTATGGTCCTGTTTACAGAGAGTTGGCAGAGACATATTACAAATGGGGAAGAAACAAACCTTCTACTGCGAAAGTTAACTTGCAAAATGCAATTACAAACTATGAGAAATACTTAAGCTTAACAGATTACTCTTTAGATTCAAAAATGCGTCATGCAGATTTCTTAATCTTAGTTAAAGATTATAAGAGTTTAGAAACTGTTGCTAACAAAATGATTGCTGAAGATAAAGTAAATCCTAGAATTTTTAGATATTTAGGATATGCTGCTTATGAAAATGGAAACGTAGATGTAGCTATTAAATCTCTTGAAGATTACATCAAAAATCCTTCTAACAAAGTAATAGGAAGTGATTATATGTATTTAGGACTTGCTAAAATTAAAAAAGGAACAAATGCAGAAGGTCTTGTAGATCAAGCTTCTTTTGATTCAGGTATAGCTAATATTAAAAAAGCAGTTGAATTAGAGCCCTTAGTTGTTGAAGAACTTGGTGATTACGGTAAAGAATTATTTGGTAAAAAGCAATGGGCACAGGCAGCTGCTATTTATGAATTAAGCTCGTCTAATTCAGAATCAAAAAATTATTTGACTGATAATGTGTATTATGGTATCGCTCTTTATTATGCAAACTTAGATAAAAAAGCTACTTCACCAGAAGTTGCTGCTGATTTAGCTAAAGCAGATGCTGCTTTCGACAGAGTTTTAGTAGCTTCTCCTTCTTATGATGAAGCTTATCTTTACAAGGGAAGAATAGGTAATTTATTAGAGAAAGAAGATCAAATCGTTAAAAACTACGAAACGTATGTTGCTAACATTACTGCTAAAGGAGCTGAAGAATCATCTAAACCAGCTACAGTTAAGAAAATAGTTGAAGCATACAACAGTATTGGAGCAAGTTATGCAAATACTGATAAAGTTAAAGCAGTTGAATATTTCAATAAAGCTTTAGCTTTGGATCCAACAAATGCTTACGCTTCTCAATCAGTAAAAGCTTTAAAATAATATAGTTTTAAATTAAAATTATTAAACCTGATAGTTCAAGGGAACTATCAGGTTTTTTTGTTCCGTATTTAATTGACTATCTTTGCACATTAAATTAGAATAATGTTATCAAAAGAAATACAATTAGAAGTAAACAAAGGAGCGATGCTTCCTTTAATGGAAGAGTTTTACACCATACAAGGTGAAGGTTTTCATACTGGTACAGCTGCTTACTTCATTAGAATTGGAGGATGTGATGTAGGATGTCATTGGTGTGATGTAAAAGAAAGCTGGAATGCAGATGTACACCCGCCAACTAATATTGATGTAATTGTAAATAATGCCGCAAGTTATGCAAATACTGTTGTGGTTACAGGTGGTGAACCTCTAACGTGGGACATGACATTGCTGACTCAAGAGTTAAAAAACAAGAATTTAAAAGTACATATCGAAACTTCTGGGGCTTATAGATTAAGTGGAAATTGGGATTGGATTTGCCTTTCGCCTAAAAAAAATAAACTCCCAACAAAAGATGTGTATGACAATGCACACGAATTAAAAGTGATTATTTATAATAAACATGATTTTATTTTTGCAGAAGAGCAGGCAGAATTAGTTAATGACAATGCCATCTTGTTTTTACAGCCGGAATGGAGTAAAAAAGAGGAAATGACTCCATTAATAGTAGAGTATGTTATGAACAATCCAAAATGGAGAGTTTCCTTGCAGACCCATAAATATTTAAATATACCATAAAAAAAACTCTCCAATTTGGAGAGTTTTTTTTATGTAATAAATATACATTGTATAAAAAAGAAACATCTTGTTCTTACCAGTTTTTGCGTTTTTTTAAAGAAGTGATATGTGCTAAATGATGATTTCCATGCCAGGCATATAATCCGATAATTTGTTTTAATCTGATTTCTGAATTACTTTCAGGGTGTACAAAAGATTTTTCTAAATCAGCTTCAGATAAATTTTTCATTATATATGCTAATCTAAAATGTAATCCTTCCAATAAACTTAAAGTGGGAGCTATTGGCATATTTAAACTATCAGGCAATTCAGACCATCGTTTTTCATCGTACGGTTTTATAATAGGATTGTTTTCTGTTAATGCCCATTTTAACCTTATGTAGCAATTCATATGACTTTCGGCGCAGTGATGAATAACTTGTCGTACAGTCCAGCCTTCTGGGCGATAAGGTGTATCCAGTTTTTCATCACTAAAATCAACAATTTCTTTTTTTAATCGTTCTGGAAAAGAAGCGATTTGCTCAATTTTGTCTAAAATAAATTCAGACGTATATTCTTCAGGTGTATGAAATTTTCCAATAGGATACTTTAATTTTTCTAAATCTGATTCAGTCATCGTTCAAAAATTATTTATTATAATGAAAGTTTAGCTAAATAATCATAATGTTCGCCTTCAAGGATTAATTCACATTTTAATCCGTTAGCAATTGCTGCATTTTGTAACGTATTGTAATCAAGATATAACCAGTCGAAAGGTTCTTCTTTTTCCCCTTTATATGAGATGTTGAAAATTAACTCGCCATAATATTCATTATCAGATGGAATCCATTTACCGCCGTCTTCATCTTCATCAAACATATAAATGATGTCTGAGCTGTCAATTAATATCTGTCCTCCTGGATTTAATAGTGATTTTAATTTCGATAAATAACTGTTACAGTTTTTTAATTTCCCAAATATTCCTGTACCGTTCATGAGTAAAAGAATCGTATCAAACTTTTCTCCTTCAAAATCTAGAATATTAGTTTTTTTTGCTTTTTTTAAACCTCTTATTATACAAGTTTCTATTGCTTTTTCTGAAATGTCAATAGAAGTTACATCTAAATTTCGATCATTCTGAAGTGATAAGCTGTGGCTTCCGGCTCCACATCCAACATCAAGTGTTTTTCCTGAAGCTAACTGTAAAGCTTTTTGTTCAATTTTTGGCATTTCATCATAAGAACGGAATAAATAAGCGACACTCATTTCGTCTTCTTCAGAAATCGAAGTTTCGGTTATAATATCTTCAGGTGAATTATGAGTTTGGAAATCGTAAATTGCTTTCCCAAAAAGATCTTTCATTTTATTTAGTTCAAAGTTTAAGGTTTCAAGTTTAAAGTTGTTTAATTTTGCAGATCAACTTTAAAGAGTAAACTTGAAACAAATTTTAAATAACTTACATAAGTTAGCCAAAGATAAGCATATCGAAAATAAAAAGTATTTCGATAAGCTTAAAAAGAAACCGCCTAAAAATTTAGATTATGTAATGCAGGACTTACATGATGCTGAATTTAAAAAAACGGATTGCCTCCAATGTGCTAATTGCTGTAAAACGACAGGACCATTATTTACATTAGCAGATATTGAAAGAATCTCAAAATCGTTCAGGCAGAAACCACAGCAATTCATCGATCAATATTTGCGTATTGACGAAGATAAAGATTATGTTCTGAAAAGCGTGCCCTGTACTTTTTTAGATAATGAAAATTATTGTATGATATACGATGTGCGGCCAAAAGCATGCAGAGAATTTCCTCATACAGATCGCAAAAAGTTTTATCAGATTTCAGATTTGACTTTAAAAAATGTTGCAATTTGTCCAGCAGCCTATAATATTGTGGAAGAAATGAAAAAGAAGTTGCCTCTTTAAAAACAAAGAATTTAGTTTTTAAATGTATTTTTGAATACTATATAAATCATACTAAGAACTTATAAAAATTGAATATAGAATATTTTATAGCAAAAAGACTGATAACTGCAAAAGATTACAAAAGCAGTATTTCGGCTCCTATTATAAAAATTGCAATCTCTGCTATCGCAATTGGTATGATTATGATGATTGTTTCGGTGGCAACAGGAATTGGTCTGCAGCAAAAAATACGAGAAAAAGTATCGGCCTTTAATGGGCAGATTATTATTTCTAATTACGATAATAACAATTCGGAAATTACTTTGATTCCTATTTCAAAGAAACAAGACTTTTATCCAAATTTTAAATCTGTTCCAGAAGTAAGCCATATTCAGGCAATCGCAACTAAAGCGGGAATTATAAGAACCGAAAATGCTTTTGAAGGAATTGTATTCAAAGGAGTAGGTACTGATTACAATTGGAATAATATAAAAGAATATTTAGTAGAAGGGAAATTACCAGATTTTTCTAAAAACCTAAATGAAGATGTAATAATCTCAAGATTTCTTGCCGATAGACTTAATTTAAAGTTAGGAGACAGTTTTAATACTTTTTTTATTAAAGAAGAACAAGGGAAATTGCCGAATAGTCGTAGATTTAAAATAGCAGGAATTTTCAGTTCAGGATTTCAAGATTTTGATGCTACTTATATAATAGGAGATATTAGGCATATCCAGCGTATCAATAAATGGAATTCTGATCAAATTGGAGCTTTTGAAGTTTTTGTAAAAGACTTTTCTGAAATTAAAGAAACAGGAAATCAAATCTACGAACAAATCTTATCTAATCTTGATACAAAAACCATAACAGAAAAATACAGTTATATATTCGACTGGTTACAGCTTTTTGATTTTAATATTATCGTCATTCTAGGAATAATGATCTTGGTAGCGACTATTAATATGGTGGTTGCATTATTGGTTTTAATTTTAGAGCGTACTCAAATGATTGGGATTCTAAAAGCCTTAGGAGCGAATAACTGGAAAGTTCGAAAAGTTTTTCTTTATAATGCATTCTATTTAATTATGCGTGGATTGTTTTGGGGGAATCTCATCGGGATCTCATTGCTATTAATTCAACAGCAATTCGGAATCATTCATCTTAATCCCGAAAACTATTATGTAAATCAAGCTCCAGTATATTTAAATTGGGGATATATAATTTTGCTAAACCTATTAACCGTTACGGTTTGTTTTCTGGTCTTATTAATTCCTTCTTATATAATAACAAAGATATCTCCAGTAAAAGCTATTCGCTTCGATTAATCTCAAAATGCTTTACATACTATAATCCCGGCAGGTTTTTAAAACCTGCCGGGTTTGTTTTTTTATACATAATATAATATATGAGTACAGCTTGTCCGGCTGAGCGCAGCGAAGCGATACAGTTTTGGAATTTAAGAATTTTAATTTCGATAAAGATAAGGATTTTATTCCCGCTGTGCGCAGCAGTCTTTTTGGGGCAGACCCCGCCATAAAAAGGATTTCCGCTGCTGCCGGGGCTGGAGATCCAGTTTTTAGAAGAAAGTTTCCGGAAACAGATGTTTTCAAAACCATACTAAAAGAGCGGAAAACGGCTGTAAAGAATAAAAAATCCTCAGAAATGACAATCTAAACGATGGGTAAAATAAGAAAAACACGTCTGAATTCAGAAAAACCCCACAGGAAATTAAAAATAATCAAAATGTAAAAGCACTTCTGCCAGCGGGTTAAGAAAAACATCGAAAAAAGATGGAAAAAATGTAAAAAAAAGTCTTGTAAATGTAAATAAAGGTTCTACTTTTGCACCCGCATCAGCGAAACGCTCTTAGAAATACCGGCAGGCATTTGAATTGGAAGGAAAAGAGATTTTCTTAAAAAAAGATTCGAAAAAGCTTGCGGGAATTGAAAAAGCTTTTTACATTTGCACCCCGCAAAACACGGAAAGTTCATTGAAATACCGGCAGAGAATTTAGGAATAAGGGACGAAAAAAAAGTTTCAAAATTTTTTTAAATTTTTCTTGCAGGTTTTAAAAAGAAGTTTTAGTTTTGCACCCGCTTTGAGAGACAAGCGGAAAAGAAAAGAAAAACGTTCGTAGACATATTGAATTGACAGCCGTTCTGATGAAAATCAGAACAGATAAAATAAGGGTAATAGAATCGGTAAGATTCGAAAAGAACCGATAGTAAGCATCGAATTATAATATAAAAAATATACGATGAAGAGTTTGATCCTGGCTCAGGATGAACGCTAGCGGCAGGCTTAACACATGCAAGTCGAGGGGTAGGGGCTTTCGGGCCTTGAGACCGGCGCACGGGTGCGTAACGCGTATGCAATCTGCCTTCCACAGAGGGATAGCCCAGAGAAATTTGGATTAATACCTCATAGTATTACAGGATGGCATCATCCGGTAATTAAAGTCACAACGGTGGAAGATGAGCATGCGTCCCATTAGCTTGTTGGTAAGGTAACGGCTTACCAAGGCGACGATGGGTAGGGGTCCTGAGAGGGAGATCCCCCACACTGGTACTGAGACACGGACCAGACTCCTACGGGAGGCAGCAGTGAGGAATATTGGTCAATGGGCGCAAGCCTGAACCAGCCATGCCGCGTGCAGGATGACGGTCCTATGGATTGTAAACTGCTTTTGTACGGGAAGAAACACTGATTCGTGAATCAGCCTGACGGTACCGTAAGAATAAGGATCGGCTAACTCCGTGCCAGCAGCCGCGGTAATACGGAGGATCCAAGCGTTATCCGGAATCATTGGGTTTAAAGGGTCTGTAGGCGGTCTTGTAAGTCAGTGGTGAAAGCCCATCGCTCAACGGTGGAACGGCCATTGATACTGCAGGACTTGAATTACCGGGAAGTAACTAGAATATGTAGTGTAGCGGTGAAATGCTTAGATATTACATGGAATACCAATTGCGAAGGCAGGTTACTACCGGTGGATTGACGCTGATGGACGAAAGCGTGGGGAGCGAACAGGATTAGATACCCTGGTAGTCCACGCCGTAAACGATGGATACTAGCTGCTGGGGGCGACTTCAGTGGCTAAGCGAAAGTGATAAGTATCCCACCTGGGGAGTACGAACGCAAGTTTGAAACTCAAAGGAATTGACGGGGGCCCGCACAAGCGGTGGAGCATGTGGTTTAATTCGATGATACGCGAGGAACCTTACCAAGGCTTAAATGCAGACTGACCGGTTTGGAAACAGATCTTTCGCAAGACAGTCTACAAGGTGCTGCATGGTTGTCGTCAGCTCGTGCCGTGAGGTGTCAGGTTAAGTCCTATAACGAGCGCAACCCCTGTTGTTAGTTGCCAGCGAGTCAGGTCGGGAACTCTAACAAGACTGCCAGTGCAAACTGTGAGGAAGGTGGGGATGACGTCAAATCATCACGGCCCTTACGCCTTGGGCTACACACGTGCTACAATGGCCGGTACAGAGAGCAGCCACTGGGCGACCAGGAGCGAATCTATAAAGCCGGTCACAGTTCGGATCGGAGTCTGCAACTCGACTCCGTGAAGCTGGAATCGCTAGTAATCGGATATCAGCCATGATCCGGTGAATACGTTCCCGGGCCTTGTACACACCGCCCGTCAAGCCATGGAAGCTGGGGGTGCCTGAAGTCGGTGACCGCAAGGAGCTGCCTAGGGTAAAACTGGTAACTAGGGCTAAGTCGTAACAAGGTAGCCGTACCGGAAGGTGCGGCTGGAACACCTCCTTTCTAGAGCCTGGGTGTTAGTCAGAGACACGCCCAGGAAATAAGATGCCCGCTTAAGGTTCTGGATCTTAAGATTGTATTACTCTTGCTGTTAATTTAAAAAAATGATAAAAGAATTAAGTAAAACAGAGTCTCGTAGCTCAGCTGGTTAGAGTACTACACTGATAATGTAGGGGTCGGCAGTTCGAGTCTGCCCGGGACTACTTTTTAAGAATTTCCGGTTAAAAAAACCGGGGATTAAGAATTAAAAAGACTGTTGAATGCTTAAGGAAAAGGAAATTTTAGAGGTTGAGGCCTTATGAGAAATAATTCATAACTCATAACTAATAACTCATCACTAAAGAAATGGGGGATTAGCTCAGCTGGCTAGAGCGCCTGCCTTGCACGCAGGAGGCCAACGGTTCGACTCCGTTATTCTCCACGAAACTATCATGAAATGATAGATTAAAGTTCATTGACATATTGGGATAAGAAAATAATAAGAAAGTAGAAAGCGTTTTTTACAGTTTTATTGTAAAAAACAAAAAAAAACGGATCATATTAAATTATGATTTGGTGCAATAAGCAAAATAAGGGCGTATGGGGGATGCCTAGGCTCTCAGAGGCGATGAAGGACGTGATAAGCTGCGAAAAGCTGCGGGGACTGGCACACACAGATTGATCCGCAGGTATCCGAATGGGGCAACCCGCTATATTGAAGATATAGCACACCGATAGGTGGGCAAACCCGCTGAACTGAAACATCTAAGTAGGCGGAGGAGAAGAAAACAAAAGTGATTCCGTAAGTAGTGGCGAGCGAACGCGGAACAGCCCAAACCAGAATTGTTACGGCCTTTCTGGGGTTGTAGGACCATGAGATTTTATGCACAAGGAACCGGAAGCTGCTGGAAAGCGGCGCCGTAGAGGGTGACGGCCCCGTACGGGCAACGAGTGTAATAGATAATGGTATCCTGAGTAGGGCGGGGCACGTGAAACCCTGTCTGAATTCGGCGGGACCATCCGCTAAGGCTAAATACTCCTGAGAGACCGATAGTGAACCAGTACCGTGAGGGAAAGGTGAAAAGAACCGTGAATAACGGAGTGAAATAGATCCTGAAACCATACGCTTACAAGCGGTCGGAGCCCTTTAGTGGGGTGACGGCGTGCCTTTTGCATAATGAGCCTACGAGTTAACGCTGCTGGCGAGGATAAGTGGTTAAGCCATGGATCCGCAGCGAAAGCGAGTCTGAATAGGGCGCTTTAGTCAGTAGTGTTAGACGCGAAACCGTGTGATCTACCCATGGGCAGGTTGAAGCTGTGGTAACACACAGTGGAGGACCGAACCGGTTGACGTTGAAAAGTCTTCGGATGACCTGTGGGTAGGGGTGAAAGGCCAATCAAACTCGGAAATAGCTCGTACTCCCCGAAATGCATTTAGGTGCAGCGTTAGTTATAAAGTTATACAGAGGTAGAGCTACTGATTGGATGCGGGGGCTTCACCGCCTACCAATTCCTGACAAACTCCGAATGCTGTATAATGTTCACTAACAGTGAGGGCTTGGGTGCTAAGGTCCAAGTCCGAGAGGGAAAGAACCCAGACCATCAGCTAAGGTCCCCAAATATATGCTAAGTTGAAAGAACGAGGTTTGTCTGCCCAGACAGCTAGGATGTTGGCTTGGAAGCAGCCATTCATTTAAAGAGTGCGTAACAGCTCACTAGTCGAGCGGACGAGCATGGATAATAATCGGGCATAAGCATATTACCGAAGCTATGGATTTGCAGGCAACTGCAAGTGGTAGGGGAGCATTCTGACAGGGCAGAAGGTATCTCGTAAGGGGTGCTGGACCGGTCAGAAAAGAAAATGTAGGCATAAGTAACGATAATGCGGGCGAGAAACCCGCACACCGAAAAACTAAGGTTTCCACAGCTATGCTAATCAGCTGTGGGTTAGTCTGGTCCTAAGGCGAACCCGAAAGGGACAGTCGATGGCCGACGGGTTAATATTCCCGTACTACTGATTACTGTGATGGGGTGACGGAGTGATGAAAGCGCCGCGGACTGACGGAATAGTTCGTTGAAGTACCTAGCTATAGGTCCTGCAGTCAAATGCGCAGGAACTGGCGAAATACGATAGTACTCGGAGTCTCCGGACAAAGAGATAGTGCGCCTAAGGGCTTCCAAGAAAAACCTCTAAACTTCAGGTAATCAGTACCAGTACCGTAAACCGACACAGGTAGTTGAGGAGAGAATCCTAAGGTGCTCGAGAGATTCATGGCTAAGGAATTAGGCAAAATAGACCTGTAACTTCGGGAGAAAGGTCGCCCCGAGCAATCGGGGCCGCAGTGAAAAGGTCCAGGCGACTGTTTATCAAAAACACAGGGCTCTGCAAAATCGCAAGATGACGTATAGGGCCTGACACCTGCCCGGTGCTGGAAGGTTAAGAGGAGATGTTATCTTCGGAGAAGCATTGAATTGAAGCCCCAGTAAACGGCGGCCGTAACTATAACGGTCCTAAGGTAGCGAAATTCCTTGTCGGGTAAGTTCCGACCTGCACGAATGGTGTAACGATCTGGACACTGTCTCAGCCATGAGCTCGGTGAAATTGTAGTAACGGTGAAGATGCCGTTTACCCGCAGTGGGACGAAAAGACCCTGTGCACCTTTACTATAGCTTAGTATTGACCTTGGATAAATGATGTGTAGGATAGGTTGGAGACTTTGAAGGGGCGTCGCCAGGCGTTCTGGAGTCATTGTTGAAATACAACCCTTTGTTTATCTGAGGCCTAACCCCGCGGTGCGGGGGACAGTGCTTGGTGGGTAGTTTGACTGGGGTGGTCGCCTCCAAAAGAGTAACGGAGGCTTCTAAAGGTTCCCTCAGTACGCTTGGTAACCGTGCGAAGAGTGCAATGGCATAAGGGAGCTTGACTGAGAGACATACAGGTCGATCAGGTACGAAAGTAGAGCATAGTGATCCGGTGGTTCCGCATGGAAGGGCCATCGCTCAAAGGATAAAAGGTACGCCGGGGATAACAGGCTGATCTCCCCCAAGAGCTCATATCGACGGGGGGGTTTGGCACCTCGATGTCGGCTCGTCACATCCTGGGGCTGGAGAAGGTCCCAAGGGTTGGGCTGTTCGCCCATTAAAGTGGCACGCGAGCTGGGTTCAGAACGTCGTGAGACAGTTCGGTCTCTATCTACTGCGGGCGTTAGAAATTTGAGTGGATCTGATTCTAGTACGAGAGGACCGAATTGGACAAACCGCTGGTGTATCTGTTGTCCCGCCAGGGGCACCGCAGAGTAGCTACGTTTGGAAGGGATAAGCGCTGAAAGCATATAAGCGCGAAACCCACCACAAGATGAGATTTCTTTTAAGGATCGTGGAAGATGACCACGTTGATAGGCTATAGATGTAAAGGCAGTAATGTCATAGTCGAGTAGTACTAATAATCCGTAAGCTTATGCACACCCTTTTCCTCCCGGGCAGCCGGGAGGAGAGAACTTTCTAAAATAAGTCTTATTTGTTTCTTTATCCCAGTATGTTAAAATATCAGCCCGTCGCGGGCAGTCTTTAAATCGAAAGATTAAAGTAAAAAGCCGAAAGACTTTTAAACTTTATGACTTCCGGCTTTAGACTAACAGCCTTAAGGTGGTTATTGCGGCGGGGCTCACCTCTTCCCATCCCGAACAGAGAAGTTAAGCCCGCCTGCGCAGATGGTACTGCATATTGTGGGAGAGTATGTCGCCGCCTTTCTTTTTAAAACCCTGTTTTTGTAAAACGGGGTTTTTTATTCTTTTTTGCTTATATAAGCATAAGGTACCTTAGCTCAGATGGTAGAGCAATGGACTGAAAATCCATGTGTCCCTGGTTCGATCCCTGGAGGTACCACTTAATGCTCGGATGGTGAAATTGGTAGACACGCTGGACTTAAAATCCAGTGAACAGCAATGTTCGTGCGGGTTCAAGTCCCGCTCTGAGTACTAAAACTTCAATTGGCTAAAGCTAATTGGAGTTTTTTTTTGGAGCTTATTAAAAAAAATAATATTTTACAGATTATCTTTATAATCTATCTACAGTAAAATATATTTATTTGATATTTTAAATCCTGAGAATCCCAGTTTGATACAATTCTAGAATAAATTCCCAATCTTACCACTTATAATTGTAATATATTGTATCTGTATTACTTCTTCAATAATTATGCTGCTTGATAGTGTAATAGTTTCCAAATACACATTTTTAGAATAATTACATGTCTGCTTATTTCCCTTACAAAAATAAGTCTATTTAGAAAGCCTTGTTTTATAATAAGAGTAAAAATATAAAAACGTAGTATCGTTAAGAATTAGAGATTAAAATCGCAATAGTCTAAATAGTTTTACTTGAAATAAAATAAAATTTTAAGAAAATTCAGCTTGTATTTTTTAACTTAGCTAGCATTCAAAAAAAATTATTTTGTAATTCATAAAACAGCATAGATTATGAGTGAGAGTACACAAAATCCAAAAGTTGATTTTTATTTTGATAAAGCTGGAAAATGGCAGAAAGAATTAGAGCAATTAAGGGTAATTGCTTTAGATTGCCAGCTTACTGAAGAATTGAAATGGGGAACCCCTTGTTATACTTTAGGTGATCGTAATATTCTTTTAATACATGCTTTTAAAGAATATTGCGCTTTTTTATTTTTTAAAGGCGCTTTGTTGAAAGATACAGATGGAATCTTAATTCAGCAATCAGAAAATGTTCAAGCTGCACGGCAGATACGATTTACTAGTTTAGAAGAAATCGTTGATTTAAAAACGATTTTGAAAACTTATATTTATCAAGCTATAGAAGTCGAGAAAGCTGGTTTGAAAGTTGAATTAAAAAAGACTACTGAATTTGCGGTTTCAGAGGAATTTCAAAATAAACTAAATGAAATGCCAGATCTCAAAAAAGCATTTGATGGACTAACTCCTGGTCGGCAGAGAGCTTATCTTCTGCATTTCTCTCAACCTAAACAATCCAAAACTAGAGAGAGTAGAGTTGAAAAGAATATTCCAAATATTTTAAAAGGAAAAGGTTTGAACGATTAAAAGAATAGTTATGAATGAAGATAATAGAAAATTACAAAGTACAACTTTGCTAAAGTTTCCTATTGATTTGGTTTGGGAAGTTTGGACAAATCCAGAGCATATTGCAAATTGGTGGGGGCCAAATGGTTTTACTAATACCATTCATAAAATGGATTTTTTAGAAGATGGTGAGTGGAATTTAACCATGCACGGATCTGATGGAAAAAACTATCCTAATAAAAGTATTTTTAAAGAAATTATTCCGTTTGAAAAAATTGTGTTTGAGCATTTCAATCCGCATTTTATTACTACTGTTTTATTTCAATCTCAAAATTCGGAAACTGTATTAGACTGGTCGCTTTTATTTGATACCGAAGAAATGTTTGATATTGTGGTCAAAGCTCACAAAGCAGATCAAGGACAGAAAGAGAATTTAGAAAAGCTCGAAAAATATTTATCAGAATTAATTTCAAAATAAAGACATACGATTATGAGTGTTCAAAATAAAAAGCTATCACCAGATCAACAAGAATCATTGCTGAGTGTTTTGGAGAAACGTTTCGAAAATAATATGAATCGTCATAAAAATATCAAATGGGATCAAGTGTTGTCTAAGCTTAAAAATAATCCTAAAAAACTTTGGACTCTTGATGAAATGGAGCGCACAGAAGGAGAGCCTGATGTTGTAGCGTATGATGAAAAAACAAATGAATATATTTTTTTCGATTGTTCTGCAGAAAGTCCGAAAGGAAGAAGAAGTCTTTGTTATGATCACGAAGCATTGGAAAAACGCAAAGAAAATAAACCAAAAGACAGCGTCTTAAATTTAGCCTCAGAAATGGGGTTGAAAATTTTAAATGAGGAAGAATATCGAGAATTGCAAAAACTTGGCAAATTCGATACAAAAACGTCAAGCTGGATAGCGACACCCGATACTATTCGTAAACTAGGAGGTGCTATTTTTGCAGATTTCCGTTACGATACTATTTTTATTTATCACAATGGTGCAGAATCGTATTATGCGGCGAGAGGTTTTCGTGGTTCAGTGAGGGTTTAATTTATTAGAAAAATATATGATATTAGCTTTCGATACCTATTATTTTGATAACAAAGCAAAAACAGTCTGCCTTGAATTTTCTGAATACAATCAAAAAGAAAATTTTAAGGTTCATACCGAAATAATCGAAAATGTAGAAGAATATATTCCAGGAGAATTTTACAAAAGAGAACTGCCATGTATAATGAGTGTGTTAAATCAAATAAATCTGGAGAATATAGAAGTTATAATTGTAGACGGATTTGTGTATTTAGATGATGACAAAAAATATGGTTTGGGCGGACATTTATATGAAAAATTAAACAGACAAATTCCGATTATTGGAGTTGCCAAAACCAATTTTGCAAGTATCGAAAAAAATAAAAAAGCTTTGTATAGAGGAGATAGCATAAAACCGTTATACATAACTTCTATAGGAATTGATTTAGAAGAAGCATTTAAAAATATTGAAAGCATGCACGGAGAATTTCGAATGCCAACTTTACTTAAAGAATTGGATCGATTGACGAAAGAAAATTAATTGGTTGTATTCTGATCAATAATAATAAATACAGAAAACTCCATTATTTCTAATGGAGTTTTCTGTATTTAGGAAAGGTTATTTGCCTTTTACTATTTTTTCAAGATATTCAACTTTTTCTTTTTCGGCCTGAACCAAACGTTCGTAAAGTTTTATTTGTTCTTCGTGAGCTTGAATTAGTTTGTCTAAAGGATTGAAAGTACATCCATAATTTACAGCAGAAGAATTATCTACATTATAAGTATTGCCAATAATATTTAAAACAGCTTCCTCTGAAAAATTCTTAATAGCTTCAACCGTTACGCCAAGTGCTTTTGCAATTTCAGCCAATTTTGAGTCATCTATAGTTTCACTATTTTCAATAGCAGAAATTGTTTGCTGACTAGTACCTAAAGCATATGCCAATGCTTCCTGCTTCATATCACGAAGTTCACGAATACGGCTTATTTTTCGCCCTATATGATTTGGTCTTGTTTGTGTGCTCATAATTCAAAGATAATAATTAAGTATAATAAACCGGAATCGTAAAAAACATAATTTAAAATGTAAGTTACAGTGTTCTTTGGGAGCGGTAAACAAAAATACAATTTTTCTGATAAGTATTTTGAGATTGTAGATTTTGTGCTCGATAAAGTTTGTCATTTCGAGGAATGAGAAATCACACGAGAAATTCCGTAAGTATGTCGTCATTCTTTATCGATCCCGAGTGTGATTTCTCATTCCTCGAAATGACAATACTTTGCAGTTATTTGATTGATGTGAAAATATCGAAAAATGGGCATAAAAAAACTCCTTAATTTCTTAAGGAGTTTTTTGTGGGCGATGAGGGGTTCGAACCCCCGACCCCCTCGGTGTAAACGAGGTGCTCTGAACCAGCTGAGCTAATCGCCCTATTTTATTAGGCTTCTATCGTTTGTGATAGCGTGTGCAAATATACGTTTGTTTTCGAGTTCTGCAAAGAAATTTAAACTTTTGTGAGTTTTTGAATATTCTGTTTAGTCCTCTTATTTAAAAGAAAACTCCTTAATTTCTTAAGGAGTTTTTTGTGGGCGATGAGGGGTTCGAACCCCCGACCCCCTCGGTGTAAACGAGGTGCTCTGAACCAGCTGAGCTAATCGCCCTATTTTACTAGGCTGCTATCGTTTGTGATTGCGAGTGCAAATATACGCTAGTTTTTGAGTTCTGCAAAGAAAAATTAAGAAAAGGTAAAACTTTTTTTAAAATAACTTTTATCTATTTGTTTATGAATTTGTTATTAAAACGGTTTTTTGAAATTTCTTTCTTCATGTAGGGTTTTAATTAATCCAAAGGCAGTTCGGCAACTACAAAAGTGCTTCCGCCAACATAAATAAAATCATTTTCTGACGCATTTTTTTTCGCTTCCGCGAAAGCGCTTTCAACCGAATCGTATTTTTCACCTAATAAGTTGAATTTTTCAGCTGCGTTTTTTAAAGTTTCGGCAGGTAAACCTCTCGAAGAATTCGGACTGCAGAAATAATATTGTGCTTCTTTAAGGAATAAAGGCAGGATAGAATCTAAATCTTTATCATTCACAACGCCTAAGACAATATGAAGTTTCTCAAAATTTTCATTCTTCAACTGATTCATCACGACTGTTAATCCATGTTTATTGTGAGCCGTGTCGCAAATAATTTTTGGGTTTTCTCCCAATTGCTGCCATCTGCCTTGCAAACCAGTATTTTTTACAACATTCAATAAACCTTCTTTTAATTGTTCGACCGAAACTTTAAAATTGGTTTGATTATTCAGAATTGAAATCGTCTGCTGCACCGTTTTTTTATTGTGAAACTGATAATCTCCAATTAAATCCGATAAATAAATTTGATCAATTAGGTCCGATGCAAAAGAAATAGGAGCATTGTTTTCTTCGGCTTTAGCCAAAAACACAGGTTTTGTTTCGTCAGTATATTCGCCAATAACAACAGGAACATTTGGTTTGATGATTCCTGCTTTTTCACCTGCAATTGCTTCCAGAGTATTTCCTAAAAACTGAGTATGATCTAAACCAATATTCGTAATTACCGACACTAAAGGTGTTATAATATTTGTCGCGTCTAATCTTCCGCCAAGACCAACTTCTATAATAGCGATGTCTACTTTTTCGGCAGCAAAATAATCAAATGCCAATCCAACCGACATTTCGAAGAAACTCATATCATTCGATTCAAAAAACGATTTGTGTTTCGCGATGAATTCAATTACAAACTCTTCCGAGATTTCTTTACCGTTGATTTTAATTCTTTCTCTAAAATCTTTTAAATGCGGAGAAGTATACAATCCCACTTTATAACCCGCTTCCTGAAGAACCGAAGACAACATATGCGAAGTAGATCCTTTTCCGTTTGTTCCGGCAACGTGAATGCATTTGAGTTCATTTTGCGGATTGTTAAGATGATCCGCCAATATTCTGATATTGGTTAAATCTTCTTTATAGGCAGAAGCACCCTGCAACTGGTACATTGGGAGCTGATTAAACATCCAATTGGTAGTCTCTTGATAGTTCATTTATTTTGGATAAAATGGTTGCTGATTGAAATAAATTTCGATTTTTGTAGTTTAATATTACAGCGAAAATTATCTTTATTGCAAATTTCAAATATTTTTTAGAATTAATTATTAAAAACCAGAATTAATATATGTTTAGTTTTATTCAGTTACAAACAGATACAATCGCAAATGCTTCAAATGCCGTAGTCGAGAAGATTGCACCAGAAACAGAGATTTCGATGTTTGGGTTTATTATGAAAGGGGGAGTTTTCTTAATTCCAATCGCGATTTTATTGTTTTATACTATTTATGTGATTTTTGAACGTTATATGTACATTAACCGCGCCTCAAAAATCGACAGCAGATTAATGCAGGATGTTAGTGAAAAATTACACTCTGGGAATATTGAATTAGCTAGAACAATTGTAGAAAGAAACGATACAGCTGCTGCCAATATTTTAAAAGAAGGAGTTCTCGTAATTGGAAGGCCAATTGCTGAAATTGAATCAAACATGGATCGTGCTGCCGATATCGAAATTGGAGAAATGGAAAAGCATTTAGGTCATCTTGGACTTATTGCTGGTATTGCGCCAACGTTAGGTTTCATTGGAACAATTTCTGGGGTTATTAAAATTTTCTATAGCATTTCGGTTACCGAAAATATTAGCATCGGAAATATTTCTGGAGGTTTGTACGAAAAAATGATTAGTTCAGGTTCTGGATTAATTGTAGGGATTATTGCCTATAGTGCTTACCACCTATTGAATGCAAAGATTGATAATTTTGCTTTGAAAATCCAAAAACAGATTTTAGAATTTGTCAATATAATTCAAAGAGCATAAGCCATGTCTATTAAAAGAAAAAGAAGATTTCACGCCGAAGTTGCGACTTCATCTTTGAGTGATATTATGTTTTTCCTGCTGTTGTTTTTCTTAATTATTTCAACACTGGCGAATCCGAATGTTATCAAAATGACTTTGCCAAAAGCTAAAGCGAATGAAAAAACCAATAAACAACTGATTAGTTTGTCGGTTACAGAAGATAAAAAGTTCTACATTGACAAAGAACAAGTTGATTTTGAAAACCTGGAAACAAGTTTAATGTCAAAAATAGGAACAGATAAAGAACAAACTGTTGTCGTTCGGATTCCGTTTAATCTGCAAGTTCAAGACTTAGTCGATGTTTTGCAAATAGGAGTGAAGAACAACTTAAAATTTGTAATTGCCACAAGTCCGAAGTAAATTATTATTAGGGCGTGACCACAATAAAAAAATGGGCTAATCAGCAAAACGTTGATGCGCCCATTTTTTTGTTGCGGTCGGGCTATCCGTGCTACTTCGGTAGCCAACTCCTATCCCTCACGCAAAGAAAATCAAAAGAACACATCATTTTGTCGTTTCGACCTAAGGAATACCCGAGCAATAGCGAATAGGCGAAGCAAATCATACACGGATTTGATAAATTATAATTTTTAATATTTCAACATAGCCCAAGGTTTCAACCTTGGGTACGCAATGAAATTAACGTTACGGTTTTGCAAAACGTTTCCCGATGTTGAAACCTTGGGCTATGTAGACAATCGACGGAAAAGATTAGAGACAAAAAAAGGCTTTCAGATTTCTGAAAGCCTTTTTTTATAAGAGAAGATTTTAGTGTAGATCTGTGAAATTAGTTTTTTAATCCAAGCTAAAATTATAAATGATTTTTCCAACTTGTTTGGCAGGAGCATCACTATCAGATTCCCATTTAGTATTCATTGCTGCAATTCTTGCTTGGTCTAGTAAACATTTTGCCGTATTTGTAGTTCCTTTAATTCCGGCTGTTGCACTTATCGTTTTTCCGTTTTGGTCAACGCTTACTTCAACCACAACTTTTCCTTCTTCATTACAAGTGTATTTTGGAGCAGGTTTAGAAAGTGCTTTTCTGTTTCCTAAAGAATATCCAGTTCCTCCACCAGAACCGCCGCCGCTTCCAGCTCCGTAACCGCTTCCGGTACCAATACCATTTCCGGTTCCGTTACCGCCACCAGTTCCTCCGCCAGAACCACCGCTTCCGTAATAACCATTAGAGTTTAAGCTTCCGTTCGATTTTCCTTTATTTCCAGAAACTTTATCATCTCCATCACCACCTTTGTTTGAACCTTTTAAAATGCTCGATAAAGCATCGTTTGTTGAGTTTGAAACTTTTGGTTTTTCAGGCACAGGTTTTTGTATGGGTTTCTCAACAGGTACAGGTTTTTTAGGCTTTTCTTTTGTTGGTATAACCACATCATTATCTGTAGTGGTATTTTCCTGAGTGATGATCGATTCTTCTTCAGGAGTCGATTTTGAAGGTATTTGTTTTACATTGTTTTTTACATCCAGAACTTCACTTTTATAATTAGCTCCAGAACCTAAATCGCTGTCTCCAAAGTTGATCGTTACGCCGCCACCGCCACCACCGCCTTCAGCAAGTGCTACGTTATTTTCAGGATTGTATGGAGGCCAAAAACGTATAAAAAACAGCAATGCAATAATTACCACATATATTGCAGTAGTAAATAATAATGATTTCTTTTTATCTGAAGAAATTGAGGAACTCATCGAATTGCGAATTTTGAAATGTATTATTTTAAAAACGTTTAAAAGTAGTAAAAATTGTTTAGAATGAAAGAGAGAATTTAACCGCTAAGTTCGCAAAGGTTTACGCAAGGTTCGCAAAGCGATTTGTTTTTAAATCTCGCAAAGTCGCGAAGTCGCAGAGAAACTTAAAAAAGAAAAACTTTGCGACTTCGCGACTTTGCGAGAAATAAACCAGCGTTTTTTGCGTAAATCTTTGCGTTCCTTGCGGTTTAAAAAAAACGAGCTAAATAATTAGCCCGTTTTAGAAATAAAGTATAAAAAATTATACCAACTGTTTCAAAGCAATTTCAAAAGCAGTTGCGCTTATGTTTGTTTTTGAAGCGCTTAAAGCATGAGCTTTTACGATTGCATTTTTAATTGTTTCTGATGTGTCGTTAAAAATAGCTTCGTCGGTCATTTGAACTTTTTTCTCCATGAAATAAGCAAAAACCCTTGCCATTCCACAGTTTGAAATAAAATCTGGAATCAAACTCACTTTTTGGTCTACTTGTTCCATGATAGAACCGAAGAAAATTTCTTTGTCGGCAAAAGGAACATTTGCACCACATGAAATTACTTCCAATCCGTTTGCAATTAAATTGTCTATTTGAGCTTGAGTTACCAATCTTGAAGCGGCACAAGGTGTAAAAATTTCAGCACCAATTGTCCATATTTTAGAATTGATTTCTTCAAACGGAATCATATTGTTGGCAACTAATTTGTTCCCGTCTTTATTTAAAAACAACGTTTTGATTTCTTCAAAAGAAAAACCATCCTCTTTAATTAATCCACCATCACGATCGATAATTCCAATTACTTTCGCACCCATTTCGGCTAAATAAAAAGCAGCAGCAGATCCCACATTTCCAAATCCTTGCACGATTGCCTTTTTGCCTTGAATGTCTCCACCATAAGTGGCATAAAAATGACGAACGGCTTCGGCAACGCCAAAACCAGTAATCATATCGGCAACTGTATATTTTCTGGTTACATCTGGTGAGAATTTAGGATTTTCAATTACCTTAATTACACCCTGACGCAATTGTCCAATTCGATTAATTTTATCCGCTTCAGTTGGTTTAAAGTGTCCGTTAAAAACACCTTCCTGCGGATGCCAAACACCACATTCCTCTGTCATTGGGATTACTTCATGAATCTCATCAACATTTAAATCTCCACCAGTTCCGTAGTAACTTTTTAATAGTGGCGAAACGGCTTTGTACCAGCGCTGTAAAACTCCTTTTTTACGCGGGTCGTTTGGGTCAAAATTTATTCCAGATTTAGCTCCGCCAATTGCTGGTCCGGAAACTGAAAATTTAACCTCCATCGTTTTGGCCAAAGACAGAACTTCGTTCATATCTAAGCCTTTTCTCATTCTTGTTCCTCCGCCCGCAGCTCCTCCGCGCAGCGAATTAATGACTGTCCATCCCTCTGCTTCAGTTTCAGAGTCTTTCCAGTTGAAAACAATTTCAGGTTCTTTATTTTCAAATTGTTGTAATAAATCTTTCATTTTGTTGTGATATGTTTATTTTGCGTAAATGTATAAAATAGAATAATGCGAATAATGTATTTCGAATCAAATTTTAAGAAAGATAAAATAAAAGCCGAAAACTTGTGGGTTTTCGGCTTTTGATATTTTGAAATCGGGAAGATTATATTCCTAATAAATGCTTTTTTAAAGTTTCGTCAACTGGTTTGTCTGAAAGCCAGATTCCGAATAATGCTTTTTTGAAATCAAATCCCTGAATTTTTCCTTTCAAAACTTCGTTTTTAGAAACATACACGCTTTGATCCAGCGGATTGTACGCCAGAACGAAAACATCTTTTTCTGTAATGGCATCACTTAAATAGCTTTTTAACTGTTCGATACGCGGACGTAATTGCTCAAGATTACTTCCAGCAGATTTTTCGAAACCAGCATTCATGGCTTTAGTTAACTTATTGGAAGAAACCATAGATGACGTGATTTCAATTCTGATCGCCATTTCTGTGTCGCTGTCAATAATAAATTGCGGATCTTGGCTTAGTTGTGATAAATATAAAGCCTGTACATAAACTTCTAACCACATTTTTGATCTTCCGCCTGCTCCGTTAAGCTGTAAAGCTTTATTTTGAAAGTCTATTTTTCTAGGCACAGTCACTCCGTTAACTTCTAAATGAGTTTGAGCAAAAATGCTAGAAACAGGTAGACTTAGAAGCAAAATAAGTAGTAGTAAAATCTTTCTCATGTTCTATCAATTATTTATTTTTTGGGCAAAAATAATGTTAATTTCTCAATATTTTTGATTCTGCTGCAAAGTTTTTTTCTAAATAAAATACTTTATTTTTTAGCTATTACTTTAATAATCAAATTAGTAAGAGTTGTTTTACGTGGATTTGCCTATTTTAGGTTTTGTTTAATCTTTTGCATGAAAAAATAATCACAAAAATTACTTCAAAAGGGTGTTTTACATGTTTTCGATATCTGGAACTTTTTGAAAAATTGCTGCATGATTATAAGTGGTAGAAGCAAAAATCTAAATATTAACGAAAACGTTATCGTTATTGTTGCTGATCTATTAAATTTATATGCATGCATTGTAAATTAGGTATTTAAAAATTATCTTTGAAAGCCTTTCCTTATAGATTGGTTTTTCAAAAAATAAAATAAAAAACCGCATAAACAGTATTTAATTCTGTTTAGAAAAAACAATAAAATAAAAAAACTATGGATTTTAATCTTACCGAAGAACATTTAATGATTCAGCAGGCAGCAAGAGATTTTGCTCAAAATGAATTATTACCGGGAGTTATTGAGCGCGATGAAAAACAAATTTTTCCAGCGGAACAAGTAAAAAAAATGGGTGAACTAGGATTCATGGGAATGATGGTTGATCCAAAATATGGAGGAAGTGGTCTTGATGCCATTTCATACGTAATTGCAATGGAAGAAATTTCGAAAATCGATGCTTCTGCTTCTGTAGTAATGTCGGTAAATAATTCTTTGGTTTGCTGGGGACTTCAGGAATTTGGTACCGAAGAACAAAAACAAAAATACCTTCCGGGATTGGCTTCTGGTCAAATTCACGGTGCTTTTTGTTTGAGCGAGCCAGAAGCAGGAAGTGATGCTACTTCTCAAAAAACAACTGCGGTTGATATGGGAGATCACTACTTAGTAAACGGGACTAAAAACTGGATTACAAACGGAAACACAGCTTCGGTTTATTTGGTAATTGCGCAGACGCATCCAGAATTAAAGCATAAAGGTATCAATGCTTTGATTATGACCAAAGATATGCCGGGATTTTCTATTGGCCCAAAAGAACAAAAAATGGGAATCCGTGGTTCTGATACGCATTCTTTAATGTTTTCTGATGTAAAAGTTCCAAAAGAAAACAGAATTGGAGAAGATGGTTTCGGATTTAAATTTGCCATGAAAACTTTAGCCGGAGGCCGCATCGGTATTGCTTCTCAAGCATTAGGTATTGCTTCTGGAGCTTACGAACTGGCTTTAAAATATTCTAAAGAGCGTAAAGCTTTTGGAACAGAAATCTGCAATCATCAGGCAATTGCTTTCAAATTGGCCGATATGGCTGTAAATATCGAAGCCGCTCGTCATTTATGCATGAAAGCAGCGTGGGATAAAGATCAGCATAAAAGTTATGATGTAAGTGGCGCGATGGCGAAACTTTTTGCTTCGCAAGTGGCTATGGATACAACAGTTGAAGCCGTTCAGATTCATGGAGGAAATGGTTATGTAAAAGAGTATCATGTTGAACGATTAATGCGTGATGCAAAAATTACCCAGATTTACGAAGGAACTTCAGAAATTCAGAAAATTGTAATTTCAAGATCTGTTATTGCAGGATAATTTTCTTTATAGAATATAAAATAGGAACCCTTTCAGCTTTTTTAGTTTTGAAAGGGTTTTTTGATATTTTTTTGTTACTTTTCGCAAAACTTTATTCTTTTTGAATCAAATATTTATAATATGAAAAAACTTTATTTTCTTCTTCCGTTTCTATTTTTAGCTTGCAAATCGAATACTTCAACCGTAAGTGAAAAGTCATCTCATTCAGATTCAAAACCAGTTGTAGTTAATTATAAAGTCGAAGAATCTGAAGTTTCGGATTTCTTAAAATATTTGTCTTCGGATGAATTAGAAGGCCGTGAGACAGGAACAAAAGGAATTGAAAAAGCAGCTGTTTTTTTAGAAGACTTCTTTAAAAAAAATCATATAAAACCGTATTTCAAAACTTACAGAGATACGCTGACTAATTTTAAATCACCTGCTTATAACATTGTTGGTGTTTTGGAAGGAACTGATCCAGTTCTTAAAAATGAATATGTTGTTTTAAGTGCGCATTACGACCACATTGGAGTTGAAAAGAAACAACAACCAGATCAAATTTATAACGGAGCAAATGATGATGCTTCTGGAGTTACTGCTGTTGCACAAATCGCAAAATATTTCAGTAAAACAAAATCGAATAAACGAAGTATTCTTTTTGTGTTTTTTGCAGGAGAAGAAAAAGGGCTTTTAGGATCAAAAAGTATGGCTCCGAAACTGAAAGCGAAAAACTTCAATTTATACACCCAGCTAAATATCGAAATGATCGGCGTTCCTATGAAACGAGATTATTTGGCTTACATCACCGGTTTTGATAAATCGAATATGGCCGAAAAAATAAATGAATATACTGGTAAAAAGACAATTGGATTTCTGCCAAAAGAAGCAGAATATAAATTGTTCTACCGCTCAGATAATTATTCATTTTTTGAAGCTTTTGGAAAACCGTGCCAATCTTTGAGTACTTTTGATTTTGAAAATTTTGATTTTTACCACCACGTTTCAGATGAATTTAAAGTAATGGATATTCCTCATATTACAGCTTTTGTACAGGAATTGCTTCCAGCTGTGACTCGTATCAGCGAATCGCCAACACAGGAAATTACAATGAATAAATAAGAGGCTGTTTTACAGCATTTGATTATTTTTGTGGCATGAAAAATATTATCGTTACAGGAACAAGCAGAGGAATTGGCTATGAATTAGCTTTGAAATTTGCTGAGGCTGGTCATCAGGTTTTGGCCATTTCCAGAAAAATACCAAAAGCGCTTCTAGAACATCAAAATGTAACTTGTTTATCTGTTGATTTGGCAGATGAAACTACTTTGAGTCAGGTTGAAAGTTTTCTTTCTTCAACTTGGAAAAAAGTAGATGCAGTAGTTCATAATGCTGGTGCTTTACTTTTAAAGCCTTTTACAGAAACTACTCAGGCAGATTTTGAAAGCATTTATAAAGTGAATGTTTTTGCGGTTGCGAATTTAACTCGTATTTGTATTCCGTATTTAGAAAAAGGAAGTCATGTAGTAACTATCAGTTCAATAGGTGGTGTTCGCGGAAGTTTAAAATTCGCTGGATTAGCGGCTTATAGTTCCAGTAAAGGTGCTGTAATTACTTTAACCGAATTATTGGCTGAAGAATATAAAGAAAAAGGCATTTCGTTTAACGTTTTGGCTTTAGGTTCTGTTCAAACTGAAATGCTGAATGAAGCTTTCCCAGGATATCAAGCGCCAATTTCTGCCGAAGGAATGGCAACTTATATTTATGATTTTACCTTAAACGGAAATAAATATTTTAACGGAAAGGTTTTAGAAGTTTCTTCTACTAATCCATAGTTAAATTATTAGTTATGAATTATGAGTTATGAGTGAGAGTATTGTGAAAATCAAAAGTTTTGAATTGGCTGTTAGAGGAGTTAATTTTTATAAATGGTTTGTGTCTGAAAAGAAAGAATTCGTAATTAGTAAGCAATTTTTACGTTCTATTACTTCGGTTGGCGCGAATGTAAAAGAAGCAGTTAATGCACAAAGTAAGCCTGATTTTATACATAAATTGTCAATCGCTCAAAAAGAATGCGATGAATCAATGTATTGGCTTGAAATTTTAAAGGAAACAAATTATATTTCTTTGATTGAATTTGATTCAATTCATCAGCAATGCAAAGAAGTTCTAAAGATCATTAGAAGTATTATAATAACGTCAAAGAGAAAACTTATAACTCATAATTCATAACTCATAATTATTTTGAGCGACACTTTAGCTAAATACATTCCCGAGCACGCGGTGAAACCTGTTTTCGATTTGATTGTGGCCAATCAGGTTCACTTGAAAATTGTAAACGAGCGTCAGACACGTCATGGTGATTACAGACGCGGACCAAGTGGGAAACATGAAATTACAGTTAATGCAAGTTTAAATAAGTATCGGTTTTTGATTACGCTTATTCATGAAATTGCACATTTGGTTGCTTTTGAGAAATTTGGGCGAAATATAAAACCGCACGGTAACGAATGGAAATATTCTTTTCAGCGTTTAATGGTTCCGTTTATAAGACCAGAAATATTTCCAAGTCATATTCTGCCACTTTTGGCAAGGCATTTTAAGAATCCTTCTGCAAGTAGCGATACCGATACTACATTATCTTTGGCTTTAAAACAATATGATAAGGACAACGATAAAAATTACATTTTTGAAATTCCGTATGGAAGTGTTTTCCGTATTTCGAATGGAAAGATTTTTAAAAAATTAGCTGTAAGAACGAAACGTTTTGAATGCATCGAAATCAGTTCTGGAAAAACATATCTTTTTAACCCAAATGCAGAAGTGGAACTGATAAATGTTCAATAAAAAATTAAATAATGAATAAAATAATACTGAAAGACAATTTCGAATTTAAGCAAAAAGCAATACTTCTAGTACCAACATTTTTTTTCTTATACTTTTCGTCTGTGGGTTTACAGACATTTTTAAATCACAAAATAGAAGAGCTAAATATTACCTTCTTTATTATGTTGTTTATTTTTTCAATTATTGGAATTTCTTTATTGGCTTTGACATTTTCTAAAGTTGGATTTAAAGTTCTAGATAATGATCTTTATAAGATATTATCTTTTTTAGATTTCAATTTTTATTCCACAAAGATAAATCCAAAAGACAGCAAAATCTTCTCTATTTTATATAAAAAAGCATTTCAGCGAAATGACTACTTAAGTGCTGGAGGAGCAGATGTGAGTTATAACTTTGCTATTCAGGATTTTGTTTTATTAAGTCAAAACCATTTAGAAAAGGAATCAATAATTAGGTTGAATTCAGAAAAACATTCAGATAAATTAAAAATATTTTTAGAGGAATCGGGTAAATTAAAGTACGAAATTTATTCCCCAAATTTTCAATAAAAAATTCCAAATTCCAAAGGTTACGACAATTGGAATTTGGAATTTTTGATATTTGGAATTTAAAAAGACTAGCCTTTCAAATATGCTTCTCTTACTTTCTTGAATAAGTTAGAAGAATAAACAAACTTCACAATGTCTTTATTGTCAGTTCTAAAAATCTCTTCTTTATTTCCCTGCCAAGCTTTTAATCCTTTTTTTAAGAAAACGATATTTTCTCCAATCTCCATTACCGAGTTCATATCGTGCGTATTAATTACGGTTGTGATATTATATTCTCTTGTAATTTCCTGAATCAAATTATCAATTAAAGTAGAAGTATTGGGATCAAGTCCTGAGTTTGGTTCATCACAAAATAAATACTTCGGATTATTTACAATCGCACGTGCAATTGCCACACGTTTCTGCATACCTCCAGAAATTTCAGACGGCAGTTTTTTATGTGCTTCAACTAAGTTTACTCTTTCTAAAACAAAATCTACGCGTTCTTTAATTTGTGCTTTATTATTATTGGTAAACATTTTTAACGGGAAAGCTACATTTTCTTCAACAGTCATCGAGTCAAATAACGCACTACCTTGAAATACCATTCCAATTTCGGTTCTCAATTCACGTTTTTCATCTTTATCTAAATCAGAATAAACTCTTCCGTCAAATTCAATTGTTCCAGAATCGGGTGTGTGAATTCCTAAAAGTGTTTTTAATAAAACGGTTTTTCCAGATCCACTCTGCCCAATAATTAAGTTGGTTTTTCCAGTTTCAAAAACCGTCGAAACGCCTTTTAAGACTTTGCTGTCACCAAATGATTTTTCTATGTTTTTTACTTCGATCATTATCCTAGCAATAATTGGGTTAATATATAATTTAGAAGAATGATACAAACCGATGTCCACACAAATGAAACCGTACTTGCTTTACCAACTTCTAATGCACCACCTTTCATGTAATACCCATGAAAAGATGGAATTGTGGCTAATAACATTGCAAAAATCAAAGTTTTAATAAAAGCATATGTAATGTGAAAAGGAATAAATTCCATTTGAGCTCCTGCAATGAAATCCTGGCTGGTTGAAAATCCGCCGTAAGCAGAAGCAAGCCATCCTCCAAAAATACCTAAGAACATACTAATACAAATTACAAACGGATACATCAATAAGGCTATTATTTTTGGAAAAATAAGATAGTTTAATGAATTTACACCCATAACTTCTAAGGCATCAATTTGCTCGGTTACACGCATGGTTCCGATACTTGAGGTAATGTATGATCCCATTTTTCCGGCCATAATTACCGAAATAAAAGTAGGAGCAAACTCCAAAATTACAGATTGACGTGTAGCAAAACCAATTAAATATTTTGGGATTAACGGATTGGTAAGGTTCAATGCTGTTTGAATAGCCACAACTCCTCCAATGAAAAAAGAGATGAAACAAACAATTCCAAGAGAGTCTATAATAAGGTCGTCAATTTCTTTTAGAATTAGATTTTTCATAACAGGCCATTTGGTCTGTTTATTGAAAATTTCCTTCAGCATTAAAAAATATTTCCCGATTTGGGATAAATAACGGATTAGCATCATAATTTTTAAATATTGGCTAAGTTAAAAAGAAGTTATGAGTTTTGGGTTATGAGTTCTAGTTTTTCGAGTGTTTTACCAATCAAATTAACTTTTCTTTCATTTTTTTCAAACGATAATTTCTAATAAATTTAGCTTGTTCGCGGGTAACCAATAAAGGGGTTTTGGCTTTTTTAGCTTTCCAAAAACCTCTAATATAGTCTAAAAAAAGAAATGGCTTTTTCTTCATCATAGCCAATTTTGCCGAAGCAATTGCTGTGATCCAGAAACCATATCCTAAAGTATAAAAAGCTTCACCTTGTTTGTAACGAGCTGTTTTGTTGTAATTTGCTCCAGTTGGTTTTAGGTGTTTTACGTGTAGAGATTCGTCGGTAACGATTTTCCAATCGTAATATTTACAAAGTAATTCGTCAACCGTATCCCAGCCCATTGCAGGACGTAAACCTCCAATTTGTTGGTAAGTTTCTTTTCGATATGCTTTTAAGGCGCCGCGGATATGATCTTTATCGGTAAGATTTTCTAAAACCCATTCGCCGTTTTTATCAATATAACAAAATCCTCCTGCCATTCCAATTCTTGGATCTGACTCGAAATGTTTAATTATGGTTTCGAAATAGTTTGGAGGAAAAATTAAATCACCATCTATTTTTACAATGATATCGTAATTAGAATCTAAAGTTTCATAGCCTTTTTGAAAAGCCTGAATTACTTTACTTCCCGGCATATGAATCGCATCTGAGTTTTTATTAACAACAGAAATATATGGATTCTCTTTTGCGAAGCTTAAGACAACTTCTTCTGTTTTATCGGTTGAATTATCATTTACAACCACCACTTTTGTTGGCAAAACAGTTTGAGTTACCAAAGATTGCAAAGTAAGACCAATAAGATCTTGCTCGTTGTGTGCGGGTATAACAATATAGTACTTCATAAATCTTCAATTTAAATTCCAATTTTTAAAATCCAAATTCCAATCAAACTGGGTTCAATTGGAATTTGGAATTTTATTTTTTGAGCTTTCCAAAGTTGGAATTGGAATTTTATTCTTGGAATTTGCCTTTAGGCTCTTTCTGCTACAACAATATAATATCTCGGAGTGAAATATCTTAGTAAAGGTCTCAATCCAAACTTTTTTACAGGATGTGTAAACTGTAAACGGTCGGTGATTTTCCAGCCTGTTTTTTCTAGAAGCCAGTCTAATTGCCAATCTTCAAATTCATGATAATGCCTGTCCCACATATCCGTTTTAGAACGATATGCTGGTGAAAACCATAAACGTAACGGAATTGAAATTAACAATTTGTCACATTTTACATTTTGCAGAATGGTGTATGGGTTTAGTAAATGTTCGAAAATTTCAAAAGCCGTAAAAACAGTATATTCTTCCGTTTGCAAAGCAGTATGATCGTTGTCTAAATCTTCTCCTTTAGTATTTTTTACAGTATAACCATTTTCTTCCATTATTTTAGAAAACGGATTTGGAACTCCAAAATCAAAAATGGTTTCTGATGTGCTAACGTGCTTTTGTAAAAACTCTAAGGTAAGTTTGAATCTTTTATTCGGAAACGTTTTTTCGTACATAGTTAAGGCGAACGAACAATCTCTCGTTCTTGATTTTAATTAGGTCGCAAATATACTAAAAAAGTCCGCACCTTTTGGTACGGACTTTTTTTAGTTTTCAGTTTTCGGTCTCAGTTTTCAGTCCTAAAAAGCTGAATACTGCCAGTGTAAACTGTGACTGTATACTGCGACTAATATCGGTAAACAAAAGCATTAATGTTCATTCCCGCTCCTACTGAAGCAAAAATTATTACATCGCCTTTATTGATTTCCTGATTTTCGATTTTTCCTTGTAAAATCAAATCGAATAGAGTAGGAACGGTTGCAACACTGCTATTTCCTAAATCATGAATACTCATTGGCATAATATCTTTTGGAGGAGTTTTGTCGTAAAGTTTGTAGAACCGTTCGATAATGGCTTCGTCCATTTTTTCGTTTGCCTGGTGAATCAGGATTTTTTTCACTTCATCAATTGCAATTCCGCTTTTATCCAAACAGTTTTTCATCGCGCAAGGAACATTGCTTAAAGCAAATTCGTAAATTTTACGTCCGTACATTTTGATGTATTTAATGTCTGGATCTAAATCTGGATTGTATGATTTTCCGAAGAAAAGATAATTTGCTTCGTCGTTAGCAAAAGTGGCACTTTCGTAAGACAATAATCCTGCTTCGTCAGTTGATGCTTCTAAGATTGAAACTCCTGCTCCATCAGAATAAATCATTGAATCACGATCGTGATCGTCTACAACCCTTGATAAAGTTTCGGCACCAATTACCATTACCCTTTTTGCCATTCCAGATTTAATGAAAGCATTGGCTTGTAAAACGCCTTCAATCCAGCCTGGACAACCAAAAAGAATATCATAAGCCACACATTTAGGATTTCTGATTCCTAATTTGTTTTTAACGCGGGTTGCTAAACTTGGTAAAATATCAGTTTGATGTGTTCCCGTTTTTACATCACCGAAGTTATGAGCGAAAATAATGTAGTCTAAAGTTTCGGCATCTATTCCTGCGTTTTCAATTGCTTTTTGAGCGGCAAAAAAAGCTAAATCAGATGCGGTGTATTGAGGTTCGGCATAGCGACGATTTTGAATTCCGGTAATGCCTTTAAATTTTTTAATTACAACTTCATTAGGATAACCAAAAGGAGTTCCATCCTCATTTAAAAAAACATGTTTATCAAAATCTGTGTTTTTTACTTCTAAATTAGGAATGTAACTCCCAATACCAATAATTTTTATTTTCATTTTGCCCGTTAATTATCCGATAAATATATTGCTAATGTATAAATAATATTATGATAACTATCATAAAAAATAGTATGCGTGCATATAATTATGAAATAACAATTTTTTAGAAGATATATTGTGTTTCTTCTAATGATTTTTTAATATTTCCTAGATTTCAAACGATTGAAGCGAATTTTTTAATCTTGATTTTTTGAAAATTTTTCTACTTCTGAAAAATAATTTCACAAAAATCTAACAAAAAGTTATGTTTTTGTAAACCCGAATCTTCTTTATAGTATTGATCGCTTGAGAGATAGGAGCAAGCTGCCGAAGTTAAAAAAAAGTTTCAGGTTTCAAGTTGTCTACATAACCTGAAACGTGAAACGTGAAACAAAAAACAAAACCCGACAAATTTTTAAAATCTGTCGGGTTCTTAATATTAATAGAAAAACTAATTTTTAGTTTTCCATGTAAGCTTCAATAGGAGCACAGCTACAAAGTAAACTTATTGCTTGTAAATGATTAACGAGTATTTGAATTATTGTTCAAGACATCGAACGTAATATTTTGTTATATTTTTTCCATTATAATTTTTTTCGATAACCTTTTCAATAACATTATTATCTTTTGTAAACTGATCCAACTCGTTTTTTTTCTCTAATTGTATTAGCCAATCAGCCGATGGGACTTCTGCATTGTTAAATTTTACATTTATAAATTTATTATCTCTCAAGTAGTCACTCTTATGAAAAAAGCAATTATTAAAATTCACATTAAACATAGTGTTTTCAATAAAGGAGCATTTTGCAAAACGACAGCCGTGAAAAGCAGAATTTCTTATCTCTGTCTCAATTGCATACTTTAAATCATAAAGTTCATTAAATTCTGTGTTTTCAATGTTAGAATGCAAAAAATAAGTAAAGCCACTTAAGTCTTCTTGAAATATTATATTTTTAATATATCTAAAACGGTATTTGGAAAAAACAAACAAAAGACGATTTATATTATCATTAGTAACTATTCTGTTTTCCAAATTATAATTTGAATAAAATAAGAAATTCCAAAAAAGACTAAAGACTGATACTGCTTTTTCTATTATGCTTAATTGATTTTCTTTTTTTGAATATTCTAGTAAGAAATCATCTTCAGATAACTTATAAAAAATTTTTATTGATTGATTAAAAATTATTTTTTTTACTTCAATATTCTCATTTTCGATGATATAAGAAAGATTTTCATTTATGGCGCCACCAAATTCTTTTTGATCAACTAAATTATTTAGCATTTGGAAATATCTTTCTTTTGAAACATTTTCATATTCATCATCATCATCTTTTCTTAGTAGAAGATTTTTGTTTGCGTCCCACATGTATTCTGCTGTTAGATATTCCCAAAGAGAATTGTGAAAAAATTCAATTGCAGTATCTGTAGATTTATTGTTATTAGATTCTTGAAAATAAAAGCTAATTAATAAATATTTGTTGAGTTCTTTAATATCTTCTTTCGAATTAAAAATGTCTTCATTAAAGCATTTTTTTATAAAATTTTTAGTCGATTGTAAATCGGATAACTTGTCTAAAGTTATGTACAGATTTGGTGATTGATAAATTTCAAAAGCAATATTTTTGATATAAATTCTTAAATGTTTAGCATAAAGATTATAGTTGTCTTTAACAGCAGGCTTTATATAATCTAATTGCCCTCTTTGCTTATCCCAGCTTCTTTTCGCTAATGAATCAAATATTTTGTCATATATATTTGCTTTAGAATCTTTTTCTTCAATATTAATATCTGCCATAGAGATAAAATAGATAAGAACAGCTTGTTGCAATAACTCTTTAATATGACGATAATCGTATTCAGTTAAGATCGTTTCAATATTATTTAAAAATTTGTTTTGAGGATAGAATTTTTTATGCTTAATAGTGTATTCTCTAATCTGATCATCAGTTAATACATTTAATTGACATACTAATGATTTATCTAAACAAGGGTCATTTATTTTTAAATAGTTTAATCTTGAAGTTAAAATAATCTTTAAATTTTTATTTTGTTGTGCTGTTTTGTTAAGTCTGTCATAAAGATTTTTTAGATCATTATCATTTAACCCTCCTGCCATATATGCTTCATCTAAACCATCTAAAATTAATACACAGCTATCTGTTTCAAACGAAATGTTTTGATTTAGATATTTTGTTATAGTATTAAATGTATCATTAATAAAATCCTTAGCGATTAAATCTCTAATTTTTATAAAATAAAGAGGAGTCTCGGGTAGTCCATTATTAGTCTCTAAATAATCGTAAATAAGTTTATAGCAAAATGACGTTTTTCCTTGCCCTGGTTGCCCTAATAAAAATAACATATTATAATTCGTCTTTAGATCGCTATGCTTGTTTCCTTTTAAAAAATATTCATTTAGAAAACTATGAATAGAGATTTTAGATTTCGGTTCTGTAAAATATTCATAATTATCCTCAGTTCTAAAGTCAATATTGTTTTTGTAAATTTTAAAATATGGATCTATGTAGAGGTCTTTTAATGATTCTATGCATTCATCAATATCTGGTTGTAGAGGACTTGTGAAAAAGTTTTTTATATTTTGGTAATGAGATAATTGTAATTGAAATGGTTTGTTTTGTTCAAAAATCGGATTGCTAAAGAAAGTAATTAATTCCTGATAGTATTCAGTTTTTTCTTGAAATTCTTTTTGCAAATTATCTCTAAAAGTAATATAGTATTTATACTCGTAATTTTCAGGCATTTTAATCTTTAACTCGTCTACATTATTTTTGAAAATTTTAAAAGATTTTCTTAGATATGCAGGATTGTATTTTATTATATCTTCAAAAAAATCTTTTGTGAGGGTGACTTCTTGTTCGAAATAATTTTTAAGTGCAATTTCAAATTCAACAGATATAATCGAAAGCCCTGTTATTGTATTTAAAATTTCTTGACCTAACTCTTTTTTTAATTGTGTATTCGTCGTTTTAAATGTGTTGAATAAAAGAGAAAAAGCCTTCATTTCTTTTGAATCAGTTATTCCAACAACTTCGGTTATAGCGGTTCCTATATTGAAATCAAAAACATTTTTTACAGCTTCTTTAAAATTTAACTTTGTTGTGTAATCTGTACATTTTAATTTTATTTCCATTGATTTTTTGTTTTTTGGCTTGGTGTTATAAATGCAATTATACACAAAATAAAGTGTTAGATTAAATTTTTGTAAAAAAAACACCCCAATTCTGAATTTTCAGATTGGGGTATTTTTATATTTAAGAAAACTTATTTCTTAGTTTTCCATGTAAGCTTCAATAGGAGCACAGCTGCAAACTAAATTTCTATCACCGTAAGCATCATCTACACGACGAACAGATGGCCAGAATTTATTGTCAGCGATGTAGTCTAATGGGTAAGCTGCTTTTTCTCTTGAATAAGGGAAATCCCAAGCATCATTCGTTAGCATTGCTAATGTATGAGGTGCATTTTTCAATACATTGTTTTTATCGTCAGCTGTAGCTGTTTCAATTTCTTTTCTGATTGAAATAAGAGCATCGCAAAAACGATCTAATTCTGCTAAATCTTCAGATTCTGTAGGCTCGATCATTAAAGTTCCTGCAACTGGGAAAGAAACCGTTGGAGCGTGGAAACCGTAATCCATTAAACGTTTCGCAATATCACCAACTTCGATTCCGTTTTCTTTGAATGCACGGCAATCTAAAATCATTTCGTGAGCAGCTCTTCCGCATTCTCCAGTGTAAAGAATTGGGTAGTGACCTTCGAAACGGGCTTTCATGTAATTAGCATTTAATATTGCGTGTTCTGTAGCGCTTTTTAATCCTTCTGCTCCCATCATGGTGATGTAACCGTAAGAAATTAAACAAACTAAAGCAGATCCGTAAGGTGCAGATGAAATAGCAGTAATTGCTTGCTCACCACCAACTTTTAAGATTGGGTTTGTTGGTAAAAACGGAACTAATTTTTCGTTTACACAAATTGGTCCAACACCAGGTCCTCCGCCGCCGTGAGGAATAGCGAAAGTTTTGTGTAAGTTTAAGTGACAAACGTCAGCACCAATCGTAGCAGGATTTGTTAATCCAACCTGTGCGTTCATGTTGGCGCCGTCCATATATACTAATCCGCCGTTTTCGTGGATTAATTTTGTGATTTCGATAATTGAAGATTCGAAAACTCCGTGAGTAGAAGGATACGTTACCATTAAACAAGATAAATCATCTTTATGCTCAATTGCTTTCTCTCTTAAATCCTCTACGTCAATATTTCCTTCTGGAGTCGTTTTCGTAACAATGATTTTCATTCCAGCCATCGCTGCAGAAGCAGGGTTTGTTCCGTGAGCCGATGAAGGAATCAAACATACATTACGGTGACCTTCGTTTCTTGACATGTGGTAAGCACGAATTGCCATTAAACCAGCATATTCTCCTTGCGCTCCAGAGTTAGGCTGTAAAGTTGTTCCAGCAAATCCAGTAATTACATTTAATTGCTGCTCTAATTTTTTAAGCATTGTAATGTAACCTTCAGCTTGCTCAACCGGTGCAAACGGGTGAATGCTGTTCCAGTTTGGCATTGATAAAGGCAGCATTTCAGAAGCTGCGTTTAATTTCATTGTACAAGAACCTAATGAAATCATTGAGTGATTTAATGATAAATCTTTGCGTTCTAATTTTTTGATGTAACGCATCAACTGACTTTCTGAATGATGATTGTTGAAAACATCATGCGTTAAGAAAGAAGACGTTCTTTCTAAAGAAGCCGGTAACTGACTTGCCTCAGTTAATACAGAAACAGAAACCGTTTCTTTCCCTAAAGCTTCAGCAAAAATGGCAATAATTTGGTTGATGTCTGCAACAGAAGTTGTTTCGTTAAACGAAATAGAAATTGTATCAGCATCAACATAGAAGAAGTTTACTTCGTTTTTCTCAGCAACAGCTTTTACTTTTTGAGCATCTGCTTTTACTAAAATAGTATCGAAGTAAGCGGTGTTAGTTTGGTAAACTCCAATTTTATTTAAAGCTTCAGCAGTAGTAACCGCTGATGCGTGCACTTTGTTTGCAATGTATTTTAATCCTTTTGGACCGTGGTAAACAGCATACATTCCAGCCATAACTGCCAATAAAACTTGAGCAGTACAAATGTTTGAAGTTGCTTTTTCACGTTTAATGTGTTGTTCACGAGTTCCTAATGCCATACGCAAAGCACGGTTTCCGTTTGCATCAACAGAAACTCCAATGATACGGCCTGGCATAGATCTTTTGTACTCATCTTTAGTTGCAAAGTAAGCAGCGTGAGGACCACCGTAACCCATTGGTACACCAAAACGTTGTGTAGTTCCAACTACAACCGCAGCTCCCATTTCTCCCGGAGAAGTTAAAGTTGCTAGTGATAAAATATCAGCAGCAAAAGCTACTTTAATTTCATTTTCTTTTGCTTTAGCAACAAAATCACTGTAGTCGTTTACCTGCCCATATTTTCCTGGGTATTGTAAAATAGCTCCGAAGAATTCATTTGAAAAATCAAATGTTTGGTGGTTTCCAACCACTAATTCAATTCCGATTGGAGTTGAACGTGTTTGAAGAATAGATAAAGTTTGTGGTAGAATTTCTTCAGAAACGAAGAATTTATGTGTATTGTTTTTCTTTTGATCGCGAGTACGAACGTCAAATAATAAAGCCATAGCTTCAGCAGCTGCAGTTCCTTCATCTAATAATGACGCATTGGCAATTTCCATTCCGGTTAACTCAATAACTGTAGTTTGAAAATTCAAAATAGCTTCTAAACGACCTTGAGCGATTTCTGCTTGGTAAGGTGTGTAAGCGGTGTACCATCCCGGGTTTTCGAAGATATTTCTTTGAATTGGAGCCGGAACGATAGTTGGATGATAACCCAAACCAATATAAGACTTGAATACTTTATTTTTCTTTCCTAATTCCTGAATGTGATTTGCGAATTCATACTCAGTCATCGCAGGATCTAAATTCAAAGGTGCTTTTAAACGAATATCGTCCGGAAGGGTTTCGTAAACAAGTTGTTCAATTGAGTCAACTCCAATAGTTTTCAGCATGTGCTGAAGATCAGTTTCTCTTGGACCAATGTGTCTTAAAGCAAAAGCATCTGTTTTCATGTAGCTATTTAATGTTTAAATTGATGTGATTGTACAATCTCGTATCATACGAATCACATTTAAAAGTAAATGTGTTGTTTTTTGTGGCGCAAAATTAAGTATTATTAATAATTTAATAGGTATTTTTAACTTCAATTTTTATCAAATTTCTAACTAAAGAGTTGATTTGTTACTAATTGATTAGATTTGAGCTATGAAACTTCTAAAACAAATATTTGATTTTTATTTAAACAGCAGTATTCACGTGGCTTTTTCGTGTTATGCTTTGGTACAAATTACGTTTCATGTGTTTCATGTTCAGTATGATGAGTCGATGGCTTTGTTTGTTTTTTTTGGAACAATTGTAGGATATAATTTCGTAAAATATGATGCACTAGTTCGAGTGAAGAAAAAACCAATTGGAACTCAATTGAAAATTATTGCTGCTTTGAGTTTTATTTCTGTTGTTTTAGTCGGTTATTATTTTTTCCATCTTAAAAGAATTACGCAAATAGTTTCGGTTGTAATTTTTGCCATAACCGCACTTTATACATTGCCTTTTTTTCCAAATCGAAGAAATGCCAGAAACTGGGCAGGCGTAAAAATTTATATCGTAGCACTTTGCTGGGTTGGCGCTACTTTGGTTCTTCCGTTAATAAATGCCGAAGTTCCTTTTGCGATAGATTTCTTTATCAAATGTATTCAACGATTTGTTTTGGTTTTTGTACTGATTTTAGTTTTTGAAATTATAGATTTAGCCAATGACGATCCGCATTTGCAGACTGTTCCCCAGACCATAGGAGTTAAGAAAACCAAACTTTTAGGATTTCTATTATTGATTCCTTTTTGGTTTCTGGAAGTTTTTATTTCAACATTCAACATTCATGATGCCATTATCAATTTAATTATGGTAACTATGCTGATGTTGTTTATTGCTTTCGCTAATCCCAATCGTTCCAAATATTATACTTCTTTTTGGGTAGAAAGCGTACCGATTTTTTGGTGGCTGATGATTGCTTTTTTGAGATAAAACTATTTTGGGCGTGCCACCATTTAAAAAAGGCCTTAACAATCTTTGCGCGCATTAGGCCTTTCTTAAATGCTGTCGGGCTTTCGGCTATATCTTTTACTCCGCTCCGCTTCATAAAAGGATACCGCCTCGATCCCTCACGCAAGTGGGAAAGTGAGAAAGTATCATTTTCAAAAGAAATTAAACAGAATATTTAAAGAAACATAGCCAATGGTTTCAACCTTTGGGACGTTTTTGTTTTGTATTTCACAAGAATTTTGATAAGGTTTCCCAAAGATTGAAACCTTGGGCTATTTTTGAAATAGATTGTTTGAAAAATTGAATTTTTATTTGATTTTTTTGAATTGCCTCCAGCTTTAGCTGGAGGAGAAATTTAATCGATGTTTTGGGCTTTTACCAAAACTCAAGTTTGGCTAAAGCCAGATTGGAAGGATCTCTTTAACCTCCAGCTAAAGCTGGAGGCAATTCAAAAATCAATATTGCATTTCAGAAACCTCTTTTAAAACTTTATTTCTTTCCAAAAGAAAACTTGTCAAATGTCTTTTCAAAAACAAAACATCAAATAATTTTCCGAAGATTCCAAACGGAGTTTCATATTGTAATTTATCTTTCATGATTGTGATTCCATTTTCTTCTTCAAAAAAATGTTGATGTTTGAAAGATTCGAATTTGCCTTCTTCCATTTCATCCACAAAATAATCGTAAAGATTCATGGCGGTAATTCTACTTTTATGCGTAAGATAAAATCCAAAATGTTTACCACGCCAAGTCACAGTTTCGTTTAAATTGATTAAACCAGAAGTTATTCCCGCAATTGCTTTTTCTTTTGAAGGACTTGCAGATTTTTGATGAATGTCTATGTTTCTTGAGGCATCGAAAACGGTTTGTTTTGTTGCGTTTATTTTTGTGGTTAGATTTATTGAGGTCACGATTTTAGATTATTTAAGTCCCAGAGGGACGACATATTTATAGCAATAAAATTATGAGTAATTAGAGCCCAGCGGAGTGATATATCTATTTTAAAAAAAACATTTCGCTCCGCTGGAGCTTAACAAACGAATGTTATCGGATTCTATAAATATTTTGCTCCTCTGGAGTACAAAAAAAGCTTTCTAATTTTCCAAAAGTTTTTTTAATGAAGTAAATCTTCAAATGCCTCATCAATATTCCCAAACTTAAACTGAAACCCATTTTCTAAAAGTCGTTTCGGAATCACATTCCTGCTTTTCAAAACCAATTCGGTTTCGGTTCTAATAAAAAATGATCCAATTTCCAACAAAAATTTATTCAACGGAATTCCGAATGGAAAACCAACTGCCTTTCTTAGTTTCTGCATGAAATCTTTGTTTTGAATTGGTTCAGGAGAAACGACATTGATAACGCCGGTCATTTCTTTTTCAATACTAAAATCAACTGCATTGGCAAAATCTTCTTCATGAATCCAGCTCACAAACTGGTTTCCATTTCCTTGTTTTCCTCCAAAACCAATTTTTGCTAAAGTCTTTAATGGAACAAAAGCACCGCCGTTTTTTCCTAAAACAATAGAAGTGCGTAAAGCCGTTTTCAATGTTCTCGGAGTTTCAGTTTTAAAGAAAGCTTTTTCCCAAGACAAGGCCACATTTATAGAAAAATCATTTCCAATTTCTCCGTCAACTTCATCCATTTGTTTGTCTAATGAAAAACGATAAATAGTTGCTGTTGATGAATTCAGCCAATGTTTCGGCGGATTCTGGCAATTTAAAACCGCTTTGTTTAAAACTTTGGTGCTGTCAATTCTGGACCATAAAATTTCTTTTTTGTTTTCTTTGGTGTAACGGCAATCAACAGATTTTCCGGCAAGATTAATTAAAACCGTTGCGTTTTCTAATTCCTTTTCCCAGCCAGAAAATGTTTTGGCATTCCAGTTTACATATTTAATTCCGTTTTCTGTTTTTGATTTCCCTCGAGTGAGAATTACAATTTCATCAAATTTATTCTTGAAATGATTTACTAAAACCTGTCCGAGAAATCCAGTTCCTGCTGCTATAATGAGTTTTTTCATTTGTGTAATTTTTTTTTTCGCATGACCCGAGCGATATAGAACAGGCGAAGCAATTCAAGATTTTTTTTAATTTTCAATTCGTGAATTCGTGACGAATAATTTTAATGATTAAGCTTTAAAAACCAATCTTTCTTCACGTTGACTCTCTTTAGCTTTTCTTTTTCCTCTAAAAAAGAAATACAAATTGAAGAACAACATGATACCAAGATAAATAGAAAATCCTCCAATTTTATAACTTAAGTTTTCGATTAATTGCTGATAACTGTCTCTGCTTAATTGTAATTCTAAATCATTAAAGCAAAACCAATATTTAAAAGATAAAATCCCGTTTCGAAAAGTTTATTCGTAGCCTGAGCAATATCTTCTCTTCCTTTAAAAATGTCCAGCATAAATATTTTTCCATTTTTAAAAAGCGTTTTAGAAACGTAATAAGTTAAAAACAAAGCAACTGGTAAATAAATGCTATAACCGATTAAGATTTTTGTAGTTTCCATGATATTTAATTTTAGTTGTTACTTGATTAATTTTTGAATGTATTTTGTAATAAGTACAATGTTGAGGTAATGCAAAACTGATATAATAAAAATGATAAGAGAAGTTTTAGATCCAATGGTTTCGATTAATTGGGTGATGGAGATTATTTTTTGCCAGGATATTAAAGTCATGGCACAATAGCCAATATTTAAAAGATAATACGCCATCAGTAAAACCTGATTTATTTTTTGACAGATATCTGCATGATTCGGAATTAATTCTGAAACGTAGATGTTTCCATTTTTATAACAGATTTTCCCAACCTTTAGAATTATTAGAATCGTAATAATGAGGTAGATAAAATATCCAATAACGTTGAAGTTCATAATTTCTTTTTTGATTATAAATAATAAATGTCAGGAAGAATACTATAACTATTGTTGTTTTTAAACTTTCAGAAATAATTGAAAGTAAAAATTAAATTTTTTTATTTCATCATTTTGATAACCAGTTTTCCCAACCAGTTATCATTAAACTCAGTCATTTTGTCCAGCATATTGTCGGCTTTTAAAACAAAATCATACAATTTGGAAGTTTGATCTACGAAGTGTTTTTCTTCTGCTGAATCTTTTACTTCTATAGTCGAAACTTCTTTTAAAATTTTAAGAGTCGGTTTGATTTCTCTTTTACTTCTTTCTCGCGAAATTTTTACGGCCAATTCATCTAAATCTTTTTCGGCAGTAAAGAATTCTTTTCTTTCGCCTGCTTTAAATTCTTTATATACAATTCCCCAATCCATTAAAGCTCTTAAGTTCATGCTGGCGTTACCACGGGAAATTTGCAATTCTTCCATAATGTCTTCCATCGAAACAGCTTCGTTGGATACCATTAATAAAGCGTGGATCTGTGCCATCGTTTTATTAATACCCCATTGAGAACCCAATGCTCCCCAAGTTTGAACGAATTTATTTTTTGCTTCTTTGTAATCCATAGTTCAAATGTAATAAAAGTTTTTAAACTTTCAAAAATAATTGAAAGTTTGATTACGGATATTGTTTTTGAAATCAATTCATTGTAAGAATAGTTTTATGTATGTATTTTAAGTATTTCATTCATAATATTTTATGTTTCATGACAATTTTTTTATTCATGTAGGAATTGTAATATAATTTTGAAATAGAAAATATAATAAGCCGGTCCAAATCTATTTTCAACTTAACTTATGTGGAGCAGAACCCACTTTAAAAAACGAGGCGGAATCTGAAAAGCCTTATGAGTAAGAGCCAAAAACAAAATTATCATGTCTAGAAATAAGATTATAAACGTGAATATCATTATCGACTCTAGTCGTTTAATAAATGATTTTCCATCGCCAAGTAAAGATCAGAACAACCCAACAGGGATTGGACATAATTATCAATTTATGGTAGTTTCTGATACAGCAAATATTAGCGGACAAGGAACAGGCGATTTAAGTATCCTTGCTAATCAAGGAGATGTTGTTCGTTTTTATGCAACTTCTGAATACAATAACTATGATAATCCGGTGATTTTATACAAGCTTTTCAAGTTTGGCGGAGACAATGTATTTCAAAATCCAAACTTTGAACTTCAAAATTTTCCAGGTGTAGACATTGTAGTTCCAACTAGTTTTAATCCACTTGTAACAGCACAATCTACTCAAAATTTCTGGTTTGCTCAGAATACTGTAAATGCAAAAGGTACTGAAAATTACGGATTGCAGTTTGCATTGTACGATTCAGATTTAAATCTGTACGGCTATTTTAGCTGGGATCCAGCCATTACGGCTCAGTAATTAATTTAAAAAAAGGTTCTGTCATACGGCAGAACCTTTTTAATCTTAAAACGAAATAGAATTATGTCTAAAAATAAAATTATAAACGTTAACATCATTATTGATACCAGTCGTATAATGAGTGATTACGGAGATCCAAGCACAGATCAGGAAAATCCCACTCTAATTGGGAGTAATTATCAGTTTATGGTAGCTTCTGGTCATGCTGGTTTGAGCGGACAAGGAACGGGAAATCTAAATATTGGTGCGAAACAGGGAGATGTGGTTCGTTTTTATGCGACTTCTGAATATAACAATTTTGATAATCCAGTGGTTTTATATGAATTAGACAATTTTGGTAAAGATCGTATTTTTAAAAACCCCGATTTTACTCTTGAGAATTTCCCCGATGCTGATGTCGTTGTTCCTGATGAATTTAATCCTTTGGAAGTTGAATCATCAACACAGAATTTTTGGTTTGCCCAAAATACAGTTCAAAAAAAAGGAAAGCAAGATTATGGTTTACGATTTGCTTTGTACGATTCCGATCTAAAACTTTTTGGCTTCTTTGGTTGGAAACCTGTTGTTGTTGCTTTTTAAGATTGAATCAACAGAATATAAACAACTTTCAATATGCAAATTTATATTATCATAGAAACTTCTCTTTTATTGAGGGAATATTCCACTCCCAGTCTTGAGAAGAATGAACCTACTTTAATTTCTGAAGAATATGTCTGTATAGTTAAAGCAGGATATTCAGATAGAATAGAGGAACTGAAAAAGAATGTGGTAAAATTCAAAAAAGAAGCTGTAGATGAGATCAATTTTCATTTGGTTTCTGAGAGTGCCAATTTTGATAATACTATATTGGTATATGATTTAAAAGAATATGGAAATAGCAGCATTCTCGAGCAAATTCAAATTTCACATGAATCTGTTGAGACTATTATTCCAACACATTTTGATCCGCTTGAAACGACCAAAGAAAAACGAACTTTTTCAATTCACAGAAATAAAATTTTAAATACTGGTGAAAGCGAATACGGCATTCATTTTGGTGTTTTCAATTATGATTTTACCCCTCAGGGATTTTTTGAACTTCGCCTGAATTTCTCAATAGAGTAAACTTGTTTTTATAGAGAAACAAGTGTTTTTACCTGCCAAAATTTCTAATGTCATTCTTCTCCTTTTTCGTGTCAAAGAATTTCTACTTCATAACATTTTTTTACTAAAGTCTATCTGTAAGATATAGTTTTGAAGTATAAATAAACCCAGAAACTCTTTTTAAATATTCCCTCAAGTATTTAAATAGGAGAACAAATCAAATAAGTGGAGCAGAACCCACAAGAAAAAACGAGGCGGACCCGAAAAGCCTTATGAGTAGGAAACCCAAAAACAAAAAGTTATGTCAGATCTATTAGCAGGTGCTTATTTAGCAAAAGGCACAATTGGAAATGTTGGAACACCAGGTGCTCCAATCGCATCATTTAGTTTAGTTGTTGTACCATCACAAAATTCTGTTTCTGGTACAGTAGTAATTACTCAGGCTATAAGTGGTCCTGATGGTCATATTGTGGTTCCAGTAACTGGAAAAATATATGCAACAGGATTTGGACAATTTACTCAAGTGGTAAGTTTACAAGGACAATATGTTCACACTTTTCCTCCACCAGCAATTGGTGCTTTCTTAGCAAATTTTGATGCTCATCTAGCTATCGACGGTTCATGGAATGGTACAGGTGGTTTTTCATACTACCAGCACGATATCGAAAATGTACCGGTAAAAGCTGCAGCAAATTTACAAGCAGAGTTGGTATAATAAAAAGCCCCCAAATTAAACAACTCCAAAATCGAAACAGTTAGGATTTATTAAGGTTTCCTGATTTGGTTACAGTTTTGATTTAAAGGGCCGTCTTTTTCGACGGCCTTTTTTACTATAACATTCTCTCTGTTTTGTTTCTCCTAAAAACAATCAAAAACAAATGAAAAGAAAACCCATTATCATCAGTTTATTAGTTCTTTTTCTAATAGCTGCTGCAGTTATATTTTTTCTGAACAAAGAAAAAATAATAAACAAATTTGGAACTTCTTCTGGATATGCTTCGGCAGCACCATCTGCACCCTGCGAATGCGAAGACAGCTGGTTTCCTCATGAACAAACTCCTGCACCGAAAGAAGGTGACGGAAGTCCGTTTGATGTTCCAAGTACAACCAATTGTATTTTCCATCAGTGGTCATGGCAGAAATTTTTATGGTTGACAAAACCTGTAAACGGACAACCTTTATTTTTAGATTCACTTGATGTTGTAAGTCCAGAAATGGCACCAGTTGCCCCTCAATTAGGTTTGAAATTAGTTTTAAGTTCAATTAATCAGGCTGGACCGGAAGGAATTTTAGTGTCTAATCCTAAATTTGTTCCTGGCAAAAAAGCAGGAGATACCGTGTATTATTCTATTCATATGAATAAAATATTGTTTGATAAAGCAGTACATGCAGCGTCTGACATTAACAGTGGAAAAACTCCTTATTCTAATTTAGAAACATTTCCAGTTGGTTCACTTGAATTAAAAGTTTCATGGATCAGTACCGATGCAATTCCTCAAAGTAAAATTGCAGATTATTTTGTAACAAAAGCAGCTGTTAAAAACAGCAAAGGTCAATATGTTGCAAAATCGATGGCATTACTTGGAATGCACGTTGTTGGTGTGGTCAAAAATCATCCTGAGTTTATCTGGGCAACTTTTGAACATAAAGGAATGGCACCAGTTTACGATTGGAAAAATAATTCTGTGACTTCTGTTGACGAGACTTTATTTTATGAAAAAGGAACAACTTCAGGATTAAAAGGAATCACTTATAACGACAGTATTCAACAACCATTAACACCAACCAAAGCGTTTGTTTTATATGAATATGGTGTGCCGAAAGTTTTAGGATCTAATGATTTTATGAAAACTAGTCAGTCTGAACCTGTAAATATTGATAATATTGAAACGATCAATAAATGCGTGCAGTCTAAATTAAAAGACGTTTTTAAAAATTATTTCTACAACGGATCTATTTGGCTAGATACAGATGGAATGTCTGCAGAACAGCAGGCTAAAATGATTGTAAAAAGCAAAATTTCGAGTGTACTTCCTGACTCATTAGCAAGAGGTTCTTCCAATTTGGCTAATATTACGATGGAAACTTATACTCAAACCTTTAAGAGCGATGTACATGATATTAATGCTGGAAATTTAGTAAATTGCTTTACCTGTCATCAATCTCAAAACTTTGATAAATCCCGAGGTATCGGAAAATCACCTCTATATTTAAGTCATGTTTTTGAATCTTATTTATACACTACGAAACCTAAAACAACAGCTAAAAATGCTAATACCAAAACGGATCGTATTAAGGAAACAAAAACACTTAAGCTTAAACAATTTAAAGAGTTTGTTCGTGATAATAAATAAATTGTTAATTATAAAAAGTTTATCACAGAAAGGCCGAAGCATCTGCTTCGGCTTTTCAATTATGTAAAGCCCTTAACGATTAAACTAATTATAAAGTTATGTTAATTGAGAGCCTGAATTTTACATTAAGTAATGAGAAGGATATTTTTGTAAAAATCACATTTTATGGAATTATACTACACATTTTCGGTACTAATCGTACTAGCTTCTTTCTTCGCCTATTTAAATTTAAGATTTTTAAAACTTCCAGGAACAATCGGAATCATGATTATTGCCATGTTGGTTTCTGTTGGAATTCGTCTGTTGGGAGATTCTTATTTTCCAGCAACCACCAAACATTTTTTTGATTTAATCAAACAATTTGATTTCAATGAAATTTTAATGGGAGCCATGCTGAACTTTCTTTTGTTTGCGGGAGCTCTTCATGTAAACATATCCGATCTTAAAGAACAAAAAGTACCTATTATGATTTACTCTACCGTTAGTGTAGTGTTATCAGCTATAATTATTTCTTTACTGCTTTATTATATAGCACCGCTTTTAGGTATAAAAATCCCTTATGTATTCTGTTTGGTTTTTGGAACCTTAATTTCTCCAACCGATCCAATCGTGGTTTTGGGAGTTTTAAAAGAAGCAAAAGTTCCGAAAAGAATCGAAACCAAAATTGTTGGGGAATCCTTGTTTAATGATGGAGTAGCAGTAGTAATGTTTGCGGTTGTTTTAAAAATGGCCACCGATCCCACATTTGATGTTAGTTTTGGATCTATTGCCTGGCTTTTCGCCAAAGAAGGAATCGGCGGACTTTTATTAGGAGCCGTTTTCGGATTTACAGCTTCAAGAGTCATGAAGAAAGTTGATGATTATAAAGTTTCTGTTTTAATCACGCTTTCTATCGTAACGGGAGGTTTTTTAGTTGCACAAGCATTACATGTTTCTAGTCCGCTAGCAATGGTTGTTGCTGGATTGATTATTGGAAATTACGGTAAAAAAGTTGCGATGAGCGAAGTGACTAAAGACTATTTAGGAAAGTTTTGGGAACTGATTGATGAGATCTTAAATGCTGTTTTATTTCTTTTTATTGGATTTGAATTGTTGTTACTTCCAGATTTGAACAAGCAATTGCTAACAGGTTTTGTAGCAATTTTTATTGTATTGTTTTCAAGATTAACTTCAATAGTTTTGCCATGGAAATTCTTCGATATCTTTAAGTTCTTCCGAATTAAATCGGCTTACAACAAAGGTTCTTTGATGGTTTTAGTTTGGGGAGGAATCCGTGGTGGAGTTTCTATTGCGTTAGTGCTTTCTATGCCGGAAGGAGAATATAAAAACTTACTTTTAGAGGTGACTTATATTGTTGTTTTATTCTCAATTGTAGTTCAAGGATTGACAGTTGGGAAATTAGCAAAACGAGTTTTGGAGAAAGAGTAAAAGAAAATAGATTAAAGAAAATAGAGAAAAGAGAAAAGAGTAAAGAAAATAGAGAAAAGAGAAAAGAAGAAAGATTTTTTCTTTGTCATTAAATTATTAACTGAAAACCCTGTAATTTTTTTTCAGGGTTTTTTTATATTTTTTTGTGATTGAGTATTTTAAGCTTTTAAGTTTATTTATTTTGAAAGATTTTTCTTAATTTTAGCCAATAAGTTATTTTGTAACTAAATTGTAGTTGCATAATGAGGATTTAATGATAAATTTGTATGAGTAAAATTGATAAACTTATTGAAAGGTTGAAATCAAGACCAAAAGATTTTTCTTGGGATGAAATGCTGAAAGTGCTACATCATTTTGGTTATAATCAGATCTCACAAGGAAAAACAGGTGGATCAAGAAGGAAATTTGTAAATGAAAATAAACAGATTATAAGTCTACACGAACCACATCCACAAAAAGTTTTGAAAGGGTATCAGCTTGATATTATTATTGAATATTTAGAATTGTAATATGAAAAACTATTTAGAATATAACGGATATATTGGTACATTAGAATTTTCTGCAGATGATAAAATATTCTTTGGAAAAATTCATGGGATAACTGATTTAGTAACTTTTGAAGGTTCTTCGGTGACTGAATTGGAAGAGTCTTTTAAAGAAGCTGTTGAAGATTATTTAGGAACTTGTAAATTATTAAATAAAGTTCCAGATAAAACGTATAAAGGATCTTTTAATGTACGTGTATCACAAGAATTGCATCAAAAAATAGCGCTGTTGGCAGTTAAAAAAGGATTAAATTTAAATGAAATTGTAAAAGAAGCAATATCTTATATTGTAAAACATGAAGAGGTTTTAAACTAAAAAAGCTAAAGATTTTTTATCGTTTATCATCTTTCGAATAATTAGATTCTCCATTTATATTAATTTCTCTGCCTAAAAACTTCGGCTCGCGATTTCTTAAAACATCAAAAAAGGATTTACATCTTGAAAGGCATTCTCTAAACTGGACATAATTATAACCTAAATATTCTCCTTTATTTGCAGAATATCCAGCTGATTTTATTCCCAATTTATTTCCTATGTAAATCGCGCGGTTTAAATGGTATTTCTGAGAAATCAAAGTAGCTCTTTTGATTTTAAAAATATGTTTTGCCCGATACATTGTCGAATAGGTATCGAAACCAGCATAATCAATAAAAATTTTTGTAGTGTCAACTCCGTGCGAGTAACAATAATTCTTCATTACAGTCAATTCATCATATTCTTCACGACCATTATCTCCAGAAAGCAGAATTTTATTGATGCGTTTTGTTTTCCAAAGCAGGATTCCGGCATCAAGTCGGTCTTTTAAATATTTGCTTGGCTGATTGCCATTAATTCCAGCGCCAAAAATAATTCCAACATCATTCTTTGGAAACTTTTTAGCGGAATAATAAATCTTAGTTTTAGTTGAAGAAACCACATAATAATTTACAGAAACAACCGTAACCAATCCGATAATGACAAGATAAAGTGCTATTTTAAAATATTTTTTCAAAATGTATTTTGTAAGATTAAGATTTAAAAATACTAATATAGTTAGACAAAATCAAATAAAAAAACCGAAGCAAAAAGCTTCGGTTTAATCTAAATTTATTGGGTAAAGAATCTTAATCTAAATTCAGAAATTTAAAATTATAAAAGTCCTGCTCTCTTCAACAAAGCTTCAGGTTTTGGTTCCTGGCCTCTGAAACGTTTGTATAAAGTCATTGGATGTTCTGTTCCTCCTTTTGAAAGAACATTGTCTTTGAATTTTTTAGCGATTTCTTCATTGAAAATTCCATTTTCATGGAAATATTCAAAAGCATCTGCATCTAGAACTTCTGCCCATTTGTAGCTGTAATATCCAGAAGAATATCCACCTTGGAAAATATGAGAAAAAGCAGTACTCATTGCGTTTTCTTTTACATCTGGATACAATTGCGTGTTGGCAAATTGTTCGGTTTCGAAAGTTTTCAAATCTGTAATATTGGTTGGATCTTGTCCGTGCCAAGCCATATCTAACAATCCGAAACTTAACTGACGCAATGTTGCCAATCCTTCTTGGAAACTTGCACTTTCTTTAATTTTCTGAACATACTCAATCGGAATAATTTCTCCCGTTTCGTAATGGTTTGCGAACAAAGCCAAAGCTTCTGGTTCGTAACACCAGTTCTCCATAATCTGGCTTGGTAATTCTACAAAGTCCCAATAAACAGAAGTTCCAGATAAACTTGGATAAACCGTATCAGCTAACATTCCGTGTAATCCGTGACCAAATTCGTGGAATAAAGTCGTTACCTCGTTAAAAGTCAATAAGGAAGGTTTTGTTTCGGTTGGTTTTGTAAAGTTGCAAACGTTCGAAATATGCGGTCTTTCGTTTACACCATCTTTTACATATTGCGATTTGAATGAAGTCATCCAAGCGCCGTTTCTTTTTCCTTTTCTAGGGAAAAAATCAGCATAGAAAATCGAAACTAAATTATTATCAGCATCACGAACTTCATAAGTTGTTACTTCTTCGTGGTATTTATCGATATCAAAAACTTCGGTAAACGTTAAACCGTACAATTTTTTAGCCACTGTAAAAGCACCTTCTAAAACTTTTTCTAATTGGAAATAAGGTTTTAGTTTTTCATCATCTAAATTAAAAAGCTGTTGTTTTAATTTTTCAGAATAATAAGCGCCGTCCCATTTTTCTAATTTCTCAATTCCGTGCAACTCTTTTGCGAAAGCGGTTAATTCTGCAAATTCTTTTTGAGCAGCAGGTTTTGCTTTTGCCAGTAAATCATTCAAGAAAGAAAATACTTTTTCTGGACTTTCGGCCATTCTTTCTTCCAAAACAAAATGAGCGTGCGTTTTATAACCCAGTAAATTGGCTCTTTCATGACGCAATTTCGCAATCTTTAAAACATTTTCCTCGTTATTGAATTCATTTTTCTGAAAACCTTTTGCGCCAAAAGCAATGGCCATTTTTTTGCGTAATTCACGATTATCAGCATAAGTTAAAAACGGAACGTAGCTTGGATGATCTAAAGTAAAAATCCAGCCTTCTTTTTCTTGGTTTTTGGCTAATAATCTAGCCGCTTCGATTGTGCCTTCTGGCAAACCTGAAAGATCTTTTTCATCTGTTAAATGCAATTCGAAATTGTTGGTTTCTGCCAAAACATTTTCGCCAAACTGTAAACTCAATTTCGATAATTCTTTGTCGATTTCTCTTAACTGATTTTTCTTGTCTTCTGGTAAATTCGCTCCGTTTCTAGAAAAACTTTTGTATTTTTTATCTAATAAAGTCGTTTGCTCTGGGTTGAGGTTCAAACTTTCTTTTTGATCGTAAACTGCTTTTACGCGTGCAAACAATTCCGCATTTAGGCGAATGTCATTTCCAAATTCAGAAAGCCAAGGCGAAACTTCCTGCGCAATTTTCTGCATTTCGTCATTCGTTTCAGCCGAATTTAAATTGAAGAAAATACTAGAAAGACGATCTAAAATGTCGCCCGAATAATCCATTGCGACAATTGTGTTTTCAAAAGTTGGCGCGTCTGGATTATTTACAATCGCATCAATTTCGGCTTTAGCCAAAGCAATCCCTTCCTGAAAAGCAGGAACGTAATCTTCGATTTTAATCTGCGAAAAAGGCGCGGTGTTATGTTTGGTATTGAAATATTGTGTTAATACGCTCATGTTGTAGATTTTTGTCCTGCAAGGTTTTCAAAACCTTGTAGGTATTTTTGAAGTATTCTAATTTTTGATTGCAATAATCAAACCTACAAGGTTTTGAAAACCTTGCAGGAATTTATAGGAGAATTATTTTTTCAATCCTTCAGCCGCTTTATTAACCGCCTCTTTCAATTCTTCTTTATAAGCAATAATCGTGTCCAAAACTTTTTTGTCATGGCTTCCAATGATTTGAGCTGCTAAAATCCCAGCATTTTTTGCTCCGTTTAAAGCTACTGTTGCAACAGGAACGCCACCTGGCATTTGTAAAATAGATAAAACAGAATCCCAACCGTCAATAGAGTTGCTCGATTTTACTGGAACTCCAATTACAGGAAGCGGAGACATTGAAGCTACCATTCCAGGCAAATGCGCTGCACCGCCCGCACCGGCAATAATTACCGAAATCCCGCGATTGTGTGCATTTTTGCTAAAATCGAATAATTTCTCCGGTGTTCTGTGTGCCGAAACTATATCTACTTCAACTTCTACATTAAATTGTTTTAATATGTCGATTGCATCCTGCATAACTGGCATGTCTGAGATGCTTCCCATTATAATAGCTACTTTGCTCATGTTTTTATTTTTGTTTCAAGTTTCAGGTTTCAAGTTTTGCTGAGTCTGAAAATTGCCATTTGTTTTATGTTTTCCTGTTTGCAGGGTATTTTTTTAATCGGGATTTGATTAATTTACTTATAGAATAAATTATAAGTACAACAATTGTAATTATAATGAAATTTATAATCAAAAATTCTGGATAAAAATACTTTGTAATATAACATTCCTCATCAACTTTTCCAAATACGCGAAATGGAAAACCTATTGTAAAACCTCTCCCGTGTTTAGTTATAGGTATTAATTGTGCTGTGATATAAAGTAAGACTATTAATCCAAAGATTTTTAATACTTTTTTCATTTAAATTATGATGCACTAATAACTTTAATAGTATTCTTAACTTCCTCAGCAATGCGTCTCGCTTCCTGCATATCTTCATTTACGATGGTTACGTGACCCATTTTTCTAAAAGGACGTGTTTGTTTTTTACCGTAAATATGTGGTGTAACGCCGTTCCATCCTAAAATGGTTTCGATGTTTTCATACACTACATTTCCAGAATAACCTTCGGCACCTACTAAATTTACCATAATTCCGGCAACTTTACTGTCTGTATTTCCTAACGGAAGATCTAAAATAGCGCGTAAATGATTTTCAAATTGCGAGGTATAACTGGCTTCGATAGAATAATGACCAGAGTTGTGCGGACGCGGTGCTACTTCGTTTACCAAAATTTCGTCGTCCTGAGTTTGGAACATTTCAACTGCTAAAAGTCCAACGTGGTTGAATTTTTCAGAAACATTCAATGCAATTGCTCTTGCTTTTTCAGCGACTTTTTCGTCGATTCTTGCCGGGCAGATTACATATTCAACCTGATTGGCTTCCGGGTGAAACTCCATTTCGACAACTGGATAGGTTTTAATTTCTCCTGATGGATTTCTTACCACAATTACTGCGAGTTCGTTTTTGAACGGAACCATAGTTTCGGCGATACATTCGACATTTGGTAAATCATCCATGTCAGAAATCTGACGAATTACTTTTACGCCATTTCCATCGTAACCAAATTCAGTGCATTTCCATACAAATGGAATTGTTATTTCATTATTTCCAACTGACTTTTGTAAATGTTCAGGGTTTTCAAATCGTAAATACGAAGCCGTCGGAATATTACTTTCTGTATAAAAGTCTTTTTGAGTTCCTTTATTCTGAATTCCTTTTAAGGTTTTTGGAGATGGATATACTTTTAAGCCTTCGTTTTCTAATTGTGTTAAAGCTTCAAGGTTTACCAATTCGATTTCGAAAGTCAAAACATCGACTTGTTTACCAAAGTTGTAAACCGTATCGTAATCCATTAAATCGCCTTGAAAGAATTTATTGCAGGCAATTTTGCTGGGCGCTTCGTCGCTTGGGTCGAGAACGTAAGTTTGTATGTCAAATTTTCTGGTGTCGAACAGAAGCATTTTACCTAATTGTCCGCCGCCTAATATTCCTAATTTAAAATCAGAAGAAAAATAATTCATTTTGAGTTGTGTTTTTGCAAAGATACTTTTTAATCTTTTTTCAGCCAAAATTTAGTTTTTCCCGCCACGAATTCACGAATTTTCTTTTTTGCTTTGTGTAAAAAAAATTCGTGAATTCGTGGCTGTCAATAACCTATTTTATTTTCTTCAAAACTTCCTTTGCGACGGCTTTGTATGCCGCAGAGTGATCTCCGAAATCTTTGTCAATAATCATTTTTAGTTCTGGATGAATCCAATCGTAATGATTTCCTAAAATATATAATGTTCTTATCGAATAAGCTTTTGTAGCCACTTTTACATCATTTATCAGCCAGTCAAAGCTTGCTTCTATACATTCCTGAAGGTTTTCTTCTGATAAATGAATACTGTTTTCGTCTTTTTTATAATGAGACTTGACTAAAAGCTGCATCACTTTTGCAATGGGACGAATGGAACTTTCATCTTTTAGAATTTTCAAATTGGAACAGAAAAAATCAAGATGCGGCTGGAGCCAAAGCAATTCTTCATACGATACAAATTCTAAAATCCAGCAAGCTTTGTGATTGTTCTTGTCTTCGGGCGAGAAACAAATGGAAATTAATTCAGTAAACAAATATGGATTTTCGAGAATAACCTGCGCGCACTTTAAACGGTTTTCCCGGTAGGCGCTTACATAATCCAGTTTTTCCTGTAATTCAGAAAGTATGGTCATTGAATTTAATTTGGTTTCAAGCATCTAAAATAAATAATTTAAAGATACAGTTCCATAATAATTTACAGGAAGTCCGGGATAATAATACCTTGGAGATGAGTTTCCTGTTGGCACCGCATTTGGCAGAATTAGTGAAGCATATTTTTCATTCGTTACATTGTTTACACCAGCGGAGATATGACTGGTTAATCCTCGTAAAATCTCGAATCGATAACCTGTTTTTAAATTTAGAATATCGTATGAATCTGAATAAGCTGTATTGGCATCGTTTAACTGAATTTCGCCTACAAATTGATAATCGGCACTTAAGTAAATGCCAAAATTAGTGTTTACTATTATGCCGGCATTAATTTTTTGTGGTGCAACACCTGTGAGTTTGTTTCCAGAAAAATCATTGCCGTTATCGATAAATTCTTTGAATTTATAATTTCCTATAGATCCTGCGGCGTAAGAGTTCAATGTTAAAAAACGATTAATGGGCCAATTGTGATTTAAAGTAATTTCGATTCCTTCGTGAGATGTTTTTCCAGCATTTGTTCCCAAATATTGATCATCGCCGACTCTTTTGGCAACGAGTAAATCTTTAATTTCCATTCGGTATAAAGAAATTTCGGTGTAAAGCTTTTTATTAAGAAAGTAGAATTTTCCGCCAACTTCAAAATTATAACCGTTTTCGGGTTTTATGTCCGGATTAATTGTGCCTTCGCTTGTTAGAGTTTCTTCTGTTGCTGGAAGTGAAAATCCTCGGCTCACAGAGAAATAAAGTGTTTGTAAAGAATTGGTTTTGTAAAGAAATGAAACTTGAGGCGAGAAAATGCCATCGTAACTATATTCCTGATTGATGTTTTGAGTATAATTAGTAAGATCAAATCTGGTTTTGTTATAATTTAAGCCGGCTTGAATCTCAAATTGTTCCGACAGTAAAGTTCTTAATTGAGAAAATATATTGTAAAAATGTCTTTTTTGATCGGTTTCTGTAAGCTGATTTCCCTGCAGACTTCCTAAACCATTATTTTGCTGATACAGATTTTGGAACGTATTTCCATTATAGGTATCTGTGAAATATTCTACACCAGCAATAAATTGATTTTTAATTTTTCCGATTTTAAAATCCCCCGAAAACTGAGTTCTGGCACCTGTTGCAAATGTATATTGACGGAGAATATCAAACGGACGAGGTTCGTTGCTGTCTTTATAATTAATGAAAACTGAAGTCGAATTGTTCAAGTTATCATTAATTTTAAAATCATAAGCCAATCCGCCTAAAACTGATTTATATTCTTTATATCCTTTTGAAGCCACCCAAGTTGGCGCTCCAGCTTTTGGATTTGTATTAAAAACTTCTTTACTAATTGAACTCGGAATATAGGCTTTCAAATAGGTATAGTTAGAAAAGTAGGTAAGTTTACTGTTTTTTTTTCTAAATAATTCTCCGGCAAGTGTAACGCCTTCGCGATTGTAAGCGCTGTTTTCCCGCCAGCCGTCGGTTTTTAAGTTATGATAACTAATGTTTAAACTTCCTGTTTTTTCATCTATACTATAATTCAAACTGTTCTTCAATAATCCGTAAGAACCAAAAACGGTACTTATGCCGGCAGACTGTCCGTTGTTTTTAGAAAGCTGAGGTGAAATTAAAATTGCACCGCCCAATCCAGCGCCGTAAACGCTCGAAAGCGGACCTTTAATGATTTCGATTTGGTTGAGGTTTTCAAGGTCAATATCATCAATTACAGTTTCGCTGTTTCCAGAAGTCAGCGGTATACTGCCGTAAAAAGCTCTGATTTTATTGGTTCCGTAAGTTGTTCTTGCGCCAATACCACGAATCGAAATTCGGCTTGTAGTAAAATTCGAAGACTGCATGAATACACCCGGAATCGTATTGATAACTGTTGTAATATCTGTGGTATTATTTTGAAGTAAATCTTTTTTGGAAAGAATACCAATTGCAGCAGGTGTATTTAACAAATTGGTATCAATATGAAGCGGACTTATAACAACTTCTTTCAGTTTTTCAGTTTTTGTGGAATCAGTAGTTTTGTTTTGTTTCTTTTGTGCCGAAATATTTTGCAGAATCAATAGTGCAGAAAGAAAAAAACAATATTTTTTTAAAAGCATAAAATGAGATTAAAGGCTTATAATTTTAACACATAGAAACATAGTTTTGATTGAGGCAAAAAAGGCGTTTGACTTATTTAAATTCACATATTGATTATGTGTAAAAACAGTTTATGTAACAACTTCTTTTTAAGCAAAAATCTATGTCTCTATGTGTTTAAAATTTTCTTTTTAGTTCATTCCAATCAGCATTTAGATTGGAATTTGAGTTTTTATAAATTGAAATTTTTATTTAGCCGAAACTTTCCAAATGGTATTTCCGCTGTCATCGTTTACTAAAAGTGATCCGTCATTCATAACGGTTACGGCAACCGGACGTCCGTAAACTTCAGCTTTATTTTCATCAGAAATAAAACCAGTTAAAAAGTCTTCTGGTTTTCCTGAAGGTTTGCCATCTTTAAAAGGAACGAATAATACTTTATAACCTGAAATTTTAGAACGATTCCAAGAACCATGTTGTCCTACAAAAACACCGTTTTTATATTTGGCAGGAAAAGCATCTTTAGTATAAAAAGCCAATCCTAAAGAAGCGGTGTGAGAACCCACAGGCACATCTGGAACAATTGTTTTTTCAACTAAATCTTTTCTTTGGCCTTTCATTCTAGGATCAGGTATGCTTCCAAAATAAGCATACGGCCATCCATAGAACCCTTCTCTTTTTACGCTTGTAATATAATCAGGAACTAGATCGTCGCCCAATTCATCGCGTTCATTAACCGCAGTCCACAATTCTTTATTTACAGGATTCCAATCCATCCCAACAGGATTTCTAAGTCCTGAAGCATAGGTTTTTTCTCCAGTTCCGTCAGGATTAATTTCAAGAATGGCCGCGCGGCGCACTTCTTTGTCAATTCCATGTTCGGCATTATTACTTCCAGAACCTACAGAAACATAGATTTTGCTTCCGTCAGGACTTGCTAATAAATTTCGTGTCCAGTGGTTATTGTAACCTCCGGCAGGAAGTTCCAATATTTTTTCGCCTTTTGTTTCTAATTTCAGCGGATTGTTTTTATAAGGATAGCGGTATAATCCATCTGTATTGGCGATATAGAAAAAGTCTTTTAAAACCAGCATGCCAAAAGGCTTGTTGAGGTCTTTAATAAAAACTTCGCGCGTTTCAAATTTTCCGTCTTTGTCTTTATCACGTAAAACGGTAATTTGATTTTTGCTGGCACGCGTACCGCTTTCTACTACAAAAATATCTTGATTAGGCGCAATATAAGTCCAGCGCGGATTTTCGAAACCATCGGCAAATTTTGTCACTGTAAAACCTTGTGGTGCTATAGGCGTTTTGTCTTTTGGCCAGCCAATAACTTTGCTGTTGTTTGTTTTAGATTCTGTAGCGTATGGAGGAGGGAGTGTAATATCTCCAATAGCAGTTTTTACAACATTGCCAGGTTGTTTGGCAAGCGCTTCTTTTTCTTCTTTTTTTACCTGTCCATTACAGGCAGTCATCAGGGCTAATAGTGGTATTGAAAATAAGGTTAAGGATTTTCTCATCAGTGTCTTGGAGTTAAATATTTATATCACAACAATTTACTGAATTTTAAAATAGTGTCCAGAATTGTTTTGTAAATATTAACTGATATTTAACATTCGTAAAAAATATGTTAGGACAGTCTATTTTGATATAAACTGTTAAGTTCTAATTCTGTATCTTTGTCCATTATTTTAAAATTAAAAATAATGATACAACTTCACGATAAACAATTTGTTCCGTTTATTTCGGCTAAAGAAATTGATTTTGCTTTAACCAAATTAGTGGCACAGGTAGAAGATGATTTTGGAGATGATACGCCAATTTTTATTGGGGTTTTGAACGGAGCTTTTATGGTAGTTTCGGATTTTTTAAAAAAGTATAAAAAACCTTGCGAGGTTTCATTCATAAAAATGGCTTCTTACGAAGGAACTGAAAGTACAAATTCGGTTAAAGAATTAATTGGAATCAATCAGGATTTGTCAGGAAGAAGCGTTGTTATCATTGAAGATATCGTCGATACTGGAAATACAATCGAAGAATTGAAGCATTTGTTTAAAGCGCAAAATGTAAAACATTTTAAAGTGGCAACATTGTTCTTTAAACCAGAAGCGTATAAAAAAGATATGAAGATTGACTATGTTGGAATTAGAATTCCAAATAAATTTATTGTGGGTTACGGGCTTGACTATGATGGTTTAGGACGAAACTTAACAGAAGTTTACAAATTAGCAGAATAAGTAAAAACAAAACACAACTATATATTCATTTAAAACTTCTTGAAAAATAAGAAGTAACAACACTCAAATTCATTATGATTAATATCGTTTTATTTGGAAAGCCTGGTGCAGGAAAAGGAACTCAGGCAGAATTTTTAAAAGAAAAATACAATTTAACACACCTTTCTACTGGAGATATTTTTCGTTTCAATTTAAAAAATGATACTGAACTAGGAAAACAAGCAAGAGTTTATATGGACAATGGAGAATTGGTTCCTTGCGAAGTTACAACTGCAATGTTAATTGACGAAGTTAAAAAACACCCAGATACAGCAGGATTTTTGTTCGATGGTTACCCAAGAACAATTAATCAGGCAGAGGCTTTAGATAAATTTTTACCAACAATTGGCTCTAGCGTAACTGCTACAATCGCTTTAGAAGCTGATGACGAGATTTTGGTAGCGCGTTTGCTGGAAAGAGGAAAAACAAGCGGAAGAGCTGATGATCAGGATGAAGAAAAAATTCGTGTGAGATATCAGGAATACAACGAAAAAACAGCTCCATTAATTGGATATTATAAAGAACAAGGTAAGTTTCACGCTGTAAACGGTATTGGAACTATCGAAGAAATTACAAAACGATTAACGTCAGTTATAGATAATTTGTAGAAGCTTTCCGAGATTTTCGGGACAGCTGACGTTTTTAAAGTCTGGAATGCTAAAGTCTATTTTTCTATTCTGAATTTTTGGAATAAAAAAATAGTTTTTTAGCTCCGGGCTTTTTCGCTCTCCTGACCATGGTGAGAATGATGCAAAAAAGAAGAATACCATACTAAAAAAGAACCAAACTAATAACGAATCTACTAAACATTGGAAATACTAATAATATTTTTTCTAATACTATTAAATGGAGTTTTCTCTATGTCCGAAATTGCCCTTATTTCGGCCAGGAAAAATAGACTGGAAACTGCCGCTAAAAAAGGAAATAAAAGTGCCAAAACAGCACTTGATCTGGCAAACTCGCCAAATAAATTTTTATCGACTGTACAAATTGGAATTACCTTAATTGGAATTTTAACGGGTATTTATTCTGGTGATAAAATTACAGCCGACGTAGAACTTTTTGTGGCAGGTTTTGCTGCTTTAAAACCTTATGCACACTCTATTGCAGTTGGAATAGTGGTTGTGGTTCTTACTTTTTTCTCTTTGGTTTTAGGAGAATTACTTCCAAAACGTATCGGATTAAATTATCCTGAATCGATTGCAAAAATGGTGGCAATGCCAATGAGAATAATTTCGATTATTACAGCACCATTTATTTGGTTGTTAACTTCTTCAACAGAATTTTTACTGAATATTCTGCAGATAAAACCAACCGCTGACGGAAAGGTTACTGAGGAAGAAATTAAAGCGATTATTAAGGAAGGAACTGAAGTAGGAGAGGTACAGGAAATTGAACAAGATATTGTAGAGCGTGTTTTTCATATTGGAGATAGAAAAGTAAGTTCGTTAATGACACACCGTAAATCGGTTGACATGCTTCCGTTAAAAGAAGATAAAGCAAAAATCAAAGAATTAGTTGTTCAGGATCTGCACGCCGTTTATCCGGTTTATAATGAAAATTACGATGATATTGTGGGGGTTGTAACTCTTAAAAATATCTTTGCCAACATAGAAAACGAACAATTTGATTTGTCGGCTATAGTTTCAGATGCACCTTATTTAATGGAGCAGACAACAGCTTATAAAGCGTTGGAAAATTTCAAAAAAACAGGCGTTCACTATGCGTTAGTTTCTGATGAATATGGTGTTTTTCAAGGAATGATTACTTTGAATGATATTTTGGAAGCTTTGGTAGGTGATGCTTCTGAGTTTTATAAAGATGAATTTCAACTTGTTGAAAGAGAAGACGGTTCATGGTTGGTCGACGGGCATTATTCATTGCACGATTTCTTAACCTATTTTGAACTGGACGAGCTAACAAACGATTACGAAGTAAACACGGTAAGCGGTATGATTATGACTGAGCTTTCGCATATTCCAAAAGAAGGTGAAAAATTAGTTTGGCAGAAATTCGTTCTGGAAGTAGTCGATATGGATGGAGTTAAAATTGATAAAGTATTAGTGAAAGCCCTTAAAGAGTAAAGTGAAGTTTTCAGTATGGTTTTCAGTCACATTTGATACTGAAAACTGCGACTGTGACTGAAAAATAAATAAAAATAGAATTTAGAAATAGAAGATAGAGAAATCTAAAATCTAAAGTCTAAAGTCTGAAATTTAGAAAAATGACAGAAGGAAATTTTGTAGATTACGTTAAGATATATGTTTCTTCCGGAAAAGGAGGAAAAGGATCTACGCATTTACATAGAGAGAAATTTATTGAAAAAGGTGGCCCTGACGGAGGTGATGGTGGTCGCGGTGGACATGTGTATTTAGTGGGGAATAAAGGGCTTTGGACATTATTTCATTTAAAATTTGCACGCCACATTAAAGCAGGATATGGAGGTGATGGAGGTTCTGACAGAAGTACCGGAGCTGATGGAGAAGATAAATTTATTGAAGTGCCGCTGGGAACTGTTGTAAAAGACAAAGAAACTGGAGAAACACTTTTTGAAGTTACAGAACATGGCGAGAAAAAGATTCTAGCCAAAGGAGGAAAGGGAGGATTAGGAAACTGGCATTTTAGAAGTTCAACTAATCAAACACCTCGTTATGCACAGCCAGGTTTGCCAGGAGTTGAAATGGATGTTATTCTGGAACTTAAAGTTCTGGCTGATGTTGGATTGGTTGGTTTTCCTAATGCGGGAAAATCTACTTTATTGTCTGTGCTGACTTCGGCAAAACCAAAAATTGCAGATTATCCATTTACCACTTTAAAACCCAATTTAGGAATTGTAGCCTATAGAGATTTTCAATCTTTTGTCATTGCCGACATTCCGGGAATTATTGAAGGTGCTGCAGAAGGAAAAGGTTTAGGACATTATTTTCTTCGTCATATCGAACGAAACTCTACTTTATTGTTTTTAATTCCTGTTGATACAGCAGATATTAAAGCAGAATATGATATTTTGGTAAACGAATTGACCAAATACAATCCAGAAATGCTAGACAAAGAACGTCTTGTTGTGATTTCAAAATGTGATATGCTTGATGACGAATTGAAGGCGGAGCTGAAAGCAGAATTAGATGTTTCTTTTAAAGATGTTCCTTATATGTTTATTTCTTCTGTTGCCCAGCAAGGTTTAACCGATTTAAAAGACAGGCTTTGGAAAATGCTTAATGAATAAGGAGATAATATTCAGTTAAAGATAATATAGTAAAAAAGGTGTTCATAAAATTGAGCACCTTTTTTGTTTTTAGAAATGTTAAATTCGTAATAAAAGGCTAAAAACTTATTGTGATAAGCAATTTTAGAATCGTTTTGGATTAGATAATTATGAAAATGAATTATATTCGCATTACTTAAACAAAATAACATGAAAAAAATAATTTTATTCTTTACCATGTGCCTTATGGCTTTTCCTGTAAGAGCTGATGAAGGAATGTGGTTTTTGATGTTTATCGAAAGACTGAACCATAGAGATATGGAAAAAATGGGCTTGCAATTAACAGCCGAAGAAATCTACAGTATTAACCACCACAGTTTAAAAGATGCGATTGTACAGTTTAACGGAGGTTGTACAGCAGAAATCGTATCAAATAGTGGTTTGGTTCTTACGAATCACCACTGTGGTTACAGCGCGATTGCAGAACTTTCAACTGCAGAACAAAATCATTTGAAAAATGGTTTCTGGGCAAAAAATCGTTCGGAAGAATTGAAGCCAAAATCTTTGTATGTTCGTTTCTTTGTACGTATGGATGATGTTTCTAAAAGAATCTTGTCTAAAGTAAATGATACTATGACAGAAACCGAAAGAAATAAAATCATTCAGCAGGAAATTGCTTTAATTGAAAAAGAAAACAGCGAAAACGGAAAATACACCGTTTCCGTTCGTCCTTTCTTTCAAGGAAATGAGTATTACTATTTCGTTTACCAAGATTACACAGACGTTCGTTTAGTGGGAACTCCGCCGGAAAGTGTGGGTAAATTTGGTGGAGATACTGATAACTGGGAATGGCCTCGCCAAACAGGAGATTTCTCTATGTTTAGAGTATATGCAGATAAAGATGGAAATCCTGCTGCATATTCTAAAGACAATGTGCCATTACAACCAAAACATTATTTACCAGTAAGTTTAAAAGGGGTAAAAGAAAATGATTTTGCTATGATCTTAGGATATCCGGGAAGAACAAATCGTTGGATGCCTGCTGGAGGAATTGAGCAAAACATTAAATATGCTTATCCTGCGTGGGTTGAAGGTGCAAAAACTTCAATGGATGTCATGAAAAAGTATATGGACAAAGATGCAACTGTTCGTTTACAGTATGCTTCTAAATATGCTTCAACAGCAAACTACTGGAAAAATCGTCAAGGTATGATCGATGCTTTAACAAAAGCAGGAACGGTAGACACAAAAACGGAACAAGAAGATAAATTCTATGAGTGGGCAACTAAACCTGCAAATAAAGAAAAATACGAAAATGTAATTCCAACGATTAATGATTATTACAGAGAGACGAATCTAAAAGCGCGTCACGATAATTATTTAATGCAGGTTTTACGTACTTCAAGTTATGCAACAGGTCCTGCAAATTTAGGAAATGCATTAATTGCTTACTTTAACGAAAACGAAGCTAAGAGAGCAGAAATGCTTCCGAAAATCAATACTATGATTGATAACATCTACGGAGATTTCTACGAGCCGTTAGAAAAAGAGGTGTTAATCGCCCAGCTAAATTTATATGCAGCAAAAGCGGCAGAATATGGTTTAGCTCCGCAAATCGCCAAAATGAAAACAACAAATAATGGTGATTTTACTGCTGATGTGAATACAGCGACACAACAAAGTTATTTTACTTCAAAAGAGAAAATAAAGGCATTTATGGCTGATCCAAAACCATTGGCAATTGCACATGATCCGTTGTATATCATTTCTAATGATCTTTTAACCAAATATCGTTCAAAAACAGATGATCAAGCTAAAGCTGATGATGGATTTGCAACGGCTTACCGCGAATTAGTGGAAGGTTTAAGAGAATCAAAATTAAACGCCATTAAATATCCAGATGCTAACTCTACATTGAGATTAACATACGGAAAAGTTCGTGCTTTACCTGCAGATCCTCGTAATGATGCTAAAATCAACAACTATACTACAATGGAAAGTATGGTTAAAAAATACAAAGCAGGAGATCAGGAATTTGACTTACCAGCTCGTTTATTAGAGTTGAACAAGAAAAAAGATTTCGGACAATATGCTGACAAAGCTGGTTACATGCCGGTAAACTTTTTAACAGATAATGATATTACTGGAGGAAATTCTGGTTCACCAGTTCTTAACGGAAAAGGAGAATTAATCGGAATCGCTTTTGATGGAAATATCGAAGCAATGGCAGGTGATGTTATCTTTGATTCAAATTTACAAAGAACGATCAACGTAGATATTCGTTATGTGCTTTGGATTATCGACAAATACGCCGGTGCTAAAAACATTATCGATGAATTGACGATTGTAAAGTAATCCAATCTTCATTTTAAAATACAACCCGACGGTTTCTAAAGCTTGTCGGGTTTTTTATTCTATATTTCGTTATTTTTGAGACATGAAAAATCTTTTACTGTTTCTTTTTATTTTGCCGGTTTTTGGATGGACGCAATCTAATTTTGAGAGGGCAGAGAAATTATTTCATTCTAAAAAGTATAGTGAAGCACAGCCAATTTTTGAAGGGATTTTAAAAAACAATTCTTCCGATGTAAAAACATTAGAGTATTTGGGTGAAATAGCGGGACATCAAAAATCATGGGTAAAAGGAGCTGCATATTTTAAAAAACTAAAAGAACTTAGACCCAATAATGCAGATTATTTTTTTAAATATGGCGGATGTCTGGCCATGCGAGCGACAGAAATAAACCGAATAAAAGCGTTTACAATGGTGGGAGATATGAAAGAAGCTTTTGAAAAGGCCATAGAATTAAATCCAAAACATGTGCAGGCAAGATGGGCTTTAATTGAAATATATTTGCAGCTGCCGGGAATTTTAGGTGGAAGCGAATCGAAAGCAATTGCTTATTCTAATGAACTGGCACAGTTTTCTCCTGTAGACGGCTATTTATCAAGAGGAAGAATTGAAGATTATTTTAAGAGATACAATCTGGCTGAGAAAAATTATAAGAAAGCCCATGAAATTGGCAATTCAAAAGTGACATTTCAAAAATTATATAATCTATATTTGAATAAATTAAAAGACCCAAAAAAGGCTAAAGATTTAAAAGAAAAATTCGAAGAATAAAATACAATCTCAAAGGCAAATTCGAAGAAATTGGAATTTGGAATTTAAAAATTAGAGTTTAAATGAAAACACATTTCATCGCTATTGGCGGAAGCGCAATGCACAATTTAGCATTGGCATTACATAATAAAGGATATCTGGTTACAGGAAGTGACGATGCTATTTTTGAGCCGTCAAAATCAAGATTGGAGAAAAAAGGAATTCTTCCAGCAGAAATGGGTTGGTTTCCAGAAAAAATAACTGCCGATATCAATGCAGTTATTTTAGGAATGCATGCAAAAGCAGATAATCCTGAATTATTAAAAGCGCAGGAATTGGGATTGAAGATTTATTCATATCCTGAATTTTTATACGAACAGTCTAAAAATAAAACTCGTGTGGTAATTGGCGGTTCACATGGTAAAACAACCATTACGTCTATGATTCTGCATGTAATGAACTATCATAATATTGCGGTTGACTACATGGTAGGAGCACAGTTGGAAGGTTTTGATACTATGGTGCATCTTACAGAAGAAAATGATTTTATAGTTTTGGAAGGCGATGAATATTTATCATCACCAATTGACCGTCGCCCTAAGTTTCATTTATACCAGCCAAACATTGCTTTGATTTCTGGAATTGCTTGGGATCATATTAATGTTTTTCCAACGTATGAGAATTATGTAGAGCAGTTTGAAATTTTTATAGAAAAGATTACAAACGGAGGCATTTTGGTATACAACGAAAATGATCCTGAAGTAAAACGTGTTTCTGAAGCTGCAACAAATCCAATTCGTAAACTTCCGTATCATACACCGGAATATACCGTAAATAATGGTGTTACTTTATTAAAAACTCCAGAAGGCAATATGCCGATTGAAGTTTTTGGAGCTCATAATTTAAACAATCTTGCCGGAGCGAAATGGATCTGTCAAAATATGGGTGTAGACGAAGCCGATTTCTACGAAGCGATCGCAAGTTTTAAAGGAGCTTCTAAGCGTTTGGAAAAAATTGTAGAAGGTAAAGGAAAAGTAGCTTACAAAGATTTTGCACATTCGCCAAGTAAAGTAGCGGCAACAACAAAAGCAGTAAAAGAACAATATCCTGATAGAACATTAGTAGCTTGTTTAGAGTTGCATACATACAGCAGTTTAAATGCTGCATTTTTAAAAGAATATGAAGGCGCTTTAGAATATGCAGATGTTGCAGTTGTGTTTTATTCGCCAGATGCCGTAAAAATTAAACAGCTTGAAGAAGTAACTTACGAACAAATAGCAAAAGCTTTTAACCGTGAAGATTTAGTGATTTATACCAATCCGGCTGAATTCAAAGAATATTTATTCAATTTGAACCTTGATAATTCTGCTCTTTTATTAATGAGTTCAGGTAATTATGGTGGTTTGAATTTTGATGAAGTAAAAGGTTTGATTGAGTAATTAATTAGCCAATTAGAAAATTAGATAATGTGTCAATTGCTATGCAGTTGGCACATTTTTTTAATTATCTAATTGACACATTCTCACATTGCTACATTTTCTAATTTGAAGTTCCTTCATATTTAAAATGACCTACAATTTTATAAGCAAATAAACAGTCTTCTAAAACCTGACCGTTTCCAACGTTGTGAACAATAAGATTTCGTTTTCCATCGTGTGATTTTTTATGAGTTACGATTCCGATGTGCGGAAGTTTATCGTTAATCATCCAGGTTACAATTTCACCAGTTTTATAATCATTTGGATTTTTTGTGACCGGAAGTTTAATGCCCTTTCGTTCAAAAAATATTTCTAGGTTTGGAACTCTGCGATGATCAATATTAGTATCGGTTTTAGTCATTCCCCATTTTTTAAGATTTGGATACGCTGTAAAATTTTGAAGCATATCTTCATGTACTTCTTTTTGTAAATCGACACCTAATTTTCGATATGAACGAGTGATAACATCGGTACAAACTCCTTTGTTTTTTGGGACATCACCATTTGGATATTCAATTTTGAAATAAGAAGGATCATAATGAATTGAAGGATCAATGATTGAAATTGCAGCCTGAGATAATTTTTCAGAGTATGTTTTTGGTATAAAATTATCGTTACTTACTGCAACATCTTTATTACTTTGATGGCAAGAAATGAGAATTTGAAAGAATAAAAGGAAACAAAATCTTTTCATTTTAATTATTTAGTTTCTAAAGTTAGCGAATTTTAAAATAGACAAAATAAATTGAAAGATTTTTCTTCTTTTTTATATCTTCGTTTTTTGAAATGTATTTATGGAAGAATCTTATTTCCCTATTAAAAATTGGTCAGAAGATGACAAACCGCGTGAAAAATTAATGTTGAAAGGGAAAGAAGCATTAAGCAACGCCGAATTACTTGCTATTTTAATTGGTTCCGGAAGCCGAAATGAAACAGCTGTTGGATTAAGTAAACGAATTTTAGCAAGTGCAGGTAACTTAAATTCTCTTACAAAATTATCTATTTCCCAATTAATGAACTTTAAAGGAATAGGTGAGGCAAAAGCAATATCAATTATGGCTGCTCTCGAATTAAGTAGACGTTTACGATCTGAGAAAGCAGTTGAAACAGAAAAAATTACTTCTAGTAAAATGGTTTTTGAAATTATGCAACCTATTATTGGGGAACTTTCTCATGAAGAATTTTGGGTGCTTTTTCTTAATAATTCTAATAATGTAATTTCTAAAGCGCAATTAAGTAAAGGAGGAATTGCTGGAACTGTTGTAGATGCACGATTAGTTTTTAAACTTGCCTTAGAATATTTCGCTACAGGCGTGATTTTGTGCCACAATCATCCTTCTGGAAGTCTAATACCAAGTGAGGCTGATAAGCAAGTTACAAAGAAATTAAAAGTAGCGGGGGAGAGTTTAGATGTTAAAGTTTTGGATCATTTGATTATATCTGGAGCAAAATATTATAGTTTTGTAGATGAAGGAATTTTTTAATTTATGAATACCAAAATCACAGATATCTTTTTTGACTTAGACCATACGCTTTGGGATTTCGACAAAAATTCAGAAATGGCATTTGAACGGATCTTTAAAAGTAAATATGCCGAAATACAAACACAGGATTTTATTAAAGAATACGTACCCATTAATCAGGAATGTTGGAGATTGTACCAAAACGATCTCATAACACACGAAGAACTTCGTTATAACCGATTAAAGTTTTCTTTTAATGCTTTAAATTATGTGATTTCTGATGAAAATATTCTAGAGATCGCAAATGATTATATTGAGTTTTTAACTGACAATAATTATCTTTTTGATGGTGCAATTGAAGTATTGGAATATTTAAAACCAAAATACAAATTGCATATCATCACTAATGGTTTTGCAAACGTTCAGGAAAAGAAAATTAGAAACGCTGCTTTAGGCGGTTATTTCACAACTATTACAAATTCTGAATTAGCAGGTGTTAAAAAACCAAATAGTATTATCTTTGATTATGCTCTTAAACTAGCTAATACTTCCAAAGAAAACAGCATTATGATTGGAGACGATCTTGATGCAGATGTCAATGGAGCTTTGAATGCCGGTTTAGATGCTATCTTTTTTAACGATAAAAAAATTGAAATAACTCAGAATTTCAAACAAATAAACCATTTATTAGAACTAAAAAATTATTTATAATGATGAAGATAAAATTTTTATTAACTGCATTAATTTGTTCAGCTGTTGGTTTTGCACAGTCTGTAAATGATTATAAAGCGGTGATTATACCTTTAAAGTATGATTTTATAAAAACAGAAAATCAATACCGTCTGGCGACTTTAACGAAATCTAATTTATTAAAAGCTGGTTTTACGGCATATTATACAAATGAAGAACTTCCTGCTGGTTATGCAGATCGTTGTGATCTTTTGTATATTGATGTGAAAAAGGATAATGCTTTTTTGGTAACTAAACTTTTTGTTGAATTTAAAGATTGTTATGGAAAAGTAATCTACACTTCTGAAACAGGAAAAAGCAGGGAAAAAGAATATGAAGTAGCTTACAGAGAAAGTTTAGACAATGCTTTTGTTTCGATTGCCAATCTTCATTATAAATACAGTGGTAAATCTCCAGTTACACCTTCGAGAGCCGTTACAGCAGAAACACTTCCAGCAGTAAATACTACAGCACCCGTACAAACTGCAGTAGTTTCAACACCTGCAGTTAATGTTTCAGATCCGAATTTGCTTTATGCTCAACCAACGGAAAATGGATATCAGTTAATTGATAAAACACCAAAGGTTGTTATGAAGCTTTTCAAAACTTCTCGCGCAGATTCATTTATTGCTGTTAAAGATGGAATTCAAGGTTCTTTAAATGCTAAAGACAATCAGTGGTATTTCGAGTACTATCAAAATGACAAATTAGTTTCTGAAAAAGTTTCTGTTAAGTTTTAAATTTTAGAATTCAACACTTAGGTTTCTTTTTGTAAAGACAAAAACTAATAACCATATTTATCTTTCCAACGGTTCTTTAAGAATTCACGGGTACTGTTCTCTCTAGAATTGTTTCCAGGATTGTAAAGAACCGTTTCTTTTATAGCATCTGGCAAGAATTCCTGTTCAGCAAAATTATTAGCATAATCGTGTGAATATTTATAATCTTCTCCATAACCAAGTTCTTTCATAAGTTTGGTAGGAGCATTTCTTAAATGAATAGGAACGGGGAGATCACCAGTTTGTTTTACTAATTGCTGTGCATTTCCAATTGCCATATACGAAGCGTTGCTTTTTGGAGAAGTAGCTAAATAAATCGCACATTGGCTTAAAATAATACGACTTTCAGGATATCCAATTGTAGTAACCGCCTGGAAAGTATTATTGGCCATTATAAGTGCTGTTGGGTTGGCATTTCCAATGTCTTCGCTTGCCAGAATCAACATTCTTCGGGCAATAAATTTTACATCTTCACCACCTTCAATCATGCGAGCTAACCAATATACTGCTCCATTAGGGTCGCTTCCTCGCATCGATTTTATAAATGCCGAAACAATGTCATAATGCTGTTCGCCTGTTTTGTCGTATAAAACGGTATTTTGCTGTACCAGTTCTAGAACACGATCATTTGTAATCGTTACTTCATCTCCAGCTGATGCATTAACAACAAGTTCAAATATATTGAGCAGTTTTCTGCCATCTCCGCCGGAAAGTCTTAATAAAGCTTCGGTTTCTTTTAAATTAATGTTTTTGGAAGCCATATAGGTATCTACTTTCATCGCACGATGTAATAGCGCTTCTAAATCATCTTTTGTGAAAGCATTTAAAACATATACCTGACAACGCGATAATAAAGCAGGAATAACTTCAAAACTTGGGTTTTCGGTCGTGGCACCAATAAGTGTAATCCAGCCTTTTTCTACAGCAGCTAAAAGAGAATCCTGTTGTGATTTGCTGAAACGGTGAATCTCATCAATAAACAAAATTGGATTTTTGGCAGTAAAAAGTCCTCCGCTTCTTTGTTTGGCTTTGTCAATAACATCACGAATGTCTTTAACACCAGAATTAATCGCACTCAAAACATAAAAAGGACGTTTTGATTCCTGAGCAATAATTTGTGCCAAAGTTGTTTTTCCAGTTCCCGGAGGTCCCCAAAAAATTAAAGAAGGGATTATTCCTTTTGCAATTTGCTGTGTCAACGATCCGTTAGGTCCAACCAAATGATGCTGACTAACATAATCTTCTAATTTTTGCGGGCGAATTCGTTCTGCTAATGGTGCTTCCATTTTGTAAATTTACTATTTTCAGAATTTATTTTTAGAGGTTTTGAATCTTTTAACTTTATAAAACCAATTATTGAATTTTTGCAGCTGACAAAATATCAGTAATATGCAATTGGAAAGTTTTTTGATATCGTATTATAAATCAAAACCGAAAAAAATGAATGACAACCAATTTAAGTTTTCTACTTCCGTTGTTGGATTACCAGTTCTCTTTGTTTTATTGCTTTGGATAGTCTATTGGATTCAGATTCGTTTCGACTTTGATTTTTACAAAAATGGGATTTATCCGCGTGATTTTTCGGGATTACAAGGCGTGATTTTTAGTCCGTTTATACATGAAAACTTAGATCACCTTTATAATAATTCAATTCCGCTTTTAATCCTTTTAGCGGCGATGCCTTTCTTTTATCCTAAACAAACTTTTGGAGTTATTGTTTATGGAATTTTGTTGTCAGGATTCATTACATGGTTAATTGGTCGTAACAATTTCCATATTGGTGCTAGTGGCTTGATTTACGTTTTGGTCAGTTTTATATTTTTTAAAGGAATTCAAACTAAATACTATCGATTGGTTGCTTTATCACTAACTGTAATTTTGGTTTACGGCGGTATGATTTGGTATGTTTTTCCAGATGTCGATCAGTCGATTTCCTGGGAAGGCCATCTAGGAGGTTTAATTGGTGGATTTCTATTGACACTTTACTACAAGACTCCCGAATATTCTAAACCGATTGTTTACGATTGGCAGAAGCCTGATTTTGATCCGCAAAATGACCCTTTTATGAAGCACTTTGATGAAAACGGAAATTTTGTTAATACTGTTCATGAAGAAGAACTTATACCTGAAGATGGATATTTTATTTCTAGCTATCCAGTAAATTATGTTATAACTAAAACAGAATCAGAAGATAAAGAAAATATGGAGTAGTCATATGAGATTAAAAGACTAAATTTGTGATTACTAACCAATTGAATAATTTAGATTATGAAAAAAATAAGTTATTTAATTTTGCTTTGTTTTTATTTTTCAAGTTTTCAGGCTGTCGGGCAATGTGAAATCAAAAATAAAATCCAGCCTGATGGAACGATGGTATATTTTTTTGATCCAGCTGTTTTCTATTCGACTAAATCTAAATCTTTGAAAATTAATATTCTTACCGACAAAGAACATTATTTCATTGCTCTGCAACCTACACCTTTTCCTGATAGGAAGGAAGGGAAGAAAATCAAAGACGATTTAACAATTATTCTGGCAGATCATAATACCTACACATTGTCACATTTTGATACTCAATATCGAAATAATGATTCAATAATGGAGGTTTTGTATTTAATGGATCAAAAAGATTTAGAAGCATTTTCGAACTACGAGGCAGTAACGGCAAAAATTAATATGAAAGGCACGGAATTCGTTCGAGATTATAATTTTAAACTCCATAAAACTGCCATAATGGAACAGATTAAATGTATTCGAAAAGAAGAATAGAAATTATTCATCATCACTGTCTTTATGAATATTCTCTAGAATTCTCTTTTTGATATTTCGCATAAGATTATTGAAACTCAAATTAAGAGAAAGCGCATTTGTAAATTGGTTTCCACTGTTTCTTGGTAAATATTCATTTGCATAAGTCAATTCGATTTGAATATTATCTGTAAATAAATATCCGGCTCCTATATTAAATCGATTCCTGTCGAAAAAACTCTCTCCTGTAACTTTAGTTCCTGATTTTAGATAAATTTCATCAGATGCAACAGCATAAACAACACCTTCTCTTAGAGCTTTACTGTTTAAGGGTTGAAGATATTTTATCTGCTGGCGGTAACGAATGACATTTTCATAATCATCATCCTGATTTTTCATGTAACGAAATTCAGTACGTGCACGAGTACTCAATGTATAACCTGTTTTGTGAAAATAATAAATTCCCTGTAATGCAAAACGCCATTCTGGAGATTCAAATTGGCCGATTTCGGGAACATCTTTATTGTTATAATACGCTAGAAAAGTGGAAAATTTCAATCTTGGAGAAAAATAATAATGTCCCCATCCTCTTACGGATCTCTGAATAGTGTTTTCAAATAAATTCGAAGATGATTCGGTACTTGAATAAGCTGCTCCGAAATCTATTTCAGTAGACCACTTTTTGCTTATAGTTTGATTGAATTGAATTTCACTCCAAAACTGATTGTAAGTAGTATTTTGTCCGTTGCTTTTTGTAATTGATAACAATACAAACAAGCAGCAGAATAAATTAACTGACGATTTTAGAATAGATTTTGAAAGCATTATTAAGTATTTTAATTACTTATTCGAATTCAAATTCTCAAAAACAGTATTTTATTTTCTCTGGCGTACAGCTTCGTATAAAAATGCTCCGCAGGCAACAGAAACATTTAAAGATCCTATTGATCCAAACATTGGTAATTTGGCTTTTTCATCGACAATTTTAAGAACTGAAGGGTTGATTCCTCTGTCTTCAGACCCCATAATAATTGCCAAAGGCTCATTTAGGGATATGTCGTAAATATTGTGATCTGTTTTTTCGGTAGCGGCAACAGTTTTTATACCTGATCCCTGAAGATAAAAAATAGCATCTTTAATATGTTCAACTTTGCATATTGGCACATTGAATACAGCTCCTGCAGAAGTTTTAACCGTGTCACCGTTTACTGGTGCGGATCCTGCTTTTTGAATGATAATACCATTCACTCCGGTGCATTCTGCAGTTCTAATGATAGCGCCAAAGTTTCGTGCATCAGAAATCTGATCTAATATTAAAAAAAGAGGTTTCGAACCCGAAGCAATAGTTGATTCTACTAAATGTTCTATATCAATAAAACCAATTGGTGAAATTGTAGCAACAGCACCTTGATGGTTATTTGGAGTTAATCGGTTTAGTTTTTCAACTGGTACATATGAAAAATTGATGTTAGCTCGTTTCATCACTTTCATTAGGTCTTTCATTAAGTCTCCTGAAATCTCTTTCTGAATGAATACTTTATCAACTTCCTGACCAGCTTGTATTGCTTCTATAATGGCTCTAATGCCAAATATTTGATGTTCTTTTTCCATGGAACAAATATAGGTATAATGTTTATATAAAAAAAAACCACCCCGAATGAACGGAGTGGTTTATTATTTAAATTTTGGTATAAATATTAGTGTTTATCCCAGAAAAGTTTTGTTGTTACATTGTTGTTACCAAGTTTAGCAACTGCAGCTTGTAAGTTAGCAGCATTTAATGTTTGCTCGATACCTGGGTAAGAGTAACGTTTTGGAACTTCAGTGATATCACCGAAAGTTACTGGAGGAGCTACTAAAGCAGGGAAATCTAATCTTCTGTAAGATGTCCAAGCTTCGAAACCTCTGTTATAATAAGCGATCCAAGCTTGTTCTCCAATTTTTTGTTTCCATGTTCCAGTTGCTGTAGCGTAAGCAACATCAGTTCTTGCTAAGTAAGTTGCAATATCAGCAGCAGCTACTCCCCAATCTTGTAAAGATGCAGTTACAGCGGCAGTGTAGTGAGTTGCAGCAGTACCACCTACAGGAATACCTCTTTCTACAGCTTCAGCTAATAAGAATTCAACTTCAGAGTAAGTAAAGATTACACCTGGATAAACAGGATCTTTAATTGTTTCAGTGATGTGAGAGAAGTCTCCATAAACGTTAACAGTTCCATATACACCACCTTTGTATTGTCCTGAACCTGCTGGATATTCTGTAAAGTATTTAGCTCTTCTTGGATCAGATAAAGCATTCAATTTGTTTACAAAAGTGTTAGCTGGAATAAAGTCATCACGTCCACTAGCTACTAAGTCAAGGTATAACGGGTTGTTATTTGTAGTATTTGTAGCGTATGGCATGTAAGCTCCATCAGCACTGTTAAGGATTAAACCATCAGCTTGTGCAGCTAATGCTTGTGTGCTAGCATAAGCATGATCAACATCGTCCATTGTGATAGCCATTCTGAAACGTAAAGAGTTAGCAAATTTAGCCCATTTAGCAGTGTCTCCACCGTAAATAAGGTCTGCATCACCATAGCTTTCGGCAGATTGATCTAATTTGTGAGATGCAGCAGTTAATACAGTAAGCAAATCTCTGTAGATAGTTTCAGCATCATCGTATTTTGGTTGCGGATGACCGTCAATATCTAATGCTTCAGTGTAAGGTACATCTCCAAAAGTATCAACTAAGATTCCGTAGCAGTAAGAAGATAAAATATCAATAATTGCGATTTTGTTATCAATTACCACTAATCCTTCAGGAGCTCCAGTATAGTTTGCTTTTTGTTGATTCAAAAGAGATTTAGCTTCTTTAAAATCTTTTAATACATCACGATAGTAAGTTGCCCAATGACGATCTGGAATAGTACGTCCAGTTAAGTCATATTGAGTTTCTTGTGGGTATTGTACTTCAGCCCATTGTTGAGCAAATAATCTGAATACGTTAAAGTTTACAGATGTACTTGTCACCTGATCCATCATGAATTTTTCAGCATTTGTGAATAAATATTCTGGAGCAGTGGTAGTAGGGTTTTTTGTGTCTTGGTTCATGTTCCCAAAATCATCAGAGCATGATGAAAATAAGGTTATGAACGATAGTAATATTATTAGTCTATTTTTCATAGCTTAGAATTTTATTGTTAAGTTACAACCGATATTTCTAGTTGTTGGTAGAGAACCGATAGAAAGACCTTGAGATCCTATGTTAGATCCTAATCCACTTTCTGGGTCTGCATCTGGAAGATTTTTATGGATTATCCATAAGTTAGAACCAATAAGAGAGATTTTTGCGTCTACTAATTTGATTTTTTGAACTAATGAAGATGGTAATGTATAAGTAATATTTACCTCTCTTAACTTAACAAAACTTGCATCGTAAACGTACTGGCTTCTTGGACCATTACTATAAGCGTTTGTAATAGCACCACCAGTAGAGTAAGCTGTTCTTGTAGTATTTGGAGTTCCATCTGCATAAACACCAGGGTTGATTACACCACCACCGTTAGCAATAGTATTTCTTTTTGGGTTTCCAAGATCATTGTTTCCAGCTGTTTCATCAGTTAAACCAGTTCCAACACCATACCATTGGTCAGTAGAAAAGATATCTCCACCTTTTTTCATGTCAATTAAGAAACTGAAAGATAAACTTTTGTAAGAGAATTTGTTTCTAATACCTCCAATCCAATCAGGATTGATGTTACCAATAATGTTGTTAGTAGAAGTGTTGATTACATATCTACCTGTTGTTGGGTTAACAATTTTTTGTCCATCAGCAGTATAAGTATAATCTGTTCCTTTTAATACTCCGAATGGTTGTCCAACAACAGCATTTAATGATACTGTACCAGGGAAAGAAGCAACTTGTAAGTTAGTTACACCATCAGCTAAAGCAGTAACTTCGTTGTCATTTTTAGACCAGTTAACATTGATGTCCCAAGCAAAGTTGCTTGTTTTGATTGGAGTAACATTGAATTGAACCTCGATACCTTTGTTTTCAATTGTTGCAGCGTTTACATATTTAGATGTATAACCTGTAGCAGTTGAATAAGGAACTCTTACAGCTTCTCCATCATTTATGTTTTTGTACAAACTCACGTCAAATCCAATTCTTCTATTTAAGAACTGCATCTCAAGACCAACCTCTGTAGTATTTGTTTTGATAGGCTTTAAATCAGGATTGTTTTTGATAGAGTTAACAGAGTACATCTGGTTGTTGTTGAACGGATCATATTTTGTATATGTATCAACTAAAGCTAATGGCGGTGTTCCAAGTGGGCTTTCAGAGTAACCTCCTCTTAATTTACCAAAAGTTAACCAGCTTGCATCAATGTTTTTAGAGAAAACCCAGCTACCAGAAACTGAATAACTTGGAATGTGGTTATCATCAGCAGGTAAGTTTGAGAAAGCATCTCTACGAGCAGTTGCATCGATGAAGTATGTATCCAAATAACCTAAAGAAGCAGAAACGTAATAACTATTTACAGAAGCATTAGTTTCTCTTTCGTAAGGATATGGGCTAGCAGCTTTAGAGTTAGATAAACTGTAGATTCCAGGAATAATTAAACCTCCTTGAGTTGAAGCTGTAATTTGGTTGAAATACGTATTTCTAATTGTTCCCCCAGCTACTCCATTTAAACTAAAATCTTCACCAAATTTTTTGTTGAAAGTCAATAGTAAATCGTAGTTCTGCTCAGAGAAGTTACCATTATAACGTTGGTATCCTGAAGTTTCATCAAGAGCATTAATACCGAAAGTTTTAGAAACAGAACCTTGAGCAACTCTTTCTTCACGGATTTCAGAATACGTATCTGTAGAGATTTTAGCAGTTGCAGAAACCCAGTCAGCAATTTTGTATGTGAAGTTAGCATAACCTATGAAACGGTTTCTGCTATCATTTTGGTAGTTTTTATAACGCTCAAAATAAGGGTTGTTCCAGTATGCTGGAGTTGCATCATCAACAGATTTTCTGTTCCAAGTGATGTTTTGTCCACCTGAATTGTTGTATGCTCTTTCTAATTCTTTGATATCAACGTTTGTTTGCCACCACTGACGGAAACCAGAAATCATGTTGTCGCTATATCCAGTCATGTTTCTACCTATAGTTTCTTGAGCAGAGAAATTAGCAAATGTGCTTAAAGACAATCTGTCTGTAAATTGGTGGTTTAATTTTAAACTGAAGTTGTTTTTTCTTAATTCACTATTTGGTAATACACCTGTTTGTTTAGTGTTAGTATAGTTGAAAACAACGTTTGTTTTTTCATTTCCATCTTCAAATGAGATTGTATTCACTAAAGAAAGTGAATTTTGGAAGAATTTAAAAGGATCATTAGCAGCTGCTTTCCATGGAGTTTTTTGTCCATAATTATTGTTTCCTGGATATGCAGAGAATGCATCCCACTGGTAAACATTTAATGAAGGGTCAAAAGCGTTACCTACAGAAGCATCATCTCCAAAGAAAACTACTCTGTCATTTACACCATCACCATCAATATCTTGTGATGAGAAAGAAGATCCGTAACCAGCACCATATTGTTTTTGGTATTTTACGAAAGTATTTTTATCTGGAGCACCTGTTACAACCTCAGAAGAAACAGTAATTCCTAATCCTTTTTTAGCTTTACCTTTTTTGGTTGTGATCATTAATACCCCGTTACCAGCTAAGTATCCGTATAAAGCAGATGCAGCTGCACCTTTTAATACGTTCACACTTTCGATATCTTCTGGGTTAATATCCATACCGTTGTTACCATAGTCAAATCCACGACCACCAGATGATTGAGCTGTTGTTCCATCGTTAGTGTTATTTCCGTTGTTGATTGGCATACCGTCAATAACAATTAACATTTCGTTTGTTTGACCAATAGCTTTAACTCCTCGTGAAATTGCACTTGTAGAACCTCCAAAGTTAGAGTTTCTAGTGATGTTAACACCGGCAACTTTACCAGAAAGCTCATTTAAGAAGTTACCACTAGAAGTACCATTTCTTAAATCTCCTCCTTTAACCTCTTGTGTAGCATAACCAAGAGATTTTTTCTCTCTTTTAATACCTAAAGCTGTTGTTACAACAACACTTTCAAGTTCTTGTGCATCTCCAGCTAATTTTACGTTAACTGTTGATGAAGTTGCAGCTATTTCTTGAGATTTCATCCCAATGTAGCTAAATACCAATACTTGGCTTGATGATGCTTTGATAGTGTATTTACCATCAAAATCGGTTTGCGTTCCAGCTTTGGTTCCTTTAACTAATACACTAACACCTGGTAGAGGCATTCCTGCATTGTCAGAAACTGTTCCCGAAACAGCTCTTTCTTGCGCAAAAGAAAGTTGCGCAACTAGTACTAATAAAAGCACTAAGAATCCATTGAACTTTAGTTTCATTTTTAAATATTTTGAATTAGTATCGCAAAACTCTTAATAATTTGTTAACTTTCCTAATAAATAAAAATCTTTTTTTGGTAAACTTTAAAATTTAACATTATAACATATGTTTACGATAGTGTTATATAATTGTATTTCCTGTTGATTTTCGTGACCATTCGTGAGAATTATTCGTAAAATTCCGCTTTTTGTTTGTATTCCTGCACCAATTCCAATTCCTATTAATTTCTTAATTTTTTTAGGATTTGAAATATTCGTTAAGTCTTGATATATAGCGTAATCCGTAACAGAATGAATATAAGTGTTTTTTGAAAACATATATCTATATTCTGTAAGAATTGCTGAATAGAAATTTGCTTGAAGACTATTTTCTGAAAATCCCCTAATTGAATTCATTCCGCCAAATCTAAATAATTCGTTCGAAATGTAATTTTTACTGTCTAAATAGAAATTTTGAGAATTTATGTTAATAAAATTTTTGGTATTAAGCTCAAAATTATAAGTTGCATTTAAATTTATGTAAAATTGTTTGCTTGGTTGAGCTGTTTCTGTGTCGTTATTTGTTTCTCGTTTTCCAAATCCAATAATTGAATTTAAAAATGCTTTTTGAGGTAACAGATTGTTGTTCAGATCAATTCTTTTGTATTCATATGTAGATGTGATATATGAATTATCAAAGTCACTTATTGTAGAATTATTTATATTTTGAATATCACTAGATTCTGTTGATTGATATCCTAAGTATAATTTTGAATTGTAATTAATGTAATATCCAAGATCAATAGCTGTTTTTGTGTTTTGAAAAGTGCTGTCTTGCTTGAAAATGTTTAATTGGGCTTTTATTCCAAATGGCGATTTGAATATATATGGTAATTCTAGTTTTGTATTAAATGTTTTTTGTTGATTGCCGTCGCTTTTCCAATATAAAGAAAATTTTTCTCCTGCATGAAGAGTGTTTAATAACGAAATATCTAAATATCCATTTAGGATAGCTTTTTTATTTTCATCATTTGAAAATCCAATGTAGCCGTCAAATGTATTTGCTTTTCTTTTTTCGATATATACAAAAACTTTTGTGGAGTCGTTGGTGAATAAAATTTCAGGATATTTTGTCTGGCTTAAAAATTCGTAACTGTTAATTTCGTTATAAAGCTCTTTGATGATTTCTTGGTTGAATGTTTTGTTGAGATATTTTTTATTGAGTTGTTTTAAATATCCTTTTGGGAAAAAATCTTTTGAATCTTCGTTTTTATAATTTAGAATAATGGAATTTAAACTGCGTTTTTTTTCGGATTTAAAATTTAGATCAGCATAAATTATCGATTTCTCTTTTCTAATATTTTCCAGTTTTATTTTATTTAAGGAGTAGCCATTTTTTTCTGCCTCAATAATTTTGTTGTTTAAGTAGTTTTCGACTTGATCGTAGGGTAGTATTATAGTGTCTTTTTGTTTTTTGTTTGAACTAAAAAATGAATTATTTATACCTATATATATATGTATAGTTTTTATTCTTTCTTTTAGGTTAATGATAGAGTTGTATGTGGTATCATTTATCTTATTGATGCTTAGTGTTTTGTTGTTTATAAAGCCTTTTTTTGACAGGGTTTTAGAGGTTTTTTCTATTTCGTTAAATAGTGATTTTAAATTTGGATGATTAGTAGTGTAATTAATAGAATCAATAATTTGGTTTTCGATATTATTTGTTCCGTTTATTTTAAGATACAAGTTTTGGCTATAAGCTGATAAGCTTATCATTATAAAAAAGAATGTCTGAAAAAAAAGTTTCAAGCGTTTGGTTTTTGTAATTATATGAATTGCAAATATCTATTGTTTGTTTGTAAAAACATAGAAGAGAAATAATGTTATTGAAAATTAATAGATTAACGTTTGTATAGTGAAATTTATTTTATACATTTGCAACCCCGTAAAAAGCGGGAATTTAATATCATATTAATTTTTAGTATTAATTATGCCAACAATTCAACAATTAGTAAGAACAGGAAGAACTCAGATAACTAAGAAGAGTAAATCGGTTGCTTTAGATTCTTGTCCTCAAAGAAGAGGGGTTTGTACGCGTGTTTACACTACTACACCAAAAAAACCAAACTCTGCAATGCGTAAAGTTGCGCGTGTACGTTTGACAAATGGTAATGAGGTGAATGCTTACATCCCTGGAGAAGGACACAATTTACAAGAGCACTCGATAGTATTAGTTAGAGGTGGAAGGGTAAAAGATTTACCAGGTGTTAGATATCATATCGTTCGTGGAGCGCTTGACACGTCAGGTGTTGCAGGAAGAACGCAAAGAAGATCTAAGTACGGTGCTAAACGCCCAAAAGAAGCAAAAAAGTAATTTAAAAACTTTTAAGAAAAAGACATGAGAAAAAGAGCGGCAAAGAAAAGACCACTTTTACCGGATCCGAGGTTTAACGACCAATTAGTAACGCGTTTTGTGAATAACTTAATGTGGGATGGTAAGAAATCTACAGCTTTTAAAGTATTTTATGATGCTATTGATATCATCGAAACTAAAAAGCAAAATGATGAAAAAACTTCATTAGAAATTTGGAAAGATGCTTTAACAAACGTTATGCCTCACGTAGAAGTACGTAGCCGTAGAGTTGGTGGAGCTACATTTCAAATCCCAATGCAGATTCGTCCAGACAGAAAAATTTCTATGGCTATGAAGTGGTTAATACTTTATGCTAGAAGAAGAAACGAAAAATCTATGGCACAACGTTTAGCGTCAGAATGTTTAGCTGCTGCTAAAGAAGAAGGTGCTGCGGTTAAGAAAAGAATGGATACTCACAAAATGGCAGAAGCTAACAAAGCATTCTCTCACTTTAGATTTTAATTCGTAAAGAAATGGCTAGAGATTTAAAATATACAAGAAATATCGGGATCGCTGCTCACATTGATGCTGGTAAAACAACAACTACTGAGCGTATTCTTTTTTATACTGGAAAGTCACACAAGATTGGTGAGGTGCACGATGGTGCTGCAACAATGGACTGGATGGCACAAGAGCAAGAAAGAGGTATTACAATTACTTCTGCTGCTACAACTTGTACTTGGAACTTCCCAACAGAGCAAGGTAAAGTTCTTCCAGAATCATTGCCTTACCACTTTAATATTATTGATACTCCTGGACACGTTGACTTTACTGTAGAGGTAAACCGTTCTTTACGTGTACTTGATGGTTTAGTTTTCTTATTTAGTGCTGTTGATGGTGTTGAGCCACAATCAGAAACTAACTGGAGACTTGCAGATCAATATAGAGTTCCTCGTATGGGATTCGTAAACAAAATGGACCGTCAAGGTGCTAACTTCTTAGCTGTATGCGGACAGGTTAAAGATATGTTGAAATCGAATGCGGTTGCAATTACTTTGCCTATTGGTGATGAGGCAGATTTTAAAGGTATTGTTGACTTAGTGAAAAATCAAGCTATTGTATGGCATGATGAAACACAAGGAGCTACTTTTGATATCGTTGATATCCCTGCGGATATGGTTGATGATGTGAAACACTACCGTTCTATTCTTATCGAAGAGATTGCAACTTATGATGAAAATCTTTTGGATAAATACATGGAGGATGAGAACTCTATTACAGAAGAAGAAATCAATAATGCTTTAAGAGCTGCTACTATTGATATGGCAATCATTCCAATGCTTGCAGGTTCTTCTTTCAAAAATAAAGGAGTTCAATTTATGTTAGATGCTGTTTGTAAGTATTTACCATCTCCATTAGATAAAGAAGGTATTGAAGGAATTCACCCTGATGATGCTGATTTATTAGAAGAAGATCAAAAGAAAATTTTACGTAGACCAGATGTAAAAGAGCCGTTCGCTGCTTTGGCATTTAAAATTGCTACTGATCCATTCGTTGGACGTTTAGCTTTCTTCCGCGCTTACTCTGGACGTTTAGATGCTGGTTCTTATGTTTTAAATACTCGTTCTGGGAACAAAGAGAGAATCTCTCGTATCTACCAAATGCATGCTAACAAACAAAATCCAATCGAATTTATTGAGGCTGGAGATATTGGAGCAGCAGTAGGATTTAAAGATATTAAAACTGGGGATACACTTTCTGATGAAAAGAATCCAATTATTTTGGAATCTATGAAATTCCCAGATCCAGTAATTGGTATCGCTATTGAGCCTAAAACTAAAGCTGACGTAGATAAAATGGGTATGGCTTTGGCTAAATTGGCTGAAGAGGATCCAACATTTACAGTTAGAACTGACGAAGCTTCAGGTCAAACGATCATCTCTGGTATGGGTGAGCTTCACTTAGACATCTTAGTTGATCGTATGAAACGTGAGTTTAAAGTAGAGGTAAATCAAGGTGAGCCTCAAGTTGAATATAAAGAAGCGTTTACAAGATCTGCTCAACATAGAGAGACTTACAAAAAACAATCTGGAGGTCGTGGTAAATTCGGTGATATCGTATTTAGAATCGAGCCTGCTGATGAAGTTGATGGAAAAGTTCCTGTTGGATTACAGTTTGTGAATGAAGTAAAAGGAGGTAACGTTCCTAAGGAGTATATTCCTGCAGTTGAAAAAGGTTTCCGTGAAGCTATGAAAACTGGACCTTTAGCTGGGTATGCTGTGGATAGTTTGAAAGTTACTTTATTAGATGGATCTTTCCACCCTGTGGATTCTGATGCTCTTTCTTTTGAATTAGCTGCAAGAATGGGTTATAAGGAATCTGGTAAAGCTGCTGGAGCTGTTATCTTAGAGCCAATCATGAAAATCGAAGTTATTACTCCGGAAGAAAACATGGGTGATATTGTAGGTGACTTGAACCGTCGTAGAGGTCAGGTAAATGATATGGGTGATAGAAACGGAGCGAAAACTATTAAGGCAGATGTGCCATTGGCTGAGATGTTTGGTTATGTTACTACATTAAGAACATTATCATCTGGTAGAGCGACATCTACAATGGAGTTTTCTCATTATGCAGAAACACCTTCTAACATTTCAGAAGAGGTAATCAAAAAAGCAAAAGGTAACGCTTAATTTTAAGAAAATGAGTCAAAAAATCAGAATAAAACTAAAATCTTACGATCACATGTTGGTAGATAAATCTGCTGAAAAGATCGTAAAAACAGTAAAAACTACTGGAGCGGTTGTAACAGGTCCTATTCCGTTGCCAACTCACAAAAAACTTTTCACTGTATTGCGTTCTCCGCACGTTAACAAAAAAGCGAGAGAGCAATTTGAAGTAATGTCATACAAGAGATTGATTGATATTTATTCATCTTCATCTAAAACTATTGATGCTTTAATGAAACTTGAATTGCCAAGTGGGGTTGAAGTAGAGATTAAAGTATAATTTTTTATTAAATTTTATATACAAAAAGCGAGTCAGAAATGTCTCGCTTTTTTTGTTGTAGAATATTATTATGTATTTAGTTTTTGTAATTGATTTTAAGTTTGTATTAGTGGGGATGGTTTTTAAATCCCTTTGTTTTAAGGCTGTGCGAACGTTTTTGTTTTATTTTGATTAATTAATCATTAAGCAGATAGATTTTTTAGAGTTGAAAATAAAGAGATAAATTTTTAGTACATGAAAGTGCTTTGATGGTTGATTTGAAGCTTGGATTTTGATAATGAGCGATTTAATTTTTGTAACTGTTTGGTATATTCATTTTTAATAACTACTTTTGCACTCCCTGTTTGAAAATTTCTGTTATTTTCAAATTGAAGGGAATTTTAGTAATTAATAATTAATATTTATGTCTGGGTTAATTGGTAAAAAAATCGGCATGACTAGTATTTTCGATGAAAACGGGAAAAACATTCCTTGTACAGTAATCGAAGCTGGGCCGTGTGTTGTTACCCAAGTCAGAACCAACGAGGTTGACGGGTATGAAGCGTTGCAACTTGGTTTCGATGACAAAAACGAGAAACATTCTACTAAAGCGGCTTTAGGTCACTTTAAAAAAGCTGGAACTGTTGCTAAGAAAAAAGTCGTTGAATTCAAAGAATTTGCAACTGAACAAAAATTAGGAGATCTTATCGATGTTTCTATTTTTGAAGAAGGAGAATTTGTAGATGTACAAGGTGTATCTAAAGGTAAAGGTTTCCAAGGTGTTGTTAAGCGTCACGGTTTTGGTGGGGTTGGACAAGCTACTCATGGTCAGCACAACCGTTTAAGAGCGCCAGGTTCTGTAGGAGCTTCTTCTTATCCATCTAGAGTATTCAAAGGAATGCGTATGGCTGGAAGAATGGGAGGAGATAATGTAAAAGTTCAAAACCTTAGAGTTTTAAAAGTAGTTGCTGAAAAGAACTTACTTGTTGTTAAAGGATGTGTTCCTGGTCACAAAAACTCTTACGTAATCATTCAGAAGTAATGGAAGTAAAAGTATTAGATTTCAACGGAAAAGATACTGGTAGAAAAGTTCAACTTTCTGATTCAGTATTCGCAATTGAACCAAACAATCACGCAGTATATCTTGATGTTAAGCAATATCTTGCTAATCAAAGACAAGGTACTCATAAAGCTAAAGAAAGAGCTGAAGTAACTGGAAGTACTCGTAAGATTAAAAAACAAAAAGGTACGGGTACAGCTCGTGCTGGAAGTGTTAAGAATCCTTTGTTTAAAGGTGGAGGAACAGTTTTCGGGCCAAGACCAAGAAGTTATTCATTCAAATTGAATAAAGGTTTAAAAAGATTGGCTAGAAAATCAGCTTTCTCAATCAAAGCAAAAGAGTCAAATATTATCGTTCTTGAAGACTTTAATTTTGATGTGCCAAACACTAAAAATTTCATTAACGTTTTGAAAGCTTTAGGGTTAGAAAATAAAAAATCTCTATTTGTATTGGGTGAGTCAAATAAAAATGTATATTTGTCGTCACGCAATTTAAAGGCTTCTAATGTCGTAACTAGCTCAGAATTAAGCACTTACGCAATATTAAACACTAATAATTTAGTGCTTTTGGAGGGTTCTTTAGAGTTAATTGAAGAAAATTTAAGCAAATAATAGGAGTATGAGTATCATAATTAGACCTATAGTAACTGAAAAAGTAACCAAAGAAAGTGAAGTTTTAAACCGCTTTGGATTCGTTGTTGACAAAAAAGCAAACAAAGTTGAAATTAAGAAAGCTATTGAAGCTGCTTATGGAGTAACTATCGTTTCTGTTAATACAATGAATGTTAGACCGGATAGATCTACTAAATACACTAAAAGTGGTTTAATCAGTGGAAAGACAAATGCAATAAAAAAAGCAATTGTTCAAGTACAAGAAGGAGAAACAATTGATTTTTACAACAATATCTAAGATAGAAAAATGTCAGTAAGAAAATTAAAACCTATTACCCCGGGTCAGCGATTTAGAGTTGTGAATGGTTATGACGCTATTACAACTGATAAGCCGGAACGCTCTTTGATAGCGCCGATAAAAAACTCAGGAGGTAGAAATAGTCAAGGAAAGATGACCATGCGTTATACGGGTGGTGGTCACAAGCAGAGATATCGTATTATTGATTTCAAAAGAACTAAAGATGGAATTCCAGCTACAGTGAAATCAATCGAATATGATCCAAATCGTACTGCATTTATTGCTTTATTAGCTTATGCTGATGGAGAGAAAACTTATATTATCGCTCAAAACGGATTGAAAGTTGGTCAGAAATTAGTTTCTGGACCAGAATCTCAACCAGAGATTGGTAATACTTTACCTTTAAGCAGAATTCCTCTTGGAACTGTTATATCTTGTATTGAGTTACGTCCAGGACAAGGAGCTGTAATCGCTCGTTCAGCTGGAACTTTTGCTCAGTTAATGGCAAGAGACGGGAAATATGCAACAATTAAAATGCCATCTGGTGAGACAAGATTAATCTTGTTAACTTGTTCGGCTACAATTGGAGCTGTTTCTAATTCTGACCACCAATTAGTTGTATCTGGAAAAGCAGGTAGAACAAGATGGTTAGGAAGAAGACCTAGAACTAGACCAGTAGCGATGAACCCAGTTGATCACCCTATGGGAGGTGGTGAAGGACGTTCTTCTGGAGGGCATCCACGTTCAAGAAAAGGATTGCCAGCTAAAGGTTACAGAACTCGTTCTAAGAAAAACCCGAGTAACAAGTATATCGTAGAACGTAGAAAGAAATAATAAGATATGGCACGTTCATTAAAAAAAGGACCTTTTGTTCATTATAAATTAGATAAAAAAGTTCAAGAAAACGTAGAAAGTGGTAAAAATGCAGTTGTAAAGACTTGGTCTAGAGCTTCAATGATTACTCCAGATTTCGTTGGACAAACTATCGCAGTTCATAACGGTCGTCAATTTGTACCAGTTTACGTAACAGAAAACATGGTAGGTCACAAATTAGGAGAGTTTTCACCAACTAGATCTTTTAGAGGTCATGCTGGAGCAAAAAATAAAGGTAAAAAATAAAAGAAGCAATGGGAGTTCGTAAAAGAGAAACAGCAGATGCGAGAAAAGAGGCTAATAAGTCTATCGCTTTCGCAAAATTGAATAACTGCCCTACTTCACCTAGAAAAATGCGCTTAGTAGCGGACTTGGTAAGAGGTCAGAAGGTAGAAAGAGCACTTAACATTTTAAGATTCAGTTCTAAAGAAGCTTCAAGAAAATTAGAAAAACTATTATTATCTGCAATCAACAACTGGGAGCAAAAAAATAGTGAAGGTAATTTAGAAGAAGCTGGATTATTTGTTAAAGAGATCAGAGTAGATGGTGGAATGATGTTAAAAAGACTTCGTCCAGCTCCACAAGGTCGTGCACACAGAATAAGAAAACGTTCTAATCACGTAACAATCGTGCTTGGAGCTATCAATAACACACAAAGCAATTCTTAAGCAGCATGGGACAAAAGACAAATCCAATTGGAAATAGACTTGGTATCATCAGAGGATGGGACTCAAACTGGTATGGTGGAAATGATTATGGCGATAAATTAGCTGAAGATCACAAAATCAGAAAGTATATCCACGCTCGTTTATCAAAAGCTAGTGTATCTAAAGTAATCATCGAGAGAACTTTAAAGCTTGTAACCGTTACTATCACTACTGCTAGACCTGGTATTATTATCGGAAAAGGTGGACAAGAGGTAGACAAGTTAAAAGAGGAACTTAAGAAAGTTACTGATAAAGAGGTTCAAATTAACATCTTTGAAATTAAAAGACCTGAGTTAGATGCTTATCTTGTGGCGACAAGCATCGCTCGTCAAATCGAAAGCCGTATTTCTTACAGACGTGCAATCAAAATGGCTATTGCTGCTTCAATGCGTATGAACGCTGAAGGTATCAAAGTTTTGATTTCTGGCCGTTTGAATGGTGCTGAGATGGCACGTTCTGAAGGTTTCAAAGAAGGTAGAATTCCTCTATCAACTTTCAGAGCTGATATTGATTATGCTTTGGCTGAAGCTCACACTACTTACGGTAGAATGGGTATCAAAGTATGGATCATGAAAGGTGAAGTTTATGGAAAGAGAGATCTTTCTCCGCTAGCTGGAATGGATAAAAAACAATCTGGTACTGGCAGTGGTAAAGGTGGAGATGCCCCTAGAGGTAAATCTAACTTTAATAAAGGTGGAAAACCAGACGCTCGTAAAAGAAAGTAAATTTTTAAACTAAAGAAAAATGTTACAGCCTAAAAGAACAAAATACCGTAAGGTACAAAAAGGTAGAATGAAGGGTAACTCTCAAAGAGGGCATGAACTTTCAAATGGAATGTTTGGTATTAAATCTGTGCATGAAGATGGAATGTTCTTAACTTCACGTCAAATCGAAGCTGCGCGTATTGCCGCAACTCGTTACATGAAGAGAGAAGGACAATTGTGGATTAAAATTTTCCCAGACAAACCTATCACTAAGAAGCCTCTTGAAGTACGTATGGGTAAAGGTAAAGGAGCAGTTGAATATTGGGCTGCTGTTGTTAAACCAGGAAGAATTATGTTTGAAGTTGGAGGGGTTCCATTGTCAGTTGCAAAAGAGGCTTTACGTCTTGCAGCTCAAAAACTTCCAGTAAAAACTAAGTTCGTCGTTGCTAGAGATTTCGAAGCATAATTTATATTTATTATGAAACAATCAGAAATAAAAGATCTTTCTGCAGCGGAGTTGCAAGAAAAGCTTAGTCAAACTAAGAAACTATATGCTGACCTAAAAATGGCTCATGCTATTTCTCCAATTGCTAACCCACTTCAAATTAGAAGTGTTAGAAGAACAGTTGCAAGACTAGCTACAGAGTTAACTAAAAGAGAGTTACAATAATTGTATTCTGCTGAAAGATGGAAGAAAAAAGAAATTTAAGAAAAGAAAGAATAGGTGTTGTTACTTCAAATAAGATGGATAAATCTATCGTTATTTCGGAAGTAAGAAAAGTAAAACACCCATTATACGGTAAGTTCGTGTTGAAAACTAAGAAATATGTTGCACACGACGAAAAAAACGACTGTAACATTGGAGATACTGTAAGAATTAGCGAAACGCGTCCTTTAAGTAAAACAAAATGTTGGAGATTAGTTGAAATCTTAGAAAGAGCTAAATAATTATGGTACAACAAGAATCAAGACTAAAAGTAGCAGATAACACGGGAGCTAAAGAAGTTTTAACTATTCGTGTTTTAGGAGGTACTAAAAGAAGATATGCCTCTGTTGGTGACAAAATTGTAGTTTCTATCAAAGATGCAACTCCAAACGGAAACGTAAAAAAAGGAGCTGTTTCAACTGCAGTTGTTGTGCGTACTAAAAAAGAAGTGAGAAGAGCTGATGGTTCTTATATCCGTTTCGATGACAATGCATGTGTTCTTTTGAATGCTGCAGGAGAAATGAGAGGAACTCGTGTTTTTGGTCCGGTAGCAAGAGAACTTCGTGAAAAACAATTCATGAAAATTGTATCATTAGCACCAGAAGTGCTTTAATTCGTTTTAAGATGATAAAGCTAAAAATAAAATCAGGAGATATCGTAAGAGTTATTGCTGGAGACCATAAAGGTGCTGAAGGTAAAGTTTTACGTGTTTACCGTGAAAAAAACAAAGCGATCGTTGAAGGTGTAAACCTGGTTTCAAAACATACTAAACCAAGTGCTAAAAACCCTCAAGGTGGTATCGTTAAGAAAGAGGCTTCTATTCAAATTTCTAACATTGCTCTAATTGATCCTAAAAGTAAGGAAACAACTAGAGTAGGTATTAGAGTAGAAGGAGATAAGAAAGTAAGATTTTCAAAAAAATCTAATCAAGTACTATAGTAATGGCATATACACCTAGACTAAAAGAAGAATATAAGAGTAGAGTAATCTCTGCTCTTACAGAAGAGTTCGGATATAAAAACGTAATGCAAGTTCCTAAACTTGAAAAAATCGTTTTGAGCCGTGGAGTTGGTGCAGCTGTATCTGATAAAAAACTTATTGACTACGCAGTTGATGAGTTAACAAAGATCACTGGACAAAAAGCAGTAGCTACAATTTCTAAGAAAGACGTTGCGTCTTTTAAATTAAGAAAAGGAATGCCTATTGGAGCAAAAGTTACTTTACGTGGAGAAAGAATGTATGAGTTTTTAGATAGACTTATTACTTCATCTTTACCACGAGTTAGAGATTTTAGTGGTATTAAAGCTACTGGTTTCGACGGAAGAGGTAACTACAATCTTGGAGTTTTAGAGCAAATCATTTTCCCAGAAATTGATATTGACAAAGTAAACAAAATTTCAGGAATGGATATTACTTTTGTTACCACTGCAAAAACAGACAAGGAAGCAAAGTCATTATTGGCTGAATTAGGATTACCTTTTAAAAAGAATTAAGACATGGCTAAAGAATCAATGAAAGCCCGCGAGGTGAAAAGAGAGAAAACGGTAGCTAAGTATGCTGAGAAGAGAAAAGCTTTATTAGAAGCTGGTGACTACGAAGGCTTACAAAGATTGCCTAAAAATGCTTCACCAGTTCGTTTACACAATCGTTGTAAATTAACAGGTAGACCTAGAGGTTACATCCGTCAATTCGGTATTTCACGTGTAACTTTCCGTGAAATGGCTAACAATGGATTAATTCCTGGTGTTAAAAAAGCATCTTGGTAATCTGGCAATAAGTTATTACTTTTGCAATCCAAAAAATAATTTTTAATTGATTAAAGGTTCGGGAGATGAGTATCTCCCGAAAACCATAATCGCAATCAAATACATATGTATACAGATCCTATTGCAGATTATTTGACTAGAGTTCGTAACGCTGTGGCTGCAAACCACAAAGTTGTTGAAATTCCAGCATCTAATCTTAAAAAAGAGATAACTAAGATCTTATTTGATCAAGGTTACATCTTAAGTTACAAATTTGAGCAGAACACAGTTCAAGGTTCTATCAAAATTGCTTTGAAGTATGATAAAGATACTAAAGAGCCTGTAATCAAAGATATCCAAAGAATTAGTAAACCTGGTTTACGTAAGTACGCAGGTGCTGCCAAATTACCAAGAATCCTTAACGGATTAGGAATTGCTATTGTTTCTACATCAAAAGGTTTGATGACAGGAAAACAAGCTAAGCAGTTAAATGTAGGTGGTGAAGTAATTTGTTACGTATACTAATTTTAAACACTAGATAAGATGTCAAGAATAGGTAAAAGCCCAATTGTAATCCCTGCTGGTGTAACTGTTGAAGTTAAAGACGGTATTATTACAGTAAAAGGAAAAAAAGGTCAACTAGTTCAGGAGTTTTCGGACGTAAATGTAACTGTTGAAGGCGATCAAGTTTTAGTTGAAAGATCGTCTGATCATAAAGACCATAGAGCAAAACACGGATTATTTAGATCTTTGATCAGTAATATGGTTGTTGGTGTTTCTGAAGGTTTCACAAAAGAACTAGAATTAGTTGGAGTTGGTTATAGAGCTTCAAACCAAGGTCAAAAATTAGATTTAGCTCTTGGATATTCTCACAATATTGTTTTAGAAATTGCTCCTGAAGTAAGTTTAGAAACAATATCTGAAAAAGGTAAGAACCCAATCGTAAAATTAACATCATTTGATAAACAACTTTTAGGACAAGTTGCTGCGAAAATTAGAGGTTTCCGTAAGCCAGAGCCATACAAAGGAAAAGGTGTTAAATTTGTGGGTGAAGTATTAAGAAGAAAAGCAGGTAAATCAGCTTAAAATATAAGATTATGTCATTAACAAAATCTGAAAGAAGACAGAGAATTAAATTCAGAATTAGAAAATCGGTTAGTGGTTCTGCTGCAAGACCTAGACTTTCTGTTTTTAGAAGTAATAAAGAAATTTACGCTCAAATTATTGATGATGTAAATGGAGTTACTATATTAGCTGCATCTTCAAGAGAAAAAGAAATAGGAAAAGGTACTAACGTTGAAGTAGCTGCTGCTGTTGGAAAATTAGTTGCAGAGAAAGCGTTAAAAGCTGGGATTGATACAATCACTTTTGATAGAGGTGGTTATTTATATCACGGTCGTATTAAATCATTAGCAGAAGGCGCAAGAGCCGCTGGACTTAAATTCTAATATATTATGTCTAAATACAAAAATGTAGAATTGGTAAAACCTAGTGGTCTTGAACTTAAAGATCGTCTGGTTAGTGTAAATCGTGTTACTAAAGTTACAAAAGGAGGTAGAGCTTTTGGTTTTTCTGCTATTGTAGTTGTAGGTGATGAAAATGGAGTAGTTGGTCACGGATTAGGAAAATCTAAAGACGTTTCTGAAGCAATTGCGAAAGCAGTAGAAGATGCTAAGAAAAACTTAGTTAGAATTCCTTTAAATGGTCAATCTGTTCCTCACGAACAAAAAGGAAAATTTGGTGGTGCACGTGTATTCTTAATTCCTGCTTCTCATGGTACAGGAGTTATTGCTGGTGGAGCTGTTCGTTCAGTTCTTGAGTCAGTAGGTATTCACGACGTATTATCTAAATCTCAAGGATCATCAAATCCTCATAACGTAGTTAAAGCAACTTTTGATGCTTTATTACAAATGAGAAGCGCTCACACTGTTGCAAAACAAAGAGGTGTTTCTTTAGAAAAAGTTTTTAAAGGTTAATCAAGGAAATTATGGCTAAATTATTAGTAAAACAAGTAAGAAGCAAGATCAACTGTCCTCTTTCTCAAAAGAGAGGTTTAGAAGCTTTAGGTCTACGTAAATTAGGACAAGTTGTGGAGCATGAGTCAAATCCTGCTATCCTTGGGATGATAAACAAAGTTAAACACTTAGTTTCTGTAGAAGAAGCTAAATAACAAATACTGTTATGAATTTAAGTAACTTACAGCCTGCTGAAGGATCAACGCACAATCAAAATAAAAGAGTAGGTAGAGGAGAAGGTTCTGGAAAAGGTGGTACCGCTGCAAGAGGACACAAAGGAGCAAAATCTCGTTCTGGTTATTCTAAAAAGATTGGTTTTGAGGGTGGACAAATGCCACTTCAAAGACGTGTTCCTAAGTTTGGTTTCAAAAACATCAATCGTAAAGAATACGAAGGTGTTAATTTAGATACGCTTCAATTATTAGTAGACAATGGTGTAATTACTGATTCTGTTTCTATGACAGATTTCGTAGCTAATCGTCTAGCTTCTAAAAATGAAATCGTTAAGATTTTAGGAAGAGGAGAATTGAAAGCAAAATTAAAAGTAACTGCCCACAAATTTACTGCTACTGCAAAAGCGGCTATTGAAGCTGCTGGTGGTGAAGCTGTAACTATATAACTTATCTATTAAGATGAAGAAATTTATTGAATCACTAAGTAATGTTTGGAAAATCGAAGAACTGAAAAACAGAATCTTAATTACATTAGGATTGCTTTTAGTATATCGTTTTGGTGCACACGTTACGCTTCCTGGAATTGACGCAACTCAATTGACAGGTTTAGCGGGACAAACTAAAAATGGTTTAGGATCTATCCTAGACATGTTTACTGGGGGTGCTTTCTCTAAAGCTTCAGTTTTTGCTTTAGGTATTATGCCTTATATTTCTGCATCTATTGTAGTTCAACTAATGGGAATTGCTATTCCTTATTTACAAAAACTTCAAAACGATGGAGAAAGTGGTAGAAAAAAGATTAATCAAATCACTCGTTGGTTGACTATAGCTATTACACTGGTTCAAGGTCCAACTTATATCTATAATTTGTATAGAACATTGCCTAGTAGTGCATTTCTACTGGGCTTTAATTCTCCTGAATTTTTGTTCTCTTCAGTTATCATCTTAGTTACAGGTACAATTTTTGCTATGTGGCTTGGTGAGAAAATTACAGATAAAGGTATTGGAAATGGAATTTCATTATTAATTATGGTTGGTATCCTAGCTCGTTTACCACAAGCTTTTATTCAAGAGTTTACTACGAGAGTTACCAATAACAATGGAGGTCCAATGTTGTTAGTTATTGAAATTATTGTGTGGTTATTAGTTATCATTTCTTGTGTATTGCTTACTATGGCAGTACGTAGAATTCCAGTTCAATACGCTCGTCGTACAACAACTGGTGATTACGAACAAGATTTGGCAGGTGGTAATAGACAATGGATTCCTCTAAAGCTTAATGCTTCTGGAGTTATGCCAATCATTTTTGCTCAGGCAATTATGTTTATTCCGGCTGCTGTAGCTGGATTGTCTAAATCAGATACATCACAATCAATTGTTGGTGCATTTAGTAATATCTTTGGTTTCTGGTATAATTTTGTTTTTGCAACTTTAATTATTGTATTTACATTCTTTTACACTGCGATCACTGTGCCTACTAATAAAATGGCTGATGATTTAAAAAGAAGTGGTGGTTTTATTCCTGGAGTACGTCCTGGAGCTGAAACTTCGGATTTTCTTGATAAAGTGATGTCTTTAATAACTTTCCCAGGATCTTTATTCCTTGCTTTGATTGCTGTGTTCCCAGCTATTGTTGTAAGTATTATGGATGTACAACAATCTTGGGCAATGTTTTTTGGAGGTACCTCATTAATAATTATGGTTGGAGTTGCAATAGATACTATTCAACAAATCAATTCATACTTGTTAAACAAACATTATGATGGTTTAATGAAGACTGGTAAAAATAGAAAAGCAGTAGCTTAATATTATTTATGGCAAAACAATCAGCAATAGAACAAGACGGATCAATCATTGAAGCATTGTCAAATGCGATGTTCCGTGTGGAGTTAGAAAATGGACATATTGTAATTGCTCATATTTCTGGAAAAATGCGAATGCATTACATCAAATTATTACCTGGTGATAAAGTGAAACTAGAAATGAGTCCTTACGATTTGTCAAAAGCAAGAATTACTTATCGATATTAAAGGATATTCAATATGAAAGTTAGAGCATCAGTAAAAAAGAGAAGTGCCGAGTGCATTATCGTGCGTAGAAAAGGAAGATTGTACGTGATAAACAAAAAGAATCCTAGATTTAAACAAAGACAAGGATAATTATGGCAAGAATAGCAGGGGTAGATATCCCAAAAAACAAAAGAGGTGTTATTGCACTTACCTACATCTTCGGATTAGGGAAAAGTAGAGCTATTGAGATTTTAGAGAAAGCTCAAGTTAGCCAAGATAAAAAAGTTCAAGATTGGAATGATGACGAGATCGGAGCAATTCGTGATGCCGTTTCATTTTACAAAATTGAAGGAGAATTACGTTCTGAAATTTCTTTGAACATCAAACGTTTAATGGATATTGGTTGTTATAGAGGAATTCGTCATAGATCTGGTCTTCCATTAAGAGGACAAAGAACTAAAAACAACTCTAGAACAAGAAAAGGAAAAAGAAAAACTGTTGCTAACAAGAAAAAAGCAACTAAATAATAAGTAATATGGCTAAAGCAACTGCAAAAAAACGTAAAGTTATCGTTGAATCAACGGGTGAAGCGCATATTTCTTCGACTTTCAACAATATTATCATTTCTTTGACAAATAAGAAAGGTGAAGTTATTGCTTGGTCTTCAGCTGGTAAAATGGGTTTCAGAGGTTCTAAAAAGAATACTCCGTACGCAGCTCAAATGGCAGCAGAAGATTGTAGTAAAGTAGCTCTTGAGGCAGGACTTAAAAAAGTAAAAGTTTATGTAAAAGGACCAGGTAACGGACGTGAGTCTGCTATCCGTTCTATTCATAACGGTGGAATTGAAGTTACTGAAATTATTGATGTTACTCCAATGCCACACAACGGATGTCGTCCTCCAAAAAGACGTAGAGTTTAATTTTTTATTTTTATAGTATAAACAAGGTAGAACATAGATTATCGGAGGATTAGACCTGAATTCATAATCTCTACCTTAAAATTTTTTTAAAATGGCAAGATATACTGGTCCTAAAACCAAAATCGCTCGTAAATTCGGCGAAGCAATCTTCGGAGATGACAGATCTTTCGAAAAAAGAAATTACCCACCTGGACAACACGGGATGGCTAAAAAAAGAGGAAAAAAATCTGAGTACGCTGTTCAGTTAATGGAAAAGCAAAAAGCTAAATATTCTTATGGAATTTTAGAAAAACAATTCAGAAATTTATTCGAAAAAGCATCAGCTACAAAAGGAGTTACTGGTGAAGTTTTATTACAATTATGCGAAGCAAGATTAGATAATGTTGTTTTTAGAATGGGAATTGCTCCATCTAGAAGAGGTGCGCGTCAAATCGTTTCTCACAGACACATTACTGTAAATGGAGAAGTTGTTAATATTCCTTCTTACCACCTTAAGCCTGGTGATAAAGTTGCAGTTCGTGAAAAATCTAAATCTTTAGAAGCTATCGAGCGTTCTTTATCAAATTCAAGTCATGTTTATGAATGGATTACTTGGAACAATGATCTTAAAGAAGGAACTTTTGTTTCTGTACCTGCAAGATTACAAATTCCAGAAAACATTAAAGAGCAATTAATCGTAGAGTTGTACAACAAATAATAATTGACTTAGTCGAAATTTATGGCAATATTTAATTTTCAAAAGCCCGATAAAGTTATCATGATCGATTCAACCGATTTTGAAGGTAAATTTGAATTTAGACCTTTAGAACCTGGTTACGGATTGACAGTTGGTAATGCACTTAGAAGAGTTTTGCTTTCAGCATTAGAAGGTTATGCAATTACATCTGTTCGTATCGAAGGTGTAGATCATGAGTTTTCTACTATTTCAGGTGTTGTTGAAGATGTTACCGAAATTATCCTTAATCTAAAACAAGTACGTTTCAAACGTCAGATCGAAGATATCGATAATGAATCAGTTACTATTTCTGTTTCTGGTAAAGATCAATTGACAGCTGGTGATTTTCAAAAATTTATCTCAGGTTTTCAAGTGTTGAATCCAGACCTTGTAATCTGTAATTTAGATTCTAAAATCAAACTAAATTTCGATTTAACTATCGAAAAAGGTAGAGGATACGTTCCTGCTGAAGAGAACAAAAAACAGAATGCTGCAATTGGAACAATTTTTACAGATTCTATTTTTACTCCGGTAAAAAATGTAAAATATGCAATCGAAAATTTCCGTGTTGAGCAAAAAACAGATTACGAGAAATTAGTTTTTGAAATCAAAACTGATGGATCTATTAATCCTAAAGATGCTCTTACTGAAGCTGCTAAAGTTTTAATTCACCATTTCATGTTGTTTTCTGATGAAAGAATTACACTTGAGGCTGACGAAATTGCGCAAACAGAATCGTATGATGAAGAGTCATTGCATATGAGACAATTGCTTAAAACTAAGCTTGTTGATATGGATTTATCTGTGAGAGCATTAAATTGCTTGAAAGCGGCTGAAGTTGATACACTTGGTGATTTAGTATCTTTCAATAAAAATGACCTAATGAAGTTCCGTAACTTTGGTAAAAAATCTTTAACTGAGCTTGATGAGCTTGTAGCAGTTAAAAATTTAACTTTCGGAATGGATTTAGCTAAATACAAATTAGATAAAGAATAATTTACTTCATATTTTGCTCTCCATACTGGATTGTAGCAAGATGAAGATAAAAAAAACACGTCATGAGACACGGAAAAAAAATCAACCACTTAAGCAGACAGACTGGACATAGAAAAGCTATGTTAGCTAATATGGCTTGTTCTCTTATTGAGCACAAACGTATTAACACAACTGTTGCTAAAGCTAAAGCGCTTAAACAATTTGTTGAGCCTTTAATCACAAAATCAAAAGAAGATACGACTCATAACCGTCGTGTTGTTTTTGCATACTTACGTAACAAATATGCTGTAACTGATTTGTTCAGAGATGTTGCTGCTAAAGTAGGTGACCGTCCAGGAGGATACACTCGTATCATTAAAGTTGGAAATCGTTTGGGAGATAATGCTGATATGGCTATGATCGAACTTGTAGATTTTAACGAACTTTACAACGGAGGTAAAAAAGAAGTTAAAAAAGCTAAAAGCCGTCGTGGTGGTAAAGCTAAAAAAGCTGAAGGTACTGCTCCTGAAGCTCCAGCTGCTGAATCAGAAACGACTACAGAAGCTTCTGAATAATTATGAAAGTAATGATTCTATAAAAATCAAGGATAAGCTAATTTTTAGTTTATCCTTTTTTTTTGATTTTTTTGAAACATAAAAAAATCTAACTTATTTAAAATGATCGGTTTTATTTTTACGAATGAAAGTTTTAAAAAATCTTGGAAGCGCTCTTTTAAAGAAGTAAATTTGCAAAATATCTAATTACAGTGAAACTGTAAAGTTTCATAAGACGATTAAAAACAATACAATTAAAGAATGAAATACACAACACGACAAAGCGCCATTTTATTACTAAGTGATGGAACTATTTTTCATGGTAAATCTATCGGGATTAGCGGTAAAACTTTTGGTGAAGTTTGTTTTAACACTGGAATGACGGGATATCAGGAGATTTTTACAGATCCTTCTTATTTTGGACAAATCATGGTAACTACTAATCCGCATATTGGTAATTACGGTGTGAATGATCAGGAGGTAGAATCTGAAGATGTAAAAATTGCTGGTTTAGTTTGTAAAAACTTTAGTTTTAATTATTCAAGAGTAGGTGCTTCTGGAAGCTTAGAGGATTATTTTGCAAAACAAAACTTAATTTGTATTTCGGATGTTGATACAAGAGCTCTGGTTAGTTATATTCGTGATAATGGTGCAATGAATGCCGTGATCTGCACAGATGGAACTTCAATTGAAGATTTGAAAAAAGAATTAGCAAATGTTCCAAATATGGAAGGTCTGGAATTAGCTTCGAAAGTTTCAACTAAAGAACCTTATTTTGTTGGTGATGAAAATGCAACGTACAAAATTTCGGCACTTGATCTTGGAATTAAGAAAAATATTTTAAGAAACTTTGCAAAAAGAGATTGCTACATTAAAGTCTTTCCTTATGATGCCTCATACGAGGAATTAAATTCTTTTAATCCAGATGGGTTTTTCTTGTCGAACGGACCTGGAGATCCAGATCCGCTACACGGAGTTATTGAAGTAGCTAAAAAAATTATTGCTGATGACAGACCATTATTCGGAATTTGTTTAGGCCACCAGATTATTGCTTTGGCTAATGGAGTCCAAACTTATAAAATGTTTGGTGGACATAGAGGAATTAATCATCCGGTAAAAAATCTTTTAACAGGTAAAGGTGAAATTACTTCTCAAAATCATGGATTTGCTGTAAAAAGAGAAGCTTTAGAAGGACATCCAGAATTAGAGCTTACACATATTCATTTAAATGATGATACAGTAGCTGGAATGAGAATGAAGAATAAAAATTGTTTTTCAGTACAATATCACCCAGAGGCAAGTCCTGGACCGCATGATTCGTCATATTTATTTGATCAATTTGTTGAGAATATAAAACTAGCTGTGTCTAAAACGATGTAGTTAATAAATAAAGGTGTTTAGTAGAGAAAATCCGTTTTTAATATTAAATATTTTTATAATTTCGAAAAAAAATCTATAATCTATTAATAAAAAACAAAAATAATGAGTATTATAATTAAAGTTCACGCAAGACAAATTTTGGATTCCAGAGGAAATCCTACTATCGAAGTTGATGTAGTAACTGAAAATGGAGTTTTAGGTAGAGCTGCTGTTCCATCTGGAGCTTCAACTGGAGAGCACGAAGCTGTTGAATTACGTGATGGAGGTAAAGCCTACTTAGGAAAAGGAGTTTTAAACGCAGTGAACAATGTAAATACTGTTATTGCTGAAGAATTAGTTGGTACTTCTGTATTTGAGCAAAACACTATCGATCAATTAATGATTGATTTAGATGGAACTCCAAACAAATCTAAATTAGGAGCTAACGCAATTTTAGGTGTTTCATTAGCTGCTGCAAAAGCTGCTGCAAATGAATTAGGATTGCCATTATACAGATATGTAGGTGGTGTTTCTGCAAACACGCTTCCAGTACCAATGATGAATATTATTAATGGAGGTTCTCACTCTGATGCACCTATTGCATTTCAAGAGTTTATGATTTTCCCAGTAAAAGCAACTTCTTTTACACATGCTATGCAAATGGGAACTGAAATTTTCCATAGCTTGAAAAAAGTTTTACACGACAGAGGTTTAAGTACTGCTGTTGGTGATGAAGGTGGTTTCGCTCCAAACTTAGCTGGTGGAACTGAAGATGCTTTGGATACTATTAAATTAGCTGTTGAGAAAGCAGGATATACTTTTGGTGACGAAATTATGATTGCTCTTGACTGTGCTGCTTCTGAGTTTTATGTAAACGGAAAATACGATTACACTAAATTTGAAGGTGAAACAGGAAAAATCAGAACTTCTGAAGAACAAGCTCAATACTTAGCTGAACTTGCTGCTAAATATCCAATTATCTCTATTGAAGATGGTATGTACGAAGATGACTGGGATGGATGGAAAGCTTTAACGGAGAAAATTGGAGATAAAGTTCAATTAGTAGGTGATGATTTATTTGTTACTAACGTTGCTCGTTTATCAACTGGTATTGAGAAAGGAATTGCAAATTCAATCTTAGTAAAAGTAAACCAAATTGGTACTTTAACTGAAACTATTGCTGCTGTAAATATGGCTAAAAACGCTGGATATACTTCAGTAATGTCTCACCGTTCTGGAGAAACAGAAGATAATACAATTGCTGACTTAGCAGTTGCTTTAAACTGTGGACAAATTAAAACTGGTTCTGCTTCTCGTTCTGATCGTATGGCAAAATACAACCAATTATTAAGAATTGAAGAAGAATTAGGAAGTACAGCTTATTTCCCAGGCTTAAAAGCTTTCAAGATTAAATAATTTTTAGAGTTATATATTAAGATTAACCATTCGTTTTTTAACGAATGGTTTTTTTTTGGACTTTTAACAAATTCATAGCAGTATTCTTTTTTAAATTAGTCTTAAATTCCTTAGATTTGAGAAATTATTATTTTATAAGATTTATTTCCGATATATTATGTCAAAAATAGCTACATTAGAAGTAGATGGTAAGAAAATTGAACTTCCAGTAATTACAGGAAGTGAAAATGAATCAGCTATCGATATTAACAAATTACGTGATTTAACTGGTATTATTACAATTGACCCGGGATATAAAAATTCAGGATCTTGTAAAAGTGAAATCACTTTCCTTGACGGAGAATTAGGGATTTTACGTTACAGAGGATATTCAATCGAAGATTTAGCAGAAAAAGCTAGTTTCTTAGAAGTGTCTTATCTTTTGATTTTCGGAGAATTACCAACTGCAGAAGAACTAGAGCAGTTCGAAAATGGTATTAGAAAACATTCTTTGGTAAACGAGGAAATGAAAAATATTATTGACGGTTTTCCAAAAACAGCTCACCCAATGGGAGTATTATCTGCTTTAACAAGTGCTTTAACAGCATTTAATCCTAAAGCAGTAAATGTTGATAACGAAAAAGAAATGTATGAGGCTATTTGCAAAACAATGGCAAAATTCCTTGTAATTGCTACATGGACATATAGAAAATCAATGGGCTATCCTTTGAATTATTATGACAATACAAAAGGTTACGTAGAAAGCTTTATGCAATTGATGTTCCAGTTGCCTACGGGGCCTTACTCTGCAAATCCAGTAATTGTAAATGCTTTAGATAAATTATTTATTCTTCATGCAGATCATGAGCAAAACTGTTCTACTTCAACTGTTAGAATGGTTGGTTCATCTCATGCTGGTTTATTTGCTTCGGTTTCTGCAGGTGTTTCTGCTCTTTGGGGACCTCTTCACGGAGGTGCTAACCAAGCGGTACTTGAGATGCTTGAAGAGATCAACAAAGATGGTGGCGATACAGATAAATTTTTGGCGAAAGCAAAAGACAAAAATGATCCTTTCCGTTTAATGGGCTTTGGACACAGAGTTTATAAAAATTTCGATCCAAGAGCAAAAATCATTAAAAAAGCGGCTCAGGAAGTTTTAGAAACTTTAGGAGTTGAAGATCCAATTTTAGATATCGCAAGAAAATTAGAAACAGCTGCTCTAGAAGACGAATACTTCAAATCAAGAAACTTATATCCAAATGTTGATTTCTACTCTGGAATTATTTACAGAGCATTAGGAATCCCAACAGATATGTTTACAGTAATGTTTGCAATTGGTAGATTACCAGGTTGGATTGCGCAATGGAAAGAAATGCGTGAAAATAAAGAACCAATTGGAAGACCAAGACAAATTTATACAGGACATCCTTTACGTGAGTTTAAACGTAAATAAATAAAAATAGAAAGCTTCACTTACTGTGAAGCTTTTTTTATCTTTGTCCAAAATATAATAAAGTTATGTTGCAATTAAATGTAAAGAACGAAACGTCAAGATTGCGCGCAGTTGTCTTGGGTTCAGCCGTTCATAATGGGCCAACTCCTAGTTTAGAGGAAGCCTATGATCCTAAATCATTGGAACATATTAAAGCAGGAACATATCCAATCGAAAAAGACATGGTTGCTGAAATGGATGCTTTTAATTTCGTTTTTCAGAAATATGATGTTAAAGTATATCGACCTGAAATGATTGAGAATTACAATCAGATTTTCGCCCGAGATATTGGATTTGTAATTGATGATGTTTTTGTAAAATCCAATATTCTTCCTGATCGTGAGCGCGAATTAGACGCAATTCAATACGTAATTGATCAAATGGATCCTCAAAAAGTAGTTCGTCCTCCTGAAGAAGTACATATTGAAGGTGGTGATGTTATGCTTTGGAATGATCACATTTTTATAGGAACTTATAAAGGAAGTGATTATAAAGATTATATTACGGCAAGAACAAATATGCATGGCGTTAATTTCATTAAAGAATTGTTTCCAAATAAAATTGTAAAGGAGTTCGATTTAGTTAAATCCAAATTAGAAGCAAGAGATAACGCATTGCATCTAGATTGCTGTTTTCAGCCAGTTGGAGAAAATAAAGGAATCATTTATAAAAGAGGTTTCCGAGAAGAAGCTGACTATTTGTATTTGGTAAATCTTTTCGGAAAAGAAAACTTATTTCATATTGAAAGAGAAGAAATGTATCACATGTTTTCGAATGTTTTTTCAATCGATAAAAATGTTGTGGTTTCTGAGAAAAACTTTACCCGATTAAATAACTGGCTGCGTGCAAATGGTTTTACAGTCGAAGAAATTCCGTATGCCGAAATTGCAAAGCAAGAAGGGTTGTTGAGATGTTCCACTTTACCATTAATTAGAGACTAAAAAATCAGTAGAGGCGCACTGCAGTGCATCTTCTATATTAAAAAATATACATATGAAACAGACAACAAATGCAATCGTTATGATTCGGCCTGTTGCTTTTAGAATGAACGAACAGACTGCAGTAAATAATTATTACCAAAAAGTATTAGATGGATTATTGCCAAGTACAGTAAATGCAAAAGCGCAGCAAGAATTTGATGCTTTCGTTGAAAAGCTTAGAGCAGTTGGAGTTGATGTTACTGTAATAGAAGATACTTTAGAAACGGATACTCCCGATAGTATTTTTCCAAACAACTGGGTTTCATTTCATGAAAATGGAGATGTAGCTCTTTATCCGATGTTTGCAGAAAATCGTCGTCAGGAGCGTCGTGAAGATATCTTAGATACACTTGAAGAAAAAGGTTTTGAGATTTCTAATATTATGGATTATACGTCTGCAGAAGAAGATGAGATTTTCTTAGAAGGAACAGGAAGTTTATTGTTAGACAGAGCAAATGGAAAAGCGTATTGTGCATTGTCTCCAAGAGCAGACGAAGAGTTGTTTATTGAATTCTGCGAAGATTTTGATTACGCTCCAGTCATTTTTGAAGCATTTCAAACCGTTGATGGAGAACGTAAACTAATTTATCATACCAATGTGATGATGTGTTTAGGTGAAACTTTTGCTGTTATTTGTGCAGATTGTATTGATGATAAAAAAGAACGCAAAATGGTTCTTGATAATTTAAAAGATGATAAAAAAGAAATCATTTTAATTACAGAAGATCAAGTGAATAATTTTGCGGGTAATATGCTCGAAGTACGAGGAACAAATGACAAACGATATATTGTTATGAGTGCGTCTGCACATCAAAGTTTGACTCCTAAACAAATTGAACAATTAGAAAAACATGCCGAAATTTTAAGTTCTAGTTTAGATACAATTGAGGCTTGCGGAGGTGGAAGTGCCAGATGCATGATGGCCGAAGTTTTTTTACCCAGAAATTAAAAATTTATTCGATATAAAAATAAAAAACGGGATAGCCATTTAACTATCCCGTTTTTTGTTACTTTAAAACTTGAAAACTACATTAGATTTCCTTTAATGATATTTATAATCGAACTCACGATATATTGAATTCCGATAGAAATTACAATAAAACCAACAATTCGAGAAATTGCTACAATTCCAGAAGCTCCTAATATCCTTGCGAGATAATGAGCACTTTTTAAAATTACAAAAATTGCAATCCCGATAGCTAGAATAGCAAGAGATGAAATAATGATTTCGTCTATCTCGTGATGTTCCTGATAAAATGCAATTAATAACGAAATAGAACCTGGCCCGGCTAGCATAGGAATTGCGAGCGGTGTTAATGCAATATCATTTCTCTGTTGCGCTTCATTCTCAATTTTTTTATTGATTCCTCGTTTTTTATTAAATTTTCCTGAAAGAAGTGAGAATCCTGAATTTACGATTACAATTCCGCCGGCAATTCTAAGCGCATCGATACTGATTCCGAAAAAAGTTAAAACATACTGACCGATAAAATAAGAAACTAGTAAAATAATAAAAACGTTAATTGCAGTCCAAAGAGAAATTCTCGAACGTTCTTTTTGCGAGTCATGTTGTGTTAATCCTACGAAAATTGGAACAGTTCCAATTGGGTTTAAAACCGAGAAAAGCGCAGCAAATAAGTAAATGAATAAATCCATAAAAGTGATTGGTTAATGAAGTAAAAATAGTCAAATTTTAATTTCTGCATTGAAATTAATAACGTGATATTATTTTTTACAGTCAATATTCTCAATCGATAAGGCAAATTAAGCTTTTACTTTTAATTACTTTTGTACAATATTCTATGATGATGAAAAATAAAAAAACTTTGTTGCTTGGTGCAACGACAAAAACTGATCGATATGCCTTTAGAGCTATTAATGCATTAACGCAAAAGGGACATACCGTTGTTGCAATTGGAATTACTCCCGGAGAAGTTGCAGGAGTAACGATACATACAAAAGCCATTCCTGTAAAAAATATTGATACGGTAACTTTATATTTAAATCCTGTACGCCAGCGTGATTACTATAATTATATTGTTGAATCTCAACCTAAGAGAGTAATTTTTAATCCCGGAACAGAGAATCCTGAATTGTATCAATTGTTAGAATTAAATAATATTGAAGTTGAAGTTGCATGTACGTTAGTTTTATTGGCAACGAATCAATATTAATTTTTTCTAAGATTTTTTGAGATTCAAATAATCCTGAAAAAATATTTATAATCTCATTCCATATTGTTTTTAATTGGTCTAAGCTTCTGATACCATTAAAAAGATTACTTTTGTCATTATGGAATTTTCATCAAAATTAATAGAGAAAGCAGTTAACGAAATGTCACAATTGCCAGGAATTGGTAAGCGTACAGCATTGCGTTTAGTACTGCATCTTCTTAAACAGCCAAAAGAGCAAACTGGATTTCTTTCGCAGGCATTATTGAATATGCGTGAGGATATTAAATTTTGTGAAAATTGCCATAACATTTCAGATACTCAAATCTGTGAAATTTGTGCTAATACTTCAAGAAACCATCAAGTTATATGTGTAGTGGAAGATATCCGTGATGTTATGGCTATCGAAAATACTGGGCAGTATAAAGGAATATATCATGTGCTTGGCGGTAAAATTTCACCTATTGAAGGGGTTGGCCCAAGCCAGTTGAATATTTTTAGTTTAGTTGAAAAAGTAAAATCAGGAAAAGTAACTGAAATTATTTTTGCACTCAGTTCTACTATGGAAGGAGATACAACAAACTTTTATATTTATAAACAAATTGCAGAATCTGAAATTATAATTTCTACAATTGCAAGAGGAATAGCAGTTGGAGATGAATTGGAATATGCGGATGAAGTTACCCTTG